>JAJRQN010000068.1 GCA_024280235.1 Bacteroidota bacterium | reverse complement strand
TTTATTTTATTTTATTTTATTTGTTCTGTAGTCAGTTTAACGATTAAAAAAATAAAAATAATTCACCTATTGAATAATTGACGCATGTAGTGTGAAAGTCAAATATTATGCCAAAAAAAAAGAGCAAAACCATCATTTTTTTAATCCATTAAAAATAATCGAAATCATTTCGTTTATAATATTTTCATACTCAGTGTATTTACCTTGAAGGTATAAAGGAACTTCTATACTTTTTGATATAGTAATAATTACATCCAAAGTCAGGTCGATGTTACTTAGCCTGAAATAGCCCTCTTTTTGTCCGGCACCCAATATCTTTTTCAATTGAGCGCGTTCAAAATGATCGAAATCAGCACGAACATTTTCAACAAAGCCATACTTTTCTATAAAGTCTGCTTTCAAAGTTTCATGGTAATTGGGCGCATCATTTAGCATCCGGTACCTCACTTTAATGTAATTTTCAAGAATGCTTACCGGATCATCGTCACGATTCACAATAATGGTGAGCTCATTTTTAACAAGTTGTAGTTCGCGTTTAACTACTTCTGTATAAAGATCTTCCTTGCTGCGAAAATAATAGTAAAGCACGCCCTTGGCCTTATGGATTTTTCTGGCAATTTCATCCATGGTGGTTTTGTAAAACCCGAAATGGCTGAAAAATTCATCTGCCGATTCGATGATTTTATCTTTTACACTAACTTTCCCTTCGATAACTGCCATTTTGACTAAATTTATTAATGGGTCAAAAGTAGATAATTTTTTCTATTCCTTTCATAAAAAATTTAGCAAAAATTATTAATTTAGATTGATAATAAATAAACCACAATGACTATGGCAATTAAGCCAAAGTTCCAATGTTGACGCACGTATTGTTGGCCGGGTGGAGGCTGCCAATGCCAAAAAAACTGACCATTCGTTCGGAGCACGGGACGTTTGAGTATTAATCCCGAAAATGTATGCGCCATCGAAGAAAAGCGCACGTCAACAAGTCATCCCGAATTTTATCCTTCAAGTTTAACAGTACTTCCCCGAATTATCAGTTCTGTATTGACAATACGAATTTGCTGATATTTCCCTTCCGGATTTTCAATTCGCTGAATTAATAAGTCAACAGCCACCTGCCCCACACGTGAAAGAGGATGACTGATAATGGAAATAGCCGGTTTGTACATTAGAGAGATAGGCCCATCGCTAAAACTGATGATGGCCACTTTCTCCGGAATACGAATGTTAAGTTCCTGCAAAGATGGAATGATTCCTGTCAGCACCTCATCGCTGATACTCATAATTCCATCCGGAATACCCTTTTTACTGAAAAGCTCAAACGTTTTATGTCGGGCATCTTCCGCATCATCGGCAAAAATAACGGAATGTTCTTTCATGTCATACTCGCGAAGTGCTTTTCTAAAACCTGTAAGACGTTGTCTGGTAATAAACAGGGACGGATTTCCACCAAAATAAGCTAATTTTTTTCGACCGGTTTCAATCAAATGTTTGGTAGCCGTATAAGCAGCCCTTGCACCATCTATCATTACTTTGGATTTCCCATAGTTTTTAAAGACACGATCTAGGAAAACAACCGGAATCCCCTCTTCTTCAAGTAATTCAAAATGATCATATTTTTGTGTCTCCTTGGAAATGGCAACCAACAAACCATCCACCTGACTTGATAACATTAGTTCGGTATTTTGCACTTCTCTTTCGTATGATTCGTTAGAGGAAAGAATGATAACATTATAACCGGCGTTATAACAAAATTCGGAAACCCCTTTAACCAGAGAAGGGAAGGCATACAAAGTAATTTCGGGAATAATCAGACCAATAAGCTTACTGTAAGAACTACGTAAACTAAGCGCAAAAGCATTCGGATTATAGTGCATGCTCTTAGCGATATTTCTAATTTGCTCTTTTCTTTCAGAGCTGATGTCGGGATGATTTCGAAGTGCACGTGAAACGGTTGTATGAGAAACGCCTATTTGGTTGGCGATATCTTTTAAGGTAACCCTCCTTTTCCTGTTATTCATAATCGAAAATTATATTTTTGGCTAAAATAATGGATTTCCACATATAAAAAATCATTAGTTTTATACAGCAAACAATGGAAAGTTATAAACAATAATAGATTATTTATAAACAATTCAGGTGTGTGTTCACCTGTGCGTTAAGAGAAAGAAGAATACCCTTGTTTTTCAGACAATTAATGATTTACTTTTAACCGTTCATTTAAGTATTCATTCAATAAAATTATTTGTTATGAAAAAGATTGTACGTATTATTATGGTGATATTGACCATATTTTGGTCATTCGGGTTAATGGCGCAAAGCACCGTTAAAGGAACCATTACCCAAAAAGACGGGAAGCCGGTAGCTGGCGCTACCGTTTTACTCAAAGGGACCACCACGGGAACGACATCCGATTTTAACGGAAAGTATTCGCTTCAGGTTCCGGCCGGAAAAAACATCCTTCGTGTATCATATACGGGGTTTAAGCCTGTTGAATACAATTTTAACGTTAATAAAGGTGCAACAGTTTCAAAAAACTTTATTTTGCAAGAAGACCTTCTTTCACTTGATCAGGTTGTGGTTACTGGTGTTCAAAACCAAAAAACCAAGCTACAATCCAGTGTGGCAATTACAACTATCTCCGCAAAGCAAATTAAAGAGGTGGCTCCCCGGGGCACTGCAGACTTGCTTAAGTCGATACCTGGTTTTTATGTGGAAAGTTCAGGAGGAAAAGGAAATGCCAATGTTTTTGCCCGCGGACTACCCAGCTCGGGCGGATTGCGATATGTTCAGCTTCAGGAAGATGGAATGCCGGTATTTGAATACGGCGACCTGATGTTTGGCAATACGGACATTATGGTAAGGGTGGATCAAACTGTTGGCAGGATGGAAGCAGTCAGAGGTGGTTCAGCTTCTGTACTTACCAGCAATGCTCCCGGAGGTATTATTAATTTTATTTCAAAAACAGGAGGCCCAACAACAAAGGGAACTCTTATTCAATATGTCGGTTTAACTTATATGCATTCTCGTACCGGATTTGATATTGGAGGCCCCATCTCAAAAAATATTCGTTATAATGTAGGTGGTTTTTACAGGGCAGACGATGGTATTCGTTCTCCCGGATATACCGCCAATAACGGTGGCCAGATCAAAGCAAATATTACTTATTTGTTTAAAAAAGGCTACTTCAGGTTAAGAACAAAATTGTTGAATGACCGAAATATTGCTTATTTACCTTTCCCTATGATGGGCGATCCAGCCAAAAGTATTCCGGGATTTAATGCAAATTATGGCACAATGAAGAGCCTGGATTTGATGAGACTTCATGCCACAACCCCTTCAGGAACCGAAGTAAATGAAAACCTGGCCGACGGGATGCATCCGCAAATATTCTCTTTCGGAGGTGAAAGCTTTTTTGACCTTGGAAACAACTGGAGTCTAAAAGACAATTTTCAGAAATCATACATCAACTTACAATTCAATTCTATTTTTGGTATAACCGATCCGCAAAGTGCCAGCAGCTATGCTACCAGCTTAGGACTTACCGATTATCATTATGCGTTTGCTGATGGCTATCAGGCAGGGCAGCCTATTTCAGATATAAGCTCTCTCAACGGAAATGGACTCGTAGGAACTTATGGATGGTGGGCCGTGAATCTGCCACTCGAACAATTTGCCAACGATTTTAAAATCACCAAAAAAATGAAAAATAATACACTGACCGCAGGATGGAATTTTTCAACCAATAAAGTTTCTTCCAAATGGTGGTGGCACAATATGCTGGTAGATATTTCGGGAGACAATACCCGAAAACTGAATCTGGTCAATGATGCTACCGGTGTTTCATTGACTACTGACGGATATTCTCAATACGGAACACTATATCGTGATTATTATGCGTTAACGCGAATCAATGCACTGTATCTTTTTGACGAGTGGGATATCGGAAATTTAACCGTTAATGCGGGTTTGCGCCTTGATATGGGGAAAACATATGGTTACACTGAAAAAGTGAAAGATTACACCTATGATGTGAATGGTGATGGTATTATTTCGCCAGCCGAAACAAATGTACAATATGGTTCAGGTGAATATATCCCGTTCCATTATAATTATAGTGTGTTGTCGTGGTCGCTCGGCCTGAATTACGAATTTAATAAGAATATGGCCATTTTTGCCAGAGCCAGTAATGGCCACAGAGCTCCTGCCGACCGCTCTTATGCTTTCGGTGGAACGGAGGCTACTTCTAATGGTTTCCCTGCTGATACCCGTGTCGAAAGTATATACCAATATGAACTGGGGTTTAAATATAATACTTCAAAACTGGCCTTGTTTGCAACCGGATTTTATAGCTATTTCAATCATATTGCCTTTACTGATTTTGTCTTGATAAACGGCACTTTAACAGCTATTCAGCAGTATTATAATACTTCTGCCGCAGGCCTTGAACTTGAAGCCGTAGCAAAATTGGGCAACCTGAACCTCTCCTTTACGGGAACTTATCAAGCTGCCAAATATCATAACTGGGTGTATCACAATGCCAGTGGAGAATTGTTTGACTTTAACGGTCATTATATCCAACGGCTTCCAAAATTATATTTTACTTTCAGGCCTTCTTATCAGCTTGGCAAACTGAATATTAGCGTTACATGGCAATATTTTGGCAAACGTTTTACAAATCCGGCTAATAAACAGGTGCTTCCCCAGTTTTCGCAAATTAACGCACGTTTGGATTTCGCTATATCTAAACACATTAGCATTGCCGCTTCAGGAAACAATTTGTTTAATGTTATTGGACTGACGGAAGGGAATCCAAGATCCGGACTAACGAGTGTGAATAGTCAGTATTTCTATGCACGGTCTATTCTGGGACGTTCAGCAGTTTTGTCATTTCAGTACAACTTTTAGGAAGAATAATATTCTGTGATTATTGCCTTATTAACCCGGCACTTTTGTTACCGGGTTAATAAAGCAAACAGGCTTTCTTGAATTAACTTATGAAATATTGATAGTTTTTTGTTTAAAGAGAGGGCTTTTCAGAAGTTTAAACTGCTTTTATTATAAAGATTCATGAATCAAAATTTTTCAGGAAGCTTTAACGTTTCATAATTGTTCCATTTTTGCGTCCAAAGCAGGAAAAACTTTTGACATCCCTCTTTTTTGTAATTTTCCAAACCGGTTTTTAAATACTCTCTATGAAAGATATTGTTATAAGCCCCATTGACATTGCCATTATACTGGTTTACATTGTGGGGATTACCTTGTGGGGACTGGCTTACAGTCGAAAAAAAACAAAAAACAAAACACACGAAGATTATTTTTTGGCCGGGCGGAAAATGACCTGGCCTATCATTGGAATTACCTTATATGCCGCTAATATGGGAAGTCCTGCTCTGGTAGGTCTTGCCGGAGATGCATACAGCACGGGAATTTCTGTTTTTAACTACGAATGGATGGCCTTGGTGGTTCTTGTTTTTTTCGCTATCTTTTTTCTCCCTTTCTATTTGAGAAGCAAGGTTTATACCATGCCTGAATTCTTACAGCGCCGTTTTGATATTCGCTCTAGATATTATTTCTCATTTATTACTCTCGTTGGAAATATCATTATCGACACAGCCGGTATCCTGTATTCGGGAGCTATTATTGTAAAGATGATCTTTCCTTCACTTGAGTTGTGGCAGATAGTTGCTATTTTGGCCCTCATTACTGCAGCTTATACGATTACCGGAGGTCTTTCGGCAGTGATGTACACCGAAGCTGTGCAGGGAGTATTGCTCATGCTTGGCGCAATATTCTTAACTTTCTTTGCTTTACAGAAAATCAATTTTGATATCCCGCGAATATTTGCGGAAACCCCAAAATCCATGTTAAGCTTAATCCGTCCTGAGAGTGACAAGTCCATGCCCTGGCTGGGGCTTGTATTAGGAGTCCCTTTGCTCGGATTTTATTTCTGGGGAACCAACCAGTTTATGGTGCAAAGAGTGCTGAGTGCTAAAAACACAATGCATGGGCGCTGGGGAGCGCTTTTTGCCGGAGTTCTGAAACTTCCCGGCTTGTTTATTGTTGTTTTTCCCGGAATTATCGGACGTATGCTTTATCCTAACCTGCCAAGTCCCGATTTAATCTATCCTACGATGCTCTTCAATTTACTTCCGGTAGGTATCCTTGGAATTGTCCTTGCAGGACTGATAGCGGCGATTTCTTCCAGTATCAGTGCAACGCTTAATTCGGCAAGTACTTTGATGACCATGGATTTTGTCAGCAACCTTAAACCCGACCTTACACCAAAGCAGTTGGTCAGGATTGGGCAGATTTTTACCGGTATCTTTGTGATAATCTCCGCTGCATGGTCGCCCCTGATAGCCGATTTCTCTTCTTTATTCAAATATCTCCAGATGGTTCTTGCCCTCATATCACCTCCTGTTGTAGCAGTATTCTTACTGGGTCTGTTTTGGAAACGCAGTAACGCTACTGGTGCTTTTGCAGGCTTAATCGGCGGATTTATCTTTACCTTGTTTACCGTTTATGTCCGTTTTATGAATCCTGCTGCTTTTCCCTGGCTGGCGCACATCCAGTTCCTATTGGTGGCTCCGGTGTTATTGGCTGTAACAACATTAATTATTGTTCCCATATCGCTACTTACTCCTCCGCCTCCTGCGGAAGCTGTTGCAGAATATACATGGTCTCGCAAATTTTTCAAAGAAGAGGGTCTCATGTTGAAAGGAATTTCATGGCATAAAAATTATCGTTATCAGGCCATTGCAGCCCTTGCAGCTACTTTAGCCCTGGTTTATTATTTCAGATAAAAAATGAATGGCACAAAGGCATATTACAAAGGAGTGGTGTTACTCAGACGAGGAATAACTTCCAACGGTTTTGTAGCTTCAACAGGTTTTCGTGCAAATTACCATCGAATTTGGACAAGAGATAGTGTAATTACCGGGCTGAGTGCACTACTGACAGATGAAAAAGAATTGATAGAAGGTATGAGAAAGAGTCTGATTGCTTTAAAAACAAATCAACATAGCTATGGGATGATCCCGTCCAACATGGAAATAGATTCACGAGATAAGATAAAAAATGTGAGCTTTGGCACGTTAACCGGAAAAGTAGATGCCAGCTTATGGTTTGTTATAGGAACGTTTCTTTATTTCAATAAAACAAAAGACAGGGATTTTCTAAACGAAATGCAACATGCCATTGGAAAGGTATTTAAGATACTTGCAATATGGGAATTTAACGGCCGCGGATTGTTGTATATTCCTCAAGGAGGAAACTGGGCAGACGAATTTGTACTCGAAGGTTATAATTTTACCGAACAATTGCTTTATTACTGGGCTTTGGAAGAAGCCTCAAAGGTATATGGCTCCGAATTATATGCTGAAAAAGCCAGAAAACTTAGAGAACTCATTGTAGTAAATTATTGGCCTTCAGAGAAGAACAAGAGAAAAGCTTATCATAAAACGGCCTTTGTTCATCATCTGGAATCTGGTACAACAAATCATTGGATGGCAGGCTTTAAGCCTGCCGGATATTTTACATATTTCGACTGCCTTGCACATGCTCTCACTTTCATTCTTGGCATAAATGATACATCTCAAAAGCAGAAAATAACAACCCTTATCGAAACCATTGCTTCCGGGTTGAAAGACTTTCTTGTTCCCGCTTTCTGGCCTGTTATAAAAAACGGGGATGCCGAATGGCGTATATTGCATAACAATTGGACGTATCAGTTCAGAAACCGACCCGGTGAATATCAAAACGGAGGTATTTGGCCTGTGTTTAACGGCCTGATGATAGCCGGGTTGTATAAATCAAATGAAAAAGAACTTGCCGATAAATTAAAGCGGGCTTTATATCGTGCCGTAGAAATGCCGGATAATCAATACGGTTTTTACGAGTATCTAAATGCCAACAACTGGTCAGCTGACGGAATGAAACATCAATTATGGTCAGCAGCCGGTGTAATCTTTGCGGAAAAAGCCGCACAAAATATATTTCTATCTTGAACAAATTGTCAAATTATGAAGGGAGATGTTATAAATCTTAATGACGAAAACCGGCAAACAGCCTGGAATATTGTGGAACCTTTGCTGCCGGAAATAAAAAAAACAAAGGGGATATACAATATATCGGTAGCCGGGGAGTCGGGAGCCGGTAAATCAATTATCGCAACTGCCATTGCCGAACGGTTAGGAAATGAAGGGATTAATGTTAAAATATTCCAGCAGGATGATTACTTTCGCCTGCCCCCTTTCTCTAACGATAAAAAAAGAAGGGCTGATTTAATGTGGGTTGGAACGGATGAAGTTAATCTGAGCCTGATAGATCAACATCTGAAAGCTGCCAAAGAGGGGAGTAAAACTATTGAAAAACCTTTGGTGATTTATCCTGAAAACAGGATTACGACTGAAGTTTTTGATATGTCCGGTATTAAGGTTTGCATTGCAGAAGGCACTTATACTTGCTTATTAAAAAACATTGATAAACGTATTTTTATTGATCGGGATCGCTTTGAGACCAAAGAAGACCGCCATAAAAGAGGCAGAGAGGTTGTGGATACATTTATCGGAGAAGTACTGGAAATAGAACACGAAATTATCAGTAAGCACAAAGAAAAAGCAGACATTATCATTGACAAATATTTTCAGGTTCATTTTGTGAAATAAACTCTATGCACATACTATTTTTAAACCCTCAGGGTAACTTCGATCAGAAAGATTCTCACCTGACCGAACACGCAGACTTTGGTGGTCAGCTTGTTTATGTGAAAGAAATCAGCAAGGCCTTGGTGGAACAATACCCCGGCCTTAATGTTGATATTATCACCCGTCGTTTTACGGGAACCGGGTGGAGTAATGAATTTGGAAAAGAAATTTCTTATTATCCCGGCACTTCCCGTCGCCTGCGGATTGTACGTATTTCTTGTGGAAATGATTCTTTTTTACGGAAGGAGCTGCTGTGGCAGCATATCCCTGAATGGACAGATAATATTATCCGGTTTTACGGTGAACAGTTACCAGATTATGCCACAGCACATTACGGTGATGGCGGCTATGCTGCCGTACTCCTGAAAAAGAAAACGGGAATCCCTTTTACCTTTACAGGACATTCGCTGGGAGCGCAGAAACTGGATAAACTTTACAAAAAAGAACCCGATTTTAATAAATTGGATAAATGGTACCACTTTAGCAGGCGAATTCAGGCCGAACGATTAAGCCTGCAATATGCTGACACCATTATCACTTCTACGAATATGGAGCGTTACAAACAATATTCACATCCTCTTTATCGCGATGTCGTAAATGTGGATGAGAACGGAAAATTTGCCGTGATTCCTCCCGGAGTGAACACCCATCTGTGTAATCAGATAGTGGATGAAGAAGACAGAGCATTATTCCGGCGCATTGAAAAGGAAGGAGTTGAAACACAAAAGCCAAGTATCATCCTCTCCAGCCGCCTCGATGATAAAAAAAATCATATTTCGGCTGTCAGGGCTTATGCAGAAAGTAAAGCGTTACAGCAGAAAGCGTCTCTGGGAATTTTTATTCGGGGGGTGAAGAATCCTTACGAAAAGGTTGGAAAACTGCCTGAGAAAGAAAGGATTATATTACAATCGATCATAGACGAGATAGACCGGAATCAACTTCGTGATAAAGTGTTTTTCCTTAATCTGACTTCTCAAAAGGAATTGGCTGGAGCGTATAAATATTTTGCTTTAAAGCATTCTCTATTTGTGCTTACAGCTTTTTATGAGCCTTTTGGCCTGGCTCCTATCGAAGCCGGAGCCTGTGGACTGGTTCCTGTAACAACCAAAAACGGAGGCCCCGGCGATATTTTTAAGGAGGACATGGGAATACTTGTTGACCCCGCGGATACAGAAGATATTGCCGGTGGGATTGCGAAAGCCTTCGGGAATTATGAAGAATATGCCGGCAAAGTTATCCGGTTGGTAAAAGAAAAATATACCTGGGAAAAAACCGCCGAAGGATATTATCGGGCTGTTTCGGGCGTTCTTGGAAGCAGTTATGAGAAAGACTTTGATCTGCCGGAATTAGATGCAAAAGAATTGATTTTAAGACATTTTAAATCTTTGTGATGGATTATAGAAAAATTCTCAGCGAACGTTTCGGATTTGATGATGAGCTTTTGAAGGAGTATGAGAAAACGAAAAAGTCCATCAGGACTTCTGAAAAAGATAAACTCGTCAACAAGCTGATGGCTATAGAGAGGTCTAACGGACTAACTGCCACCTTACTGCTTCTTTACAGGCAACAGGTCGAAAGCGGCTTTTTGCTTGCCGATCCGACAGATAGTGCGAACAAGGAATTCTTTAATATTAGGGACGATAAAACAGGGGTAACTTTTCATATTCAATGGAACCCTGACCGTGAGCTGAGAAAGAACCATAAATTGTTGGTGGAAAGAGGAATTATTGTTCCTGTACAGGATACCGGGAGCCTGATAAATAAAGACAAGCAGGGAAAAGCATGTTATCTCTGTTGGGAAAATATCAGGGTACAAAATCCGGCTGAAATTCTTTATCCTGTTCAGCTGGCCGATGAGGAATATTTCCTCGGTGCAAATTTTGCCTACCTTGCCAATAACCACTTCACCCTTTTTAACAAAGCACACCGGCCTCAGTTATACCGAAAGGAAATAATCGCGTTTTTACTTGAGTTTATGGATAAAACCAACGGCTGCTTCCGTGGTATTTTCAATGGTCTCGCCGGAGCATCCATCGAACATCACGAGCACATGCAGGTAACCACTGAAAAGTTCCCTGTCGAAGACATAACAGTATCTCCCAAAGCGGTTATTTTAAACGGCGACAGAATAAGAATTTCCCAACCTGATTATTATACCAGCCTTATACTTTTAGAAAGTTCCGAAAGTAGTGTAATAATGAAATATGCAGATGCTTTCCTAACCCGTTGGCATACATTAAACCCGAAGCATCACACTGAAAATATTGTGGCTGTGAAGCATCTCGGGCGCTATCGGCTATTTATTTTCCCAAGAGATAGACGTAAATTGACTGGATCGGGGAAAACAGGAGCTATGGCAAGCTTTGAAGTCTCCGGGAATATTGTACTATCAGATAAAACTGTCGAACGAACTACTTTTGACAATATCTCGCTAACATCAATCCAAAATATGCTTGCCGGGATAAAACCGGCTGGCAGCCTAAAACAATTATTTCCATAAAATTTACGGGAGCAACACTTATTCCCTATACTCCGCCCGAATCCGTTTCTTATCGATTTTTCCTACCGAAGTTTTGGGAATAGCTGAGACAAAATCAATCCGGCTTGGAATAGCCCATTTGTTGATGGTGCCATCTTTGACAAACTTTTGCAGAAACTGCTGAATATCTTCGGCAGAAGTTTCAGTATCAGCTTTCAGAACAACGATAGCATACGGACGTTCCGACCATTTCTCATCAGGAACACCCACCACGGCAACTTCTGAGACCGAAGAATGTTTGCTGATAAGATTCTCCAACTCCAGCGAAGATATCCATTCCCCACCTGTTTTAATCACATCTTTTATACGGTCAGTAATCTTGAAATAATTTCTCTCATCCACGTAAGCCACATCGCCCGTATGCAGATATCCGCCATTCCACAACTCTTTACTACGTTCTTCCTCTTTGTAATATCCTTGCGTAAGCCAGGGTGCACGTGCTACTATTTCGCCTACCGACTCGCCATCGTGCGGCAACTGTTTCATGTTTTCATCTACCACTTTCAATTCCATGAACGGAATAGGAATACCTGTCTTTGTCCTAAGTTCCACCTGTTTATCAATATCGAGTTTTCTGTCCGCTTCGTTCATGTAAGTAAGGGTCAGTACCGGACAGGTCTCTGACATACCATAACCGGTAATAACATCAATACCCAGCTCAAGAGCCGATTTTGCCAATCCTGCCGGCAGGGCAGCTCCTCCAATAACCACTTTCCAATGGCTCAGGTCGATGGCTTTAGCCACCGGACTTGAAACCAACATGTGTAAAATAGTTGGTACACAATGAGATACAGTTACTTTTTCAGTCAGCAACAAGCGCAGCAACATTTCGGGTTCGTAACGTCCCGGATAAACCTGTTTTACACCGAGCATGGTGGCAAGATAAGGTACTCCCCAGGCATGCACATGAAACATGGGCGTTAACGGCATGTAAACATCGCTGGAACGAAACCGACAAACGGAATCATAAGCTCCTAGAGCCATACCTACACCTAAAGTATGTAAAACTAACTGGCGGTGCGAAAAATAAACGGCTTTCGGGTTACCTGTGGTTCCGGTGGTGTAAAACATGGTAGCCACCGAATTTTCGTCAAAATCAGGGAAGTCATATTCATCACTTGCCGATCGCAGCAACTCTTCATACTCACCTGAAACTATCAACTCCTCTTCCGGCAATTCCTCCTTGTCAGACATAAGGATACATGGTACGGATACGGTTAATTTTTCTTTAATCCCTTTTAAAAGAGGTAAAAAATCAGTGTTTGTAAACACAATTTTATCTTCCGCATGATTCATCGTGTAAAGCACCTGATCAGGCGACAGCCTGTAGTTTACAGTGTGCAGTATGGCACCAATCATGGGAATGGCAAAATAAAGTTCCAGATAACGAGGGGAATCATATTCCAGCACGGCTACTGTATCGCCTGCCCTGATACCTAAATTCCGGAGAACATTGGCAAGTTTGCGTACCCGCTTGTTCAGCTCAAAATAATTGTATCGTGTCAGATCGCGGTATATAATTTCGTTGTTCGGCTCATATTTTAATGAGTCTGCCAGTATGCATTTTATCAGCAGCGGATAAGCATAGGCCTCTTCGGTCGGTGGTAAAATCTTTGTTTTGAGCATCTTGAAATATTTTAAATGTTATTTGTTCACAAATTTATCAAAAAATTCCAAATACGCTAAAAAAAACGATTGCAAAAGGGAAATTTTCATTGAAGTTGCTTAAAGTTAAATGGGATTTTCGAGAGAACCGGTTGGCTTTAGTGGCGAAGCTCGGTTTTTATTTCATAGCCATAGCTATCAAATAAAAAATAGCTGAAGTCCAATGAAGTCAAGATGTTTCTCGTAGTTTCACGATTTATCTTTAAACAACTTCATTCCATGCTTTCAGGAATTGTTCAACCGGGTATTTGTCCGCTTTAAACCGGCTTGAAAATATTGAGTAAGAAAAAAACCGCCATCCCGCGGCGGGACAGTTGTCTTTTTGAGAATGAAATTGGAGTTTTCATAGTAAGATTGCTTTTTACTTTAGTTTGGCTAATCAGATTTTCTTATTTTTACAACCTTTCCCAATAAAAACAAAATGGCAGACAAAGCAAAAAAGTTTGGTGCTTTCGCCGGTGTCTTTACACCATCTATCCTGACTATCCTCGGGGTTATTATGTATCTGCGTTTAGGGTGGGTGGCAGGTGTTGCCGGTATCTGGGGAAGTGTTGCTATTATTTTGCTTGCCCACGTTATTTCCGTTACAACAGGTCTGAGCATTTCGTCCATTGCCACTGACAAAAAGATTAAAGCGGGAGGCATTTATTACATTCTTTCGCGTTCGCTGGGATTGCCGATGGGCGGTTCTATCGGCATCACATTATTTATTGGTACGGCATTGAGTATTTCACTTTATGTTGTGGGTTTTGTTGAGAATTTTCTTGATATCCCTTCCATGCAGCATTGGCTTGGGATGGTGGGGCCAACTGTTCAAAATACACGTATTGTGGGGACTGCGGTTCTTGTATTGCTGGCAGCTATAGCTCTGATTAGCACAAACTTTGCCATCAAAACCCAGTTTTTGGTGCTTGGTGCCATTGTCTTGTCTTTGGTTTCTGTTTTTGTGGGTTTTTTCCTCCATCCCGTAGCAGCTTCTGCCGTACCGGTTACGCATTTCACTCCATTTAAAGATTTCAGTTTTACAGAAGCTTTTGCCATCTTTTTCCCGGCAGTTACCGGTTTTACTGCCGGTGTAGCTATGTCAGGCGATTTGAAAAACCCGAAAAAAGATATTCCTTCCGGAACATTATTTGCCATTTTTACAGGCCTCGTAATCTATTTATTGCTTGCTGTCAGTTTCAATTTGTTTGTGGACAGACAATTACTTCTTTCGAATTATAACTTTCTGCTTTCCATTGCATGGTTTCCTTTTCTTGTGATTGCCGGCATTTGGGGAGCTACTCTTTCTTCAGCTTTGGGTGGTATCTTGGGCGGTCCGCGCATTATTCAGGCTATTTCAAAGGATCACATTACGCCCAAAATTCTTGGAATTGGTCATGGAAAGAATAATGAACCCCGTAATGCGCTTATCTTTACTTTTTTCCTTTCGGAAATAGGTATTCTCATCGGCGATTTGAATGTCATTGCCGGTTTGGTAACCATGTTTTACCTGACTGCTTACGGATTTATCAACCTGGCTTTTGTGTTGGAGAAATGGGCCAGCACCGACTTTCGTCCGAGTTTCCGGATTCCTGCATGGGTGGGTGTTTTGGGATTTATCACCAGCTTTATGATTATGTTTAAGCTGGATATGGCAGCCATGTTTGGGGCACTGATTATTCTCGGATTTGTCTTTTATCTGATTCGGAAAAAGCAACTTCACCTCGCTATGGACGATATCTGGCCCAGCGTGATGGCCTCGCTTATCCGGTCGGTGCTAACACGCTTTAAAAACATGCACCTTACCGAAGCCAACTGGAGGGCCAATATTCTTCTTTTTAGTGGCGGAGAATCCAGCCGGCCTCATTTGGTGGAGTTCAGCAAGTTTATTGCCGGAAAACAGGGACTTATTTCCAACTTCGATCTTGTGCTGAAACCTAATGCAAAACGTCTTTTTCCATCTCACCATCAGGCAATTCCCGAAGAAGAAATGGAAGGCGATGAAGCTATTTTTAAAAGAAGGCAGGTATGTAACGATATTTACGATGCCATGGAAAGCTTGTCGGCGACTTACGGGTTTTCCGGAATGGAGCCAAATACTGTAGTGATGGGCTGGGGCAGGCATACCAAAGACCCGAGGCGCTTTGCACAGATGCTACGCTATTTTAAAGACCTCAACCTGAATGTTGTCCTGCTGGATTATGATAAGAAAAGAGGCTTTGGAAATTTCAGGCAAATCGATGTCTGGCTTCGGGGCGGCTCCAACAACGGAAGTCTAATTTTTTCGTTAATGAAGTCAATCCATACAGCTTATGCATGGCATAATGCTGTTATCCGTATTTTGCTGATTACCGATAGCGAACACAAAAAAAGTATTGTAAATGCAAGAATTAAACGTCTGCTAACCAAGCACCGTATGCCGGCAGAAGTGGTCATTATTGTCAGGAACAAATCTGATCATGTACATGATATTATCAAAATGCAGTCAGCCAATGCCGACTTGATTATTATGGGAATGGCGGAAGTTCAACATGGGAAAGAGGATGATTTCATTGAACGTGCCGACAGCCTGTATAATGATTTGGGTACGCTGGCACTGGTGAAGGCTTCCTCCTTTTTTAGAGAGTTGCACATTGGTGACTGAGCACCTGTTGGAATAGATTTCTGAAAACCTGATTCTGAGAGCATGTGTAACAGTTTTACCCTGCTTTGTTCAGGTAAGTTAACGGGCTTTATAGACAGACTCTAAATTCCTCCTTTGTCCCTTATTAAAGTTGTTAATTCTGTAATTTTGCTCTCTTTAAAACAATGGACATGATTACAAAACAGTTAACACATCCCCGCAGTATTGTTGTTGTGGGAGGCTCAAATAATATTCAAAAACCAGGTGGTAAAGCTCTAAAAAATCTTCTCGATGGTCATTTCGATGGTGAACTTTACGTGATGAATCCCAAAGAAGATGAGGTACTGGGAGTTCGGAGTTTTCGTAATCCTGAAGATTTGCCTGAAGTGGATTTGGCTATCCTTGCGGTGGCTGCTAAATATGCCCCCGAGACGGTTGAGTTTCTGGCGCAAAACAAAAAAACCCGTGCTTTCATTGTACTGTCTGCCGGCTTCAGCGAGGAAAGTAGCGAAGGTAAGCTATTGGAGGATAAGATGGTAGAATCAGTGAACAAAGTAAACGGTTCACTCATCGGTCCAAACTGTGTGGGTGTGCTGACGCCACAATATCATGGGGTTTTTACTCAGCCCATTCCAAAGCTAAACCCTAAAGGGTGCGATTTTATCAGTGGCTCGGGTGCAACAGCCTGTTTTATTATGGAAGCCGGCATCCCGAAAGGGTTGACTTTTAGCAATGTGTATTCTGTGGGAAACTCTGCCCAAATGGGTGTGGAAGAGGTGTTGCAATATATGGATGAAACTTTTGATCCGGAAAAAGATTCCAAAGTAAAGCTGCTCTATCTTGAAAAAATAGACAAACCTGAGCTGTTATTGAAACATGCCTCCTCGCTTATTCGGAAAGGTTGCCGGATTGCTGCGGTGAAAGCCGGTGCCTCGGAAGCAGGAAGCAGAGCCGCCTCTTCTCATACTGGTGCGTTGGCCGGCTCGGATGCCGGGGCAGAGGCACTTTTTCGTAAGGCCGGTATTGTTCGCTGTTATGGCCGCGAAGACCTCATCAGCGTAGCTTCTGTTTTTATGCATCCTGAGTTGAACGGAAAGAATATTGCCATTATTACGCATGCCGGAGGCCCCGCAGTAATGCTTACGGATAAACTGTCCACAGGCGGAATGAAGGTTCCGGCCATTCAGGGAAAAGATGCTGAAGAGTTAAAGACAAAACTTTTTCCCGGATCGGCTGTGGGCAATCCCATAGATTTCCTTGCTACCGGAACAGCGGAACAGCTCGGGACAATTATTGACTACGTAAACGATAAATTTAATGAAATAGATGCTATGGTGGTCATTTTCGGAACACCGGGATTATTTGAGGTTTATGATGTGTATGATTTGCTTGATGAGAAGATGAAAAGCAGCAGGAAACCTGTTTTTCCCGTTTTGCCTTCCGTCCTGACGGCTGAAAAAGAGGTGAAAGCATTTGTGGAAAAAGGTCGGGTTTATTTTCCTGACGAAGTTATATTGGGCGAAGCACTTTCGAGGGTTTATCATACACCGAAACCTGCTCCTGAAAAAGTTGCACAGCCGGCTGTGGATAAAAAGCAAATCCGCGCTATTGTGGAAGCGGCTGCCGATGGTTATCTTGCACCGGAAAAAGTATCGGCATTGCTGGATGCTGCCGGTATTTCGCGTGCCAAAGAGTTTACCACCTCGCGAAAAGAAGAAGTCGTGAAGCTTGCCGAAGAAGTTGGCTTTCCGCTGGTTATGAAGGTAGTCGGTCCTTTGCACAAATCAGATGTGGGTGGAGTGAGCCTGAATATCCGCGATAACAAAAAACTGCTGAGCGAAATGGAACGTATGATGCAGATTGAAGGAGCCAAAGGAGTTCTCATTCAGCCTATGCTCAGTGGAACGGAACTTTTTGCCGGTGTGAAAAAAGAGGATAAATTCGGACATCTGATTTTGTTTGGTCTTGGCGGAATTTTTATAGAAGTGTTGAAAGATGTAAGGACAACCCTGTCGCCTTTGGGTAAGGACGAGGCATTGGCTGAGCTGAAAAAGCTGAAAAGTTATAAGATAATACAGGGTATTCGCGGCATGGAAGGTGTGGACGAAACGTTGTTTGCCGATATCCTGACACGCCTCTTGGCACTTGTGGAAGCTGCTCCTGAAATTGTGGAAATGGATTTGAATCCGTTACTCGGCAACCAAAAACAGGTGGTAGCCGTGGATGCACGTATCAGGATAACAAAGTAACTTCTTTATCTCATTGCTGGTCAGGATTTGCAATCCTGACCTTTTAACAATAGGATTTCAAATTACACTTCATAATACATTCGGATTCATCGCCTGAGGCAAGACACGGTGCAAATCCAAATGAGCAGTGGGGAGCGATGTGTTCCGATTTCATTTTCAGTGCCTTATAATTTCCCTGTTTCCAGCAGTTCTAATTTACAAAACGGGGTTACCATATCCATTTCCGGTCATTTTCTTTTGAGAAATTATTCGTAATTTTGGACTGCATTTCAAAGCGGTTTTTCAGCTGGAAATGCATTATGAATTTACAGCTTAAACACTCAAAATTATGAAGAATACTCCAATAGATTATCAAATTGTCAATCAAAAAATAAAAGAAAGCGGTCTGCATTCCGTAGGCCATGCCACCATTCGTGAAATTAAAAAACTGGTGGACGAAATTGAGAAATCAACCGGCGAATCGTTTATTCGTATGGAAATGGGCGTTCCCGGTTTACCTCCTGCTCAGGTTGGCGTGGAGGCCCAAATTGAAGCACTGCAAAAGGGTGTTGCTGCCATTTATCCCAACATTCAGGGCTTGCAGGTGCTGAAAGAAGAATTTTCCCGGTTTTTAAAACTTTTCATGGATGTTGATGTAAATCCGGAAGGTTGTATCCCGACCGTGGGTTCCATGCAGGGCGGATTTGCTTCTTTTTTATGCATGAGTCGTACAAACCGGCATCAGGATTCCACGCTTTTTATCGACCCTGGATTTCCGGTGCACAAGATGCAGCATAAGGTACTCAACCTTCGCTACGAAAGTTTCGATGTGTATAATTTCCGTGGCAAAAAGTTAAAAGCCAAATTGGAATCTTATTTTAAAACAGGAAGATTTCATTCGGTCTTGTATTCCAATCCCAACAACCCGTCCTGGATATGTTTTACTGAAGAAGAGTTGCAAATTATCGGCGAAATGGCTGATAAATACAATGTGGCTATCCTCGAAGACCTCGCTTATTTTGGCATGGACTTCCGGAAAGACTATTCTCAACCCGGAAAACCACCTTATCAACCTACGGTAGCCAAATATTCAAAAAATTATATTTTGTTTGTTTCCAGCTCTAAAATATTCAGCTATGCCGGTGAGCGTATCGGGATGATGGCTATTTCCAACAACCTGTTTACCATGAGTCTGCCGGATTTGCGCCGTTATTATACCACAGACAACCTCGGCTATTCACTCATTTTTGAAACACTCTATCCATTGAGTTCAGGGACATCACATTCGGCCCAGTATGCCATCACAGCAGTGTTGAAAGCTGCCAACGAAGGCAAATTTAACTTTGTGGATTATGTAAAAGATTATGGCGTCAAAGCCAAAATGATGAAAAAAATGTTTTTGGAAAACGGTTTCAAAATAGTTTATGATACGGATATTGACCAGCCTATTGCCGATGGTTTTTATTTTACGTTCTCTTATCCCGGATTTGATGCGGAAGAGTTGCTGCATGAGTTAGCTTTTTACGGCATTAGCGCTATTTCATTGTTGATTACCGGAAGCGAGCACAAAGAGGGCATTCGGGCTTGTACGTCTCTTATTAAACATGAACAACTCCCGTTGTTGAATAAGCGTCTGGCACAGTTTCGTAAAGACCATCCGGTGAAAAAACACATGGCAGCGTCTCGTTAAATCAGTCATTGTTGAAATCGGTATCCATTTCGTTATAAACAGGGTCGATGAAGCGGGTTTGCTTAAACTTCAGGTTTATCCTGTCCATGATTTTATTCAGGAGTGGAATGATGAAATTTTGCTTTGGGGATGCTTTTTGTTCATAAAGAGAATTACTTCGTAATGCTTTTGGCTCTTTGAGGCAGAAATGGGATCGGCATCTGCCGGAAGACAGTGCCTTGCGATATGGGGTTTACGGAATAAGTGTGTAACCGTGAGACCGCTTTTTTTCCACCAATCGATGTAATTTTTCCTTTTCTTCCTGCAACAGGATGAAGGGATTGTTGCGTAGAATCAATATTTCGATAGAAGGACTCTCTGCCATTTTCCATGGGAAATGCGATAAATTGTTGTGCTGATAATCAGCTTCTTTTAGCTCTTTCAATCCGGAAAGATCAGGAATACAAAAGAGCTGGTTATATCCAAATCCCACTCTTTGCAAATAGATAAATTTTTTGATCCAAACCGGAATCACCTTTAGGTCGTTGTGATGAATGTACAGGTAACGCAATTGTGTCAATTGTTGCATGGAATCGGGTAGCACCGAAATATGATTGAACGAGAGAAAAAGTTGCTTTAAATTTTTCAGTCTGCCAATGGCCGGGGGGATACTTTTAAGGTTATTGTAGTAAAAGTCAAGCTGTATCAACTGATGCAACCGGAAGATCTCTGCAGGAATCGTGTTGAAATGGTTTTTGTAAAAAATGAGGATCTTTAAACTATCGAGTTTTTCGAAAGAGGCAGGAAGTGTAGTTATTTCATTTTTGGCAAAATTAATTTTTCTGGCAGCTTTCAGACTACCAATGTTTTCCGGAAGTTGTTTCAAATGGTTACCTGCCAGCAGAATCTGATTTACACCGCTAAGATTTTTGATGGCCTGCTTTTTAAGTTTAATGACATTAAAATTCAGGTTAACTTCCTGCAAAGCGTTCATCTTTCGTAAAAAACGCGGGATGTGTTTAATCCGGTTATGTTCCATTTCCAGTGTTTTCAGGTTTTTCAGTCTTTTCAAAGAACGGGGTATCTTTCTAAACCTGTTTCCATCCATTTTCACAGAAGTTATGGCAGTATTTTTTGGAAAACGAATCCTTTTTAGTTGGTTGTTCGAAAAATTAATTTCTTGCAGGCTGTTACTTTTCAAGCAACTAACCGGAACTGTTTTCAGCTTGTTAGATGATGCTTTTAGGTTCCTGAGGTTTTTAAAATCAGAAATGTCCGGTAGTTTTGTAAAATTACATTGTGACAAGTCTATCGTGAAAATGGAGTCTTTGTCGGCCAATGCCAAAAAACGCAGCATTTTCTTTTGTCTGGCTAACGCCATAGATTTCCATGCCTGAAGCAAAGAATCGTTATGTATGGTTGGCTGTTTGGGATTTTGCGCAAAGCAGTTGCCGAACAAAAACGGAAAAAGAAAGAGAAGAAGTATTTTTTTCATGAATTACGTGAGTGTCTCAAGCGGACGCCAACGATTTAGGGGTTTTATTTAAGGCTGAATTTGATGGGAAGGTTATACTCCACCCGCACCGGTTTTCCCTTTTGCTCACCAGGCATCCAGCGGGGCATGTTTTCCACCACACGCAGTGCTTCTTTGTCGCAACCACTTCCAATACCTCTCAGTACTTTGGCATGGGATATCGTGCCGTCTTTTTCAATAATAAAATTAATAAAAACTCTTCCCTGAACTTTTGCTCTCCGGGCTTCTGCCGGATATTTGATGGTTGTGGCGAGATAGTGCATGAGTGCCTTCACTCCGCCGGGATATTCGGGCATCTTTTCGACTACTCTAAAGATTTGTCCGGTATCTGCCTGAGCAGCTATGGTTGCCCGCTCAGCAGGCGTTTCATTCCGGATAATAATCTTCTTATCCTTGGTTACACTGATAACTTTCGGAGACTTTTCAGCAGCCGGTTGGGTGGCATTGTTGCAGGCGAAAAGCGTTAATGCAATGGTTAGTGCGCTCAACAATATTTTCACCGGCATTCTTTTTTGGGATTTCTGATTTTTCATCATGATCATACGTTTTTTTAAAAGTGAATAACTAAAATTATGGGTTATGGGGCTATACTCAAAGCCGCTCGCTTCTCTGAAAAGCAGGTACAGATAGCTGTTGTTGTGGCTTTCGGAAACAGGTATGCCACTGTCGGCAATGAACTCGTGATTCTCCTTCATGGTTTTTTTAATGAGATACACAAAAGGGTTGAACCACTGAAAAATAGCAACTATTTCAAGAATTAGCAAATCCAACGAGTGTTTTTCTTCGATATGAATTTTCTCGTGGTTTATGATAGCAGAAGCATGAGGATTGTCATGTAATGTTTCACTGATAAAAACCAAACGGAAAAAGGAGAAAACAGGAAGATTCTCCGTGGTAAAAACGAATTTTATCCCGTTGTCTGTTTTTATTTCCGATTTTCTTACAAGATGGGAAAGCTGTAACAGACTCGTTAAAAAGCGAATGCTCGTAACGACTACTCCGAGAAGATAGAAAATCCAAAGAATAGTTGTAACGGTTATGCCCGCGCCGGTAACAACAGAATGGCCTGTTTTCCCTATGATGATTTCCTGTAATTGCATTACGGAAAGTTGTCCGATGGGATTTTGTAAGTCGGCAGGAAAAAAGTCTGGAATTTGTACAAGCGGGATAAAAATAGCAAGAAGTAAGGCGAAGAAAAGGTAATACCTGTTGAATTGGAAATCGGTTTGGTTTCTGAAAAACAACAGATAGGCGAAGTAGAAAATTCCGAGGTTCAGAGTCGATTTGATAAAATATAGCAATAATGGTATCATGGCTTTTGGATCAAAGGTTGTTTTTCTTTCTGATTTCTTCCTGAATAATTTTTTGCATCTCTTCCAATTCTTCAAGGCTCAGGTTTTGATTTTTGGCAAAAAAAGAGGTGAAAGAGAGATAGGAATTGCTGAAATAATTACTGAAAAAGTTACTGAAAAACATTTTACGATAGGCTTTTTTGGTAATCAGCGGATAGTATTCATAAATTTTTCCATGTGCACGGTGTCCCACAAAACCTTTTCTCTCGAGAATGCGGATAATAGTCGAAACGGTGTTGTAGGCCGGCTTTGGATTAGGCAGCTGTGTGATAATGTCTTTCACGTAAGTGCTTTTCATATCCCAGAGCTTTTGCATGATCTGTTCTTCGGCTTTGGTGAGTATTTTCATGGTTTCCCTTTTTATCTATAACTAAATCTTTAGTTATTTATTGCAATGGAAATAAACATTTTACAATTATCCAAATAAATAACTAAATTTTTAGTTAATATTTTTATAGGATATGTTACAAGATATATTACAAGCAGATGTTTGCGACAGGAGTTTCATCATCATTCGGTTGCGGCAGAGGTGGAAGCGGATAGCCCGCAGGAAGTAGCACTTTTCAGCTTGGCGGACAAAAGCGACAGGGGAGCTTTTTGTTTCGCTTAGCTGAAAAGTGCTACATCCGAGGACTATGAGCGGACGACCCGTGATGGCCTTGCGCGTAAGCCCGCCCAAAAAATAAAAAAAAGCCTTCACAATCATTGCAAAGGCTTTTTACGGAAATCTTCGGACGTTATTTCAGCCCTTTCTTTTTCATGTAGGCATCGGGTTTGGGGGCGCGGCCACGGAAATCTTTGAAGAGTTTCATGGCATCTTCGGTGCCGCCTTTGGACAAAATGTCCTTGCGGAAGCGGGTGGCCGTGGCTTTGTCAAACAGTCCGTTTTCTTTAAAAGCCTGGTAGGCGTCGGCGTCGATGACCTCGGCCCACACGTAGCTGTAGTAGCCGGAAGCATAACCGCCGGAGAAAATGTGGTTGAAATAGGTGCTGCGGTAACGCGGGACGATTTCGGGAATGAGATGGATGCGGCGCATGGCTTCCTTCTCGAAGGTGTTGACATTGCCGGTGAACGGCTTGGTGATGGTGTGCCAGTCCATGTCGAGGTAGGAGGCGGCGAGGTACTCGGTGAGCGTGAAACCGAGGTTGAAGCGGCTGCTGGCTTCCATTTTCTTGATGAGCGCATCGGGAATGGGTTTTCCGGTTTTGTAATTTTTGGCATAGCTTTTCAGCACGGTCGGCTCGGAAGCCCAGTTTTCCATAATTTGAGACGGCATTTCCACAAAATCGCGCGGGACAGATGTTCCCGACAGGCTTTCGTACTGACATTGGCTGAAAAGTCCGTGCATGGCGTGGCCGCATTCGTGAAACATGGTTTCCACCTCATCCATGCTCAGCAGAGCCGGTGTGCTGCCGGTGGGTTTGGTGAAGTTGTAATTGACGGAAATAACGGGAATGATGTTTTTACCGTTTTCGTAATGCTGTTTGCGGTAGGCCGTCATCCAGGCACCACCCTGTTTGGTGGGACGGGGATAAAAGTCCATGTACAAAATGCCGATGAGTTTACTGTTGGCTTCACGCACTTCGTAAGCCTGCACATCTTTCTGGTAAACAGGAATATCCCTGTTCAGCTTAAAAGTGATTCCGTAGAGTTTGTTGAGTACATCGAAGAGTCCTTTCCGTACGTTTTCAAGAGCAAAATAGGGGCGGAGTTCCGCATCATCGAGGTTGTATTTTTGCTTGCGCAGTTTCTCGGTGTAATACCACCAGTCCCAGGGTTGGATTTTGAAATGGTTTCCTTCTGCGTCGGCCAGCTTTTGAAGATTGATGGCTTCTTTTTTGGCCATATTCATGGCGGCGGGTGTAATCTGGCCGAGCAGTTTAAAGACGTTTTGTGGTGTTTTGGCCATACTCAGCTCCAGCACATAGTCGGAGTAGGTGGGATAACCGAGTAGGTTGGCTTTTTCGAGTCGCAGGTTTACCATTTGTTTGACAATGGCTTTGTTGTCGTTTTTGTTGTTGTTATTGCCACGCATGATGTAACCTTTGAACATTTTTTCGCGCAGGTCGCGGCGGGCGGAGTATTGCAGAAATGGTATCAGACTGGGTTTGTTGAGCGTGAACATCCAGCCTTCGTTTTTGCCATGGGCTTTGGCGGTTTCGGCGGCAGCATCAATGACCGACTGCGGCAGACCGGCGAGGTCTTTTTTGTCAGTAAGATAGAGCATGAACGCGTTGTTGTCTGCCAGTACATTGTCGCCGAATTGCAGGGAAAAGACACTCAGCTTACCGTTGATCTCTTTCAGCTTTTTCTTATTGGCTTCGGAGAGTTTGGCGCCACCGCGGACAAAGCGTTTGTAGGTTTTCT
>JAJRQN010000067.1 GCA_024280235.1 Bacteroidota bacterium | reverse complement strand
CGGGTGTGTTTTAAACCAATCATGGACGTTTCATCTGTTTTTGTTTTAAAATATTTTTCCCTGTTGAAAATAGTTATTTCACACGGTTGTCAAGATTATTAGGTGCCACAAATGTTGAATGGTACTTCTTTTCTTTTTCTCCTTTATGGAAAAGTCCAATGACAATCGGAATATTGGAAGCCGTCATTCTCTTCTTGGGCAAAACGACCATAAAAGTACCATTTCCTTCTTTGCCTCCTGATACTGTCAATGGACTGCCAATCAAATGAATACGTCCGGCAGGCGAGATAAGTTTCATATGGACATGAATCGGCACACGCGACTTATTCACAACGGTGAAATTATAGATGTTGCTCAGGCTGTCCTGACCATATTCCTGATACATACTGCCACGTGCCCGTAAGATGGTAACTTCGTAATCACCGCGAACAACAAACAGGGCCGCAACTACTATCAACAATAGTGCAAGTACTGCCGAATAAGCGATGGAGCGCGTATTGAAGAGATGATGAACGCCTTTTTCAATTCCTTCCTCCGAATCGTAACGGATAAGACCTTTTGGGCGCTTTACTTTTTCCATAGTGTTATCGCAGGCATCTATACAAGCCGTGCAATTGATGCATTCGAGCTGGGTTCCGTTTCGGATGTCAATACCAGTGGGGCAAACAGCCACACAAGCATTACAGTTAACACAATCGCCAAGGTTACCTTCCGCGGCTTTTGAAAGAGGGCCGCGAGGTTCGCCCCTCTTATAATCGTAGGCTACTATAAGCGTTTTAGTATCAATCAGCACACTCTGCAAACGCCCGTATGGGCAGGCTATCGTACACACCTGTTCCCGAAAAAATGCAAAGATAAAGTAGAAAATACCCGAGAAAATAAGTAATCCTAAAAAGCCGGAAAAATGTTGTACAGGGCCTTCTTTGATATAAATCAAAAGTTGATCTATCCCGATGATATAAGCCAGGAAAGTATTGGCCGTAACAAATGATATAGCATAAAAAATAAAATGTTTTAGCGATTTCTTCCAAAGTTTTTCAATACTCATCGACTGTTTGGCGAGGCGGCGCTGAGCAGCGGAATCACCTTCAATAAGGTACTCTATTCTCCTGAAAACAAATTCCATGAAAATGGTCTGAGGACATACCCAGCCGCAAAATAATCGTCCGAAAATTACAGTGAACAACACAACAAAGAGAATGATTGTAATCAGCATGATCACAATCAGATGAAAGTCCTGTGGCCAGAAAACAGTGCCGAAAAGGATAAATTTTCGTTCAAGTATATTGAACATCAGCAGAGGTTGTCCATGTATTCTCAAAAAGGGACCTACATAAAGCATGGCCAGCAACAAAACGGCCAAGGCTCTTCTTTGGTTAAAGAATTTTCCTTTGGGCTTTTTCGGAAACAACCAAACGCGCTTTCCCTGTTCGTCCACTGTTGTTAACTTGTCTCTGAAATATGCTGTATTCTTTTTTGCCATTTCAAACGAAATTAAAATGCATGAAAGTATCTAATTATCTAATTATTTTATGAAAATATCAAAAGCCGGATAAACTTATCCGGCTTTTGATGAATGATTTAATCCATAATTCATTATTTATATTCCTTACCTTGGGGAGCTTTCGGGTTTGCAGGTTTCGTCCCGTGAAGCTTTACAAGAATATAACTTACCACATCGAGTCTGGCTTTATCAGAAAGCTGGTCTTTATAGGAAAGCATCCCTTTGGAGATGACCCCATTGGTAACAACATTGTACAGGTCTTGTACGGTATTGCCGTGGATCCAGTAGTTGTCTGTCATGTTAGGACCTACAAGTCCTCCGCCGTCAGCAAGGTGGCATGCTGCACAGATTTTATGCCAGGTCTCGCTTCCGGCAGCAAGTGAGGCATTGTCGGAGAGTAAGGTTACCTCAAATGTTTTTTCATCTTTGGAAGCAGCATTTGAAGCCTTGAAAGAAGTCATCTCAGCCTGATACTCGTCCGCCTGAATCAAATCGGGCGCTTTAAAAACAAACAACCGGATGGAATAGATGACAGCAAAGGCTATGGAAATATAAAACAGCCACTTCCACCAGGATGGCAGGTCGTTATCTAACTCTCTGATACCGTCATAGTCGTGGCCTTTTATCAGGCGGTCGTTGGTCATGGTATCAATTTCGTATTCTTCGTCTTTTTGAAGATGTTTTTTTTCGTTATCCATTTTTTTAGGGTTTAATACTTTATTTTGAATCCTCATCCTGATAAAAATCGTCTTCTCCCTCCAATGGCAATTTGCTCATCTCTTCCACAAAGGATTTTGGCGTTTTATAAACGGAATAACCCATCCACAAAAAGAAGATGAAAAAGATAAGAAATCCGACAGTAGCAAAGATTTCCACATGGGCAATCTGTTCGAGGCTGTGCATGACAATTTTCATAATGATAAGTGGTTAAATTTATTCTTTGTCTTTGTAAATATCTGTTCCCAAACGTTGCAGGTAGGCAATCAGGGCAATAATCTCCTTGTTATCGTCCACTTTGATGCCCGACTGACGCAGGTTTTCAGCAATTTCGTGTGCCTGTTTTTTCAAATCGGCAACAGCTTTATCGGCATAGTCTTTGGGATAAGGAACACCCAGTTTTATCATCGCTCTTATTTTTGCAGGTGTACCGGCTATGTCAATATCCCTCGAAATAAGCCATGGATAAGGCGGCATAATGGATTCCGCATTCATCTTCTGCGGATTGAGCATGTGGTTGTAATGCCACGAATCGGGTTTGTAATTTGGAAGTAATTTTACGCCTTCACGAGCCAAATCGGGACCTGTACGCTTGGAGCCGTACTGAAACGGAAAATCATAAACACCTTCGCCGGCTTTGGTGTATTCTCCATAGCGTTCTGTTTCCGAGCGGAACGGGCGAATCATCTGTGAAT
>JAJRQN010000066.1 GCA_024280235.1 Bacteroidota bacterium | reverse complement strand
TGCCGTCAGTATGGAACGGGATTTATTTAGAAAAACCGCTTCGAGGGAGACAGAAAGTATTTGCAGATAGCGTTCCAAAAAGGGGAAAATTTAATAGTTTAAACGAAAAGGCTAAGTTATAAAGTTTCTTCGGAATAGAGGCACCTTAAATTTTCGGTCGAATACAGGTTTTCACTTTTTATCAGAGACAAACCTGAAAATAATATCCAGCAGATCCTTTTTTCTGATAGGTTTGCTCAGATAGTCATCGCAACCGGATTTCAATGCTTTCTCCTTTTCTTCGAGTGTGGCGTAAGCAGTAGTGGCGATAACCGGAAGGTCGGGAAAAGACGACTTAATTATACGGGTAGCTTCTATTCCTGACATTACAGGCATTTTTATATCCATTAAAATTATGTCGTAAGCGTTTTTACGAATCATTTCTACTGCTTCCCGTCCATTGTAAGCACGGTCTATCCTGTGCATTTTTCCCCTAATCAAAACATCAAGATAAAGAAAATTAGTTTCATCATCTTCGGCAATAAGGATGTTCATGTCTTCCCATTTTTTAGTTGCCGGTTTATTTGAAGCCACCTCTTTAAATGAAGATTTTACAGGCTCATAAGGAAGGTTGAAATAGAATCGTGAACCTTGCCCCGGTTTTGAGATTACGTCTATGGTTCCGCCCATCAGCTCAACCAGTTCTTTGGCAATATTCAAACCGAGGCCTGTTCCGCGAATGGCAGAAGAAACGGCGCGGTTGCCCCGATAAAATGTTTCAAAAATATGCTGTTGTTCGTTTTCGGGAATGCCCATGCCGGAATCTTCCACAAAAAAGACAATATTTTTGTTCTGTATCTCAAAGCCTAATTTTACATAACCGTTTTTCGTGTACTTCAGAGCATTGGAAGTGAAATTGGTCAACACCTGCTTTATTTTATCAACATCTGCCTGCATGACATAAGTCTCCGCATTTTCAGGCAGTTGTGTTTGAAGTTGCAGGTTTTTTTTCATTTCGGGCAAGTCGAACATAAGAAAAATTTCGTTCACAATTTCAGACGGATAAAAAGCTGTTTTTTTAACCGGCAGCTTTTCGCTTTGGAGGCGGGAGAGAAAGATGACATCATCTATGAGGTTCAACAACTGACCGGAGCTGTTGAAGACGATTTTGGCATAATTATCTTTCTCTTCGGGGGTGGCTTCTATCATAAGTTCGGAGAATCCCATAATGGCGTTCATGGGGGTGCGTATCTCATGGTTCATGTTGGCGAGAAAAGCTGATTTGAGGCGGCTGCCCTCTTCGGCTGCTTCTTTGGCAGTGCGAAGTTCGCGTTCGGCTGCTTTGCGTTCGCTGATGTCGGTCATGATGCCAATCAGATGTTCCACTTTGCCGTGCTCGTTGGTAACAGGGGTGATAATTTCTTCAACAGTATAGAGAGTTCCATCTTTTCGCTTATCAATAATTTCGCCTTTCCAGGGTTTTCCTTCGAGTAAAGTGTTGTACAGGTTTAACCAGAAATTTTTATCTTGTTTTCCCGAATCAATCAATTCGCGGGTATATTTTCCAAGGGTTTCCTCTTTTGTATATCCAGTGAGTTTTGTAAAAGCCATATTGATCCATTCAATAGTATTATCGGCATTGGTAATGATGATGGCATTGGCCGCTGTGTTTAGTGCTTTGTCGCGGATGAGAAGTTCTTTTTCGGCTTTTTTCCGTGAAGTTATGTCGCGAACAACGATAAGCCGGCCAATAATGTTTCCTTTGTCGTCATGCAGCGAGCTTGGGTTAACTTCCACGGGTACTCTCCTTCCGCTTTTGTGAAATATCTCCAACTCGTAAAGGGGAACAGGCTTGCCGCTTTTTCCTGTGTTAAAATTTGATTTTGCAAAATCAAGATATTCAGGGACAACAAAACTGGAGAAAGGCTTTCCTATGATTTCTTCGGGCGAATAGCCAAGACGTTTTTTAATCACAGGATTTACATAGGTAATAATACCTTGTAGGTTGAATGTGAGGATGATGTCGAAGGAGGTTTCTGTAAATGAACGGTATTTGTTTTCACTTTCGCGTAAGGCTTGTTCGGCTTTAACAAGTTCGGTTATGTCGGCAATAGTTCCCACATAACCTGTAAATTTCCCGTTATTCATTTCGGGAACAGCATGCCCGAGTACCCATCGTACGGTGCCATCCGGCCTGAGAACCCTGAGCTTTTCCCTGGAGAACGTTTGTAAGGCCATGTTATTTGTCCACCGGTCAAGCAGCCTCTCTCTTTCATCTGGAGGTAGAATATCTGCCCAACCTTTGCTGGTGGCTTTTTCAAAAGATACGCCTGTAATTTCACTCCATTTCGGGTTGACGTAGGTGGTCTTGCCTTTTGCATCTGTTCTGAAAATACCTGTGGGTGAGATGCTGGTAAGCATCTCAAAAAGTTGCCGGCTTTTGCGAAGGTTTTCTTCAGCCTTTTTTAAATCGGTAGTGTCCTGAACGTGGCTGACAAGGTACCGTTCTCCGTTTAACGTAAAAATCTTGGCAGAAGTAGTTCCTGCTCTGATCTCTCCTTTATTGGTGCGGAACGAAAACTCCAGATTTTTAATGAATCCTTTTTTATACAAAGCTTTTCTGATAGAATGAATGCTCTTCTTGTCAATCCATAAATCTAATTCTGAAATCTTCTTTCCTAAGACTTCTTTTTCCGAATAGCCGATAATTTTTTCAAAACTTGTATTTACTGCAACAATTCTTCCGGTTTTCAGGTTACTGATGGCTAATGAGTCGGGAATGGTTTGAAAAATTGTGCGATACTTTTCTTCACTTTCTTTCAACAGTTGTTCTGCCTTGTGTTGTTCGGTAACATCTCTTAAGATGACATAAACTTTCAGAATCTCCCCTTTTTTGTCTTTCAACGGAACAAAAGTGCTTTCAGCGACAAAATATTTTCCCCATTTGGAAGTATATTCTGCTATATATTGTACGGTTTTCCCGGTGGTTAAACATTCTGAAAAGTATCGGACATATCCTGCTTCGATGAGAGGGGCGAAGCTTAGGACGTTAATTTTTCTTGTCTCTTCCAAAGATGGTGAACCCAGTATCTTTAACAGGATTGGGTTTGCATTTAAGATGGTGCCATCGGTATTCAAAGTGAAGATTCCAAAGGGCGATTTTTCGAAAAGTATCCGGTAATTCTCTTCACTTTCCTTAAGCAATACCTCCGTTTTTTTTAGTTTACTTATATCGATGGCAAAGGCAAAAACAACTTTTGTACCGTAATAGATTCCTTTTTCCAATGTAATCAAATGTGGAAAAACAGTTCCGTTTGGTTTCTTCCCCCAAAACTCAAATTGTTGTGGCTCTCCTTTGAAAGCATTCTGAATACTTTTATGAACTTTCGCCAAATTATTTTTTCCATGGGCAGAAACTATATTGGGATTTTTTCCAATGAGTTCGTTTTTATCGGTATATCCGTATAACTTTATAGCGGCTTTGTTAACATCCTGAAATATTCCATTTCTGTCCTGAATAAAAATGGCTACGGAAGCGTTGTTAAATATATTTTCAAAAGTTTCTTTGCTTTCTTTGAGTTTGTTTTCGGCTTCTTTGATGAGGCTTATATCACGAATAACTGTCATGTTGAGGGTTTCTCCACCCAGTTTAATCAAAATCCCTTTGGTTGTAACCGGTATTCTTCGTCCATCTTTTAACACGAGAGAGGATATAAAACTTGCCGCTTTTAGCCTTTTGTTGAAAACGCGTATAATTGCTTCCTCTGCCTTCTGGTGGTCCTCTTCCGGGATGAAATCAGTGATGGGCTTACCGATAATTTCTTCCTTATTATAGTTGCCATACTCTTTTATGCGTTCGTTAACAAAGCGAATAATACCTTTTGTGTCAATAAGGACAACGATGTCAGGAATGTTCTCGATTACTTTTTGATAATTCTCAATACTTTCACTCAACTGTTGCTCGGTTTTTATTTTTTCGGTAATGTCATAAACGATGGAATAGAGCAAGGCTCTGCTTGCCATCGTTATTTTTGAGCTAAAAACCTCCACCGTTCTGATGTTGCCATTTGCCAGACGGTGTCTAAAAACAAATTTATTTTTTTTACCACTATTAGCATTTGTAATTTCTGTTTTTATCTGTTCTGCTTTCAGGATATTTATATCCTGTATCATCATGTTTGTCAGCACTTTGTGCGAATAGCCGTAAAACTGGCAAGCTGCACGATTGGCATTAACAATTTGTCCTGTATCCGGATCTATAAGTAGCATAACAGACTGGCTTTCCGTAAACAGGGTTTTAAACTCATCTTTTTCCTGAGTGGTATATTTTTTCTCCTTCTCAAAAAGTTTGAGATAGGTTTCCAGCCTTTTTTTCCATTCGGATGGTGAAAATATTTTGGAAATCACATCGTCAACACAGGATGGCATGGTAGATTTTTCATCTCTTTCATCGGAATCAAGTAATATGATGGGAAAAAAGTTGTTGTTGGCGTTTTTTATTTCTGTTAATATTTTACAATATTGTCGGGCATTGGTTTTATCAATAAAAATAATATCTGCAGAAAACCTTTCCTCAAAGGACAAGATAGTGTGTCTTTCAATATGGATAAGTTCTGATAATTGGTCAAAGAAGTCAAAAAAAAGTTCGTAACCGGAGGTTGCTGAAACAAACGAATATGCAGTATAGGCTTTCATCTGATACCTTATTTTGTATTAGTAAAGGTTAGTTTTAACTTAACAGACAAATATAATTAAAAAAGGTAAAGAATGGGTAAAAAAAGCAGGTAAAATTCTGGCAATAACTTGTGAAATAAATAGCAATATCAGGAGTAGTCCCTGTCTGCCACTTCTCCTTTGACCACCCGAAGTCCGTTCATGGCGAGGGCTTTCATTTCATCCTCACCGGGGTAAACATGAACGGGAGCAAGACGATGCACGTAAGAGATGATTTGGTTGACAAAATATTTATCATGGGCAATACCGCCGGTGATGAGGATACCG
>JAJRQN010000065.1 GCA_024280235.1 Bacteroidota bacterium | reverse complement strand
TGATCTTGTAGATCATCAAGGAATGTTAATATCATAGCTCTTTATTTTATTGATTGTTAGATAAATCTAAAGTAAATCTATTTTATTAACATTCCTGCTTTTTCAAAAATTTGTTTTCAACATAGAATTGAACAGCCCTGGGTATTGAGCAGTGTTTTTAACCTTTTTGAAAAAAGTTTCGGATGCTAGTGATCCGTGCCATAAAAATACCGAAGATGATAAACACAATCAATGCGATAATGAGAAGGATGGCAAACTGTATCTGCTGATTGTAAAGCTCATTTCGTGTTTTTAAAAGGCTGATGATATTTTTGTGTTTTTCCGTTTGGTATTTTGTTTCCAATTCAGCTATTTTTACCCGAACATCTTTGTCGCGCAGGAAGTTTTCAAAATTGCGCAGCGAATCGTTCCAACGGAAAGCCTCTTTATAATGTGCCATTCGGGTGTTAACTTTATAAAGCAGCCGTAAGGTTCTCAGTTTTGCATCCGCATAATTCTCAAGAACCAAACTGGCGATATTTTCGTTTAAAAGGGGCAGTATTTTTTGATACTCTCTTGTTTCAAGATAAAGTTCTGCTTTGTTGTTGTTACTGTTGATATGATAAAATGGATTTTCGGTGATATACTTGTCGGCAGCGGATATCAGCCGGAGTGCTTTTGCAGGCTGCCCCATCTTCTTATAAAGGTGGGCACGACTGTTAAGAGCCACTATTATCCCATTGATATAATTTATTTTACGACTTATATCCATGAGGGTATCATAATATTGGAAAGCTATATTCAGATGTGCATTTTGCTCGGCAATATTACCGAGATTTTCATAAATAATAGCCTTTTCCTTCGGTGAGGCACAATGGTCAAGGTCTTTTACCTCATAAGCTTTACGGATATACTTTTCCCATTTTTTCCAATTGCGTGAGGCTTTGGCAACTTCGGCCGCTTTGATGAAATAAAAGCTAAGGTGTGAAGAGTCGTTGATGGCTTCTTTAATTTTTAACGCTTTGATTATCAATCCTATACCGGCCTCAAACTTTCCCTGCTCTTTATAATTATCTCCAAGATTCAGATAAATTGCCGCCATACGGATGCTGTCATTGATTCGGATAGCCGCTGCAAGTGCTTCTTCGTAATGAAATGTAGAAAGTTTCTTTTTACCCAAATCCCAGTATTCTCCAGCTAAGTCGTTAGCAATTGTGGATATTGCCTTGTCATATTTCAGGTTCTTAGCCACTTTCAATGCCAGAACATAATAATCGAGGCCCTGTTTTTTTTTACCATCATTCGACAAAAGCAAAGCATAGCGATAATAGAGCCTGGTAAGGTTCAAACTGTCATCAGGTTTCGATATCAGGTATCTGACACGTAAAAAATATTTGCCGGAAGGTTTATGCATTATCTCGTTTCTCAGGCTAATGGCCAACAGCTGATAAGATATCGCTTCCCTGTACTTTTTCAACAATTGCAAAGAATAACTTATATGTTCATAAGATGAAATAAGGCCGGAAGTATCGTATAGCTGTTTCTTTAGTGCAAGGGCTTCATTAAAAAAAATAAGGGCTTTTCGGTTATCGGAATGGATGCTGTAATATACCCCGATGCTATCGAAATAAGCAATATTACGGCTATCATGGCGAAGAGAATCACCATCCTGTATGCCGGCCACGCAGAGTTCCGGGAGGACTGTCAAAGCCACAAGCCAAAGAATCAAAACATACTGAATTACGGTTTTCATCTAAAATTCGGTAATGAAACAGAAGAAAAACAGGGTTTATATAAAAATCAAAGATAATATATTTATCGGTAATGAAACAACATACTGGTTATTACGAACCCATACTACACGCCATTATTGGGAATGCTCGAAAAAACCTACTCATCATAACTAATGCTATGTCTGCGTTGCTTTTTTCTGTGCTACCCAATACTGACATGCATTCCGGCTTCTCATAACAAAGCCCCCTGCGGATATAAGGTAATACCTGAATTAAAACTGGTAAAAGGAAATATCTGCGAATTCGTTGTTTTTAAATTTATCAGAAAAATTCATTTTAAAAAGAAGCAGCACTTTTTAGTGCTGCTTCTTTAAACCGGATTATCTTGATTAATCTTAATGCTTTATTAGCTTCTTAATTTGTACGCCCTTTTTGGTAAGAATACGGACGAAATATATGCCGGCAGGTAATCCGTGCAAATTAATGATGAGCGAGCTTTTGCCTGTAAGATGAGTAAAAGTTTGGTGCTCGGTTACTACTTTTCCACAGGTATTCAGAATATCTATTCTCATTGTTCCCTGTTCAGGCATGAATGATTCAATGGTTACCTTTTCTTTTGCCGGATTGGGATAAATTTTAATTTCCAGCTTGTTTTCCGTACCGAAGTTATCCACACCTGTTCCACTCACACGGGTAATGGCATCGTAAGTAACCGGAGTGCTTTCCTTGTTTCCGGCGCTATCCACAGCCACTGTATAAAATTTGTACGTTACACCGCCTTTTCCGGTAAACACCGCCACTGTATCGTGGGTATCGGGCAACCAGGAATAATAAGCACTGTCGTTTTCGGCAACAAATACCGTGTATGAGAAAATACCGCTGCCTTGGTCTTTACCACCCCAGTGCACTTTAAAACTTTGCTCCATGGTTACCTCGGGCAAAGGCTTCACAGCACTTTCGGGAGGCGTATTGTCCGTAGTATTATGCCAGCGGTTGGTTGGGATCTCCTGATTCCAGTCGAAAACGATATGCGCCGAGTTGTTGATCATGGTACTGTCGGGAAGGCCGGACAACGGGGTGATGGTATAGATCACATTGCCTTCTCCCTCAGGAGATTTTTTGTTGGGAGGCAGGAAACCGTCATCTATGTTTTCAACCAGCTCGTAGGTATCGGGGTCCAGCGTCAGGAATGTCCAGGTCAGAATTCCGCTTGTTTTATCCAGCGAATGAATGACACGGACAATGATTTGTTTGTTTGGACGCATGTCGATATCTACCGTATCGCCATCATTAGCCTGATAGAAATAAGCGGTATCGCCAAAGCCGAATCCCACCGGTATGAAGGATTGAATATCGAAAACATTCTTATCCAGAGTATCGATAATAATGACCCGTTGAGCCGGTGCAGTGGCTGCCGAGTCGTTTTCATAGGTAATCATATACTGAAAATCCTTGTGGGTTGACACAAAAATGGATGAGGCTCTGCCCGATGGTCCGTATTTCGCATTGGGGTCGTGCGAATAGTATCCCATCATATCAAGAAATTCTTTTTTACAATCATTGGCGAAACTTCCACAGGCCGACATAGCACTGCCTGCATCTGATGCGCTCCCATACATGCTCGCCATTCCTTTGGCAATTTTAAAAGCTGTGCTCAGCTGTGCTTCACCCGGAACACATCCCAGAGCTGTCATTCCGATGGAGTTGGCAATGTCTTCTACTTTAATGCTTTCTCCTTTTTGGTATTTGTCCACAGCCATTAAAACAGAGTTGTCAAAAGCAGCTTTTGCACAACCAAGTCCGGGGGTGAGGTCGGCAACAATACCGGCCACGGAATACATACAATTAAAGAAGTTGTACGCCATGCCTTGGGTTGATTTTAGTGACTGGAACAATTCATCGTAGTTTTGATAAATGGGTTTGCCAATGGCCACACGCACATCGTGTGTGCCGGCTCCCTCTGTCGTTACTTTTAGTTTCATGCCCCCGTTGTATTGTTGTGGCATGTAAGGAATGAACAGCGTATAAACTTTTCCGTGGAAAGGTTCGCCAAGGAAATAATCCACATCCACATAATTGGGAATGGTGTCCCAGTTTACTTCAAATTTTACTTTCGGATGGGCAATGTTATTAGGGAATATTACTGTTTGGTTGGCACCTACCGCCAAGTACAAAATCACACCATAGGCATCTTTGTTTCCTTTGTTTCCGTAAGTCAGGTAATAGGTAGTTGGTCTGTTTACCAGTACCCGGTCGGGACCGGTCCATTTAATCCAAACATCTGTTTTTTCCGCTTTTTTAATAGCGATGGCTTTTTCAAAGTCCAAAGGTGTATATTCGGGGGCTATTTGAATTTTAAGGTTCCAGCTGTTTGCGCTAAAATCGGAACCGTTGAAATAGGCTATCAGTTTTCTGTCGGAAACCGACATACTGTCCGGTGTAACGATTTTATCGGACAGATACAAAAAAACCGTCGTTTGGTTTGTAAAACCGCTTCCGTAAACAGAAACAGCAAACGGGTCGGCAGTGTTGGCGCTATGCGGACTCCATGAAGTTACCCCGGGGTTTAAATAGAGTTCGGGTGTGTTCATAAGGGCAAGGTCGGCATTGCGCAGCGAGCCGTTCATGCCGCCAAAATTGCCGGCAAAGGCCAACAGCTTCTCGTTGGCAACAAAAGTGTTAATATCTCCATCAATTACCGGCGTACTGAAAGAGGCGATGGTCGTATCTTCCTTTGGGTCGTAAACATACAATCCGGGTTTATATGTGTAGAAATCAAACTCTTTCATCCGGTTTCCCGCCACGAGAAACTTGTCGCCCAAAGCCTGAATATGTACTACGCCATATTTAAAAGCAGGGGCTGTATTTTTCGGGATTAAAGAATCTGTTGCCTCATCGTACAAATAAAAACCGTAGGGGTTATTGAGGTAAATGCCCTTTGGTCTGCCAACGGCAATTTTTCCGGTTGCATTTTGAGCTATCGAAGTAAAGTAGGAAGAATGCTCGTTACGACCGTACATTTTTTTTAGTGTTGCATCTGCCGCATCAAATCTTAAAAGGCCGGCAAAGACGGTAGAGTCTGTCATCCGTAGATTGTTACCGACAATAAAAACATTGGTATCGTTGGAAAGAATGTCATTTACACTTGCCCAATTGTTGCTTGGGTCTAAATTTGCGTTCCAGTTTTTCAGTGTTCCGTTTGACGCATCCAGTTTAGCGATAAGAAAACGGTTCGTATTACCGATTTTTTCAAAATCACCTCCGATATACAAATTGCTTCCCGATTTGCTCAGCGCAGTAACATAATCATCGGGTGCCGGCGGGGCAAATCCCTCAATAAAACTGCCTGAGTTGGTGTTGACAGCAAAAATATTGCCGGCATCTTTTGCATTTACTTTTGAAACACTGCCGCCGCCTACAAACAGTGTATCGCCGGCTACCAACAGCCTGAATATTTTCGGGGAATAGCTGCTGAAGGTAACATTTGCATTCCAGTCGGACAGGGTTCCGGTTTTTAAATTAATTTTGGCCATACCGTTTTTTACAAAAGCCGGCATCAAACCAAATTCTCCTGCGAAAGCCACCTCTGTACCGTGAGTAAAAACCCGTAAAACTTTTCCGTTAAACGGAGGCGGATTCCATGAATTCAGGCTGGCATCTTCCGTGCTGAGTAAACAGATATTTTGACGGGGGACACCCCCAACCAGGTTAAGGCTGCTGTGATAAAGCCCGACTACATACAATCCTTTTTCACCCAAAGCCAAATCGCCAATGGAAGCCCTGTTGTTATTGTTCCGGATTTGATGGTCGAAATGTGTCCAGCTTAAATCACTTCGTTTCAAACGGAACAGCCCATTGGCAACACTATCGTTATAGTAAGTAAAATCACCTCCCATAAAAATGTATTTGTCTGTTGATACAATGCTATGCACTGTGTTTATATTGGGAAAATGTATGTATTGTTTGGTTTTGATGTTAATACCGATTAAATTATTGTTACCGCTATGATGCAAAAAATAAAAGGCACCTGTCATCAGCAGGTTGTCTCCACTGAAAGAGAGGGAAAGAACCCTGTCATTCGGAGCAGGATTCCACGACGTAAGTTCCCGGTTTCCGGTGTTTATGCAAAAGGTGTATTGCCTGTATTTATTTGTAACCGTGTCGTTTACGTCCATGCCGTTAAAATACAATTTGTTGTTATGCACAAGGACTTTCGGTTCTTGAGAAAAAGCAGAATATCCTTTAAAAATCAGATGCGGATGAACCGGTTGCAATGCCTTGGAGGCAATATCTACCATACCGGCATCTTTTACGGTTCCTGAGGGAGTTTTTATGGTAAAATAGCCCACAAAGAAAAGTTTTCCCGAGTAAAAGGCCATCCCCGTAACATTGGGCTGGTCATAATATCTTGTGTAAATGTGGAATGTGCTGTCCAGTACACCCGTGTTCAGATGAAAACGGGCCAGCCCATAAATTCCTCTGCCGTTTGAATCGAGTGTTGCCGTGGATATTTGAAATTTTCCTCCCGTATAAAGGTATCCGTCTGCTATTTTAAGTGTATTGAAATATCTGTCTCCACCGCTAAAGCCGGCTAAATAGTTTGAGAGATGTACTTCCGGATGCCAGTCGAGTAAAGCTCCGGTACTGGCATTCAAAGCTGCCAGACCATCGCGGGGTTGTCCGGCAATGGAGTCAAATTTACCTCCCACAAAAAGAGTGTCGCCCTGCATTACCATGGAATATATCCGTCCGTTAGGATTGGGTGTAAACAAAGTATCAATAGAGCCTGTAGCGGCATCTAATTTAAACAGATACCGGGCTTTTACAGAATTCCCGATATCAACCCAACCCTCCTGTGAGGTCGCATCTGCATCAAAAAGGGTGTTGTTATGTAACAGCATGGGAGTCTTATATCCTCCCGGATAAAGCTTGTCCTGAGAGAAATTCTGAATGATTTCCAGTTTGTTGTTCAGATGAAAAAGACCATCTTTCCCGTTGAGGCGGCCTTTTGCATACCATCCGCCATTACCATCGGGAATGGAGTAAAGAAAATAATAATCAGTATTTGCTGTATAGCGTGAAAGCGAATCATTCGATTCATCCAAAACGGCTACCCCTTTTGTAATGTATCCGTAACCATCCGGATAGGAGGACCAATACATGTCAGATTCTGCCAACAAAAGGGTGTCGCCGATGATGTGCATAGCCGTTACCTCAACTGTGGTGGGGATAGTAATACGGGCGCCGGTAGTTTTATCGACTACCACCAAAGCAGCTTGTTGAAAATTATCGACTTTCCCAATGTTTCCTGCTAAAAAAATTTCGTTGGTGCCGATTTCTAACTTTTTTACTTCGTAGGAATTGACAATGGGCGGATTCCAACCAGCATCGATGGCATACGAATTTAAATTTAACCGGAAGACATTTTTGTGTTCATTGCCGGCTTCATCAACGGCCGTAAACCGGCCTCCGACATAGAGAAAATTTCCATCCTTTTTTAACACATATACGTCGTCAACCGATTTCCAGTTGATGATTAATTTCGGGTCAGGAGTGTTGTCTGCATTTATGTGGACGAGTTTTGCAAAATCTTCCTGGTTATTTGTCATCCTGAAATAACCTCCCACAAACCAGCCTCCTTTTCCATCGCTACACACTGTTTCTACCCAGTCGGAATAAAAACCGGAGTTTATCATTGTTCCGAACAACGGTTTTTTATAGTCAGGTGTTGTGGAGCCATTGTGAAAAAAGGCTACCGGACCGATTTTTTTCCCGACAAAAGTAAAATCACCACCAATAAACAAATCCTCTCCGTTCATAACGGCCGTATTGATCGTACCGTTTGTGGCAATGTCAAGAGAGTCGATGGGCTTTTGTGCAAACAGTGTACCCTGCCAAATGAAGGAGAACAACAAAATGAACAGAAAATGATTAAAGTGAAATCTTTCTTTTTTTGTAAAGCGGGATAAATTGTGTGTAAAATTTTTCATGGCATACGATTTTAAGTAAAAAAACGGAGGAGCCAAGGCTCAATAAATAATGTTAAACAAAAATAGGGGGAAGCATTGTTTGTAACCTGTCATATGGTACAAACAAATGGCATATTGTAAAAAAAGACCGTTTTCAAGGAGAAAATAAAGATTTCAGGTGGTTTTCTGTTCAACCGGCTTTTTTTACCGTAGATTGATAATATTTTCCGGCTGTTATTTTTTCAAATTGTTTAAAAGCACGAATAAAAGAGCTGACCGATCCGAAACCCGATTTTTCTGCAAAATAATTCATGGAATAATTCATTTCGCTGTCTTCATTCATGAGTTTTTTTGCGTAATTTACACGGTAGCGGTTGACAAAGTCGCTAAAACTCATATTAAATTCAGTATTGATCAGGTTGGAGAGATAAGTCCTGTTGGTGAAAAGTTTCTTGCTCAATGTGTTAATCCGGAGATTCGGATCTAAAAAAAGCAGCTCGTTATCCATCAACAGAAGCAGGTTTTCTTTCAATATGGAGTGGTTATCGGGTTTGCCTTGAGGTTCTTCAGATTCATTTTCTTCCAAAACCAGGTCGGATATGGTATAATTTTGTTTATTTCCTAATAAACCAATGGTAAAAAACAAAGCGCTAAACAAAACCGAAGGGATAAGGAGCCAGTGGTTGTGGACAAAAAAACTCCGTCCCAAAATATTCAAAATGATGCTCGCCGCAGCCGTAAAAACAAATGTGATGGTGAGTAATTCGAGCCAGACCATTTTTTTACCCGTAAGATTTGAATAAAAATTAGCCACCCTTTTGTTGTACTTTTTAATCAGGTTCAGTCCGGCTATCGTATAGACAATGGCCTGAATACCAAAAATCACCCGGCTAATCAAATAAGTAACTGTTATCAACATAATAAAAGAATCGCCACCTGACTCTGACCAGTCCCGATGAATTAATATTTTGTTCAGATAGATTGCTTTATCGGCCGGGGTTGCGTGCGTGATAAAAAATTC
>JAJRQN010000064.1 GCA_024280235.1 Bacteroidota bacterium | reverse complement strand
CGCGTTTCCCGCGAAATGTTCAAGGGATTGTATCCCGGGTATTATGTTGAAGAACTGCACATTGGTTACGTAACCAACGGCGTCCACTATTTCACATGGACCGACAAAGTGTGGCAGGAACTTTATCGCCAAAGTTTTGAAGAAGGTTTTGAAAATGACCAGCCCAATGCCGGATTTTGGGAGAAAATTTATGACATCTCCGATGAAAAGGTGTGGAAAAACCGGATGAGTGTCAAAAAACGGTTGATTGCCTTTGTGAAAGAACATCAGAAAAAAGATATGCTTTCGCGACAGGAAAGTCCGCGGCTCATCATCGAGTCAATGAAGCATCTTGATGAAAAGCATTTAATATTTGGTTTTGCGCGGCGTTTTGCCACCTACAAACGGGCACATCTGCTGTTTACCAATCTGGAACGGTTAGATAAGATTGTGAATCATCCGGAAAAGCCGGTACTGTTTCTTTTTGCCGGAAAGGCACATCCCCATGACAAAGCCGGTCAGGATTTGATCAAACGTGTTGTGGAGATTTCAAAGATGCCACAGTTTAGCGGTCGGATTATCTTTCTTGAGAACTACGATATGATTATGGGTAAAATACTTACCAGCGGCGTGGACGTCTGGCTGAATACACCTACCCGCCCGTTGGAAGCCTCCGGAACCAGTGGCGAAAAAGCTATTATGAATGGCGTGGTAAATTTCAGCGTGCTGGATGGCTGGTGGGCCGAGGGCTACAAAGAAGATGCAGGATGGGCTATCCCCGAAACCCGAACTTATGAAAACCAAAGTTTTCAGGACGAGCTGGATGCCGAGATGATTTATAACATTTTGGAAGAAGAAATTATTCCGACTTATTACGACATCAATAAAGACGGACTTTCCGAAAAATGGATTCAACACATCAAAAACACGATTGCCAATATTGCACCCCATTTTACCATGCAACGTCAGCTGAACGATTATTACGAAAAATTTTACACTCCGTTGTTGCAAAATGGTAAACTGATGCGGACACAGCACTTCTCCAAAGCCAAAGCACTTGCTGCATGGAAAGGGAAAATACGTAAGGCATGGGACAATATTTCGGTAGAGTCGCTGATGGTTCCCAACACACAAAAAGGTCCCATTGCTTACGGAAAACATTTTGTTGCAGAGATAAAACTCTCTGCTCCCGGACTTACCGCTGAGGATTTGGGTATTGACCTCATTATGGGCAATCGAACCAATGGGAATATTGAGAGAATTCTCTATCGTCACCCGTTGGAAGCCAGACAGGAAAAAGAGGACATTATCCGTTTTACCTGCGACTTCCCACTGGCACATTCGGGAATTGTGGATTATGCTTTCCGTCTTTATCCAAAACATGAATTACTGGCTTACCGCATGGATTTCCCGCTGGTAAAGTGGATATAATTTAACGTTAGTACGTTTCCCTGATTAATTCACAAATTGATCTATTACTAAGCCAAATTGCTTTGGTTAAAGGCAATACCCTATTTCATATTCTCGAAATTGCTCAGACCATTGCTGCAAGTCGAAAATATGAGTTTACCGTTATTCTTTATATTTTGACTTCTCATGACGAAAAACTTGTGAATTATTCAGGCGGGGAAAATTACTTTTCTGTTTCTGCCGGAAATAATCTGTTTTAACAGAGCAAACGCATCATTTTTATTAACGATAGAGAAATAGTTAGTAATGTACTCAATTGAATTTTAATAAAATAGCTCTTCCGGATTTCTGCCTGAGATATAACAGGTAAAAGTAGTTCCTGAATTGTTAAAATTATTATAATTATGATGTGTTTGCCCTGTCTGTTTTTAAGAAGTTTCTTTTTGTAAAGGAAAAAAATCCATATCTTAGCAGACTGAACAAATTGTTTAGCCTGCTTTCTATTTTTTTCAACTTTGTGATAACAAACATGTTACTGATAAAATATGCCTTGAGGCTCTTTCTGTTATTAATTTTGATTGGAGGATTACATACAGAAATATCCGCAGCCAACAAGGCAGAGAATTCATCTTATCGTACAGATTCTATTACGAGGAAAAGGGCAAAAGACTCACTGCGGTTAATACAGTTGACAGACAAAGGGCTTCGGGAAGTTGAAGACACCAGCAGCCAACAGGCTGAGATAAATTTTTTTGCTACTTATGAGAAAGTTATTCGTTTTGCCCGAAAAACCGGCTTGCTGGTTATGGCCGGGGAAAGAATTAACAGGGTAGGAAATCAACTACGAAACGAAGCCCGTTATTCTTTGGCTATATGGCTTCACAACAAAAGTATTGAGATAGGAAAAGAGACTGGCGATACAAAACTTTTACTTCTTTCATATAATGACCTCGGTGTGGCATTTCGCAGAATTGATGACTATCAAAAAGCCATGAAATATCACCTGAAGGCCCTCCGGATTGCTACGCAAATACATGATTCGGTTAGCAGAGCCATTGCTGTTAACAGCATTGGAAATGTATATCTTATGATGGGCAATTACAATGAGGCACTCCACTATTTTAAACAAAGTCTGCAACTCGAACAAAATCGGAATAGCCCTCTCGGTATTGCAATCAACCTGAATAACATTGCTCATGTTTATGAGAAAAAAGGATATTTAACAAAGGCACTAAAATACTTTGAACTTTCGTTGGACATCAACCGAAACATTCATTCATTAAGAGGTATTGCCATATGCAGCAACGATATAGCTCATATTCTAAAGAAACAGGGAAAGTATCACGATGCGCTTATCTTTTCAAAAAGCGCCCTCTGGAAGGCCAAAGAAATTAAGGATTATGACAACCTGGCTTATGCTTACATTATAACTGGTGCGCTTTACAGTGCGTTGAAAGATTACCGGAAAGCTTTTGAATACCTTGAACCGGGTATTAAACTGGCACAGAAAATTCAGGCTCGTTCCATACTTGAGGATGGATATGAGGTACTTTTCAATACTTATATGGAGATGAAAATGTACAAAGAAGCTATTGAATATCTGAAACTCAAACAGGCTTATCACGATTCGCTGCTGAATTTGGATGTCAGGAAAAATGTGGCCCGCATGCAGATTCAGTTTGACACCGAAAGACAGAAAAGCCAAATGCAACTTCAGCTACAGAAGACAAAGATTGCCATGCTTCAGCTGAAGAAACAAAAATACCTGCTCTATTTTGCATGGAGTGCCTCTGCTTTTTTATTGATTGTTCTGGCCTTTTTGAGTTTTTATCTTTATAACAAAAGCAAAAAAAATTATTTGTTAAAAGAAAAGAACAGCGAAATTGAAAAAACTCAGGAAGAGCTGAGAAATAGTAATGATGCGTTGAAGCAGGCAATACAAAAAGCCGAGAATAGTACACAGGCTTTAAGTACCTTTCTTGCAAATATGAGCCACGAGATTCGGACTCCGTTAAATTCCGTTGTGGGTTTTTCCGATTTGCTTTTTTCCATGACCACGGACGAAAAACAAAAAGGGTATCTTCAGGCTATAAAATCCAGTGGCGAAAGCCTGTTGGTTTTGATTAACGACATTTTAGACCTCTCTAAGATTGAAGAAGGAATCATCAACATGGAGTTTAAAGAAACGGACATACGGAAGATTATTGATGATATGATAAATATATTCAGCCTCGAAGCTTCATCCAAACATCTTCATCTTGATACCAGTATTCACAAAAGCGTTCCCGGAAATATTATATTTGAAGAAGCCAGGCTTCGGCAGATTTTATTTAATATCATTGGAAATGCCATTAAATTTACACAACGGGGAGGCATAAATATATCTGCGCGTTCCGAACCGGAAGAAGGAACGGAAAAGATAACTCTGATTATTGAGGTTGCCGATACCGGGCCTGGAATTCCGCTCGAGGAACAGAAAATGATCTTTACACCTTTTCATCAGGGGCAGACAAGCGAAAAAGCAAAAGGTACCGGTTTGGGACTTTCTATCAGCCAGCGGCTGGCAAACGTGATGAATGGTGAAATAATACTTCAAAGTACTCCGGAGGTAGGGAGTCGATTCTCGGTGATTTTTCATCATGTACAAGTAGGCGTAGCGTCAGCCTCTGTTCCTGAAAAGAGAACCCCAAAGCGTAAAAACAATAAAAAATGCCTTTTTATCCATCAGCCAAACGCATTTAAAGATGAGTTGAAACAGGTTCTTGTTTCCTATGGCTTTGAAGTGGAAGATGTGGGATTGAATCTTTCACGGGCACGCAACAATATCAAAAATTTTCGCTTAATAATCTTCTGCTGCCTCGACGAAGAGATTCTGCAAAATGCACGAAATATCTTTGAGAAAGAAAATATTGGCAAACAACACCTATTCCTGATTCTTAACATAAATGAAAATTTCTATATTGACAAAACGAAGGCTTTTGTCATCCAACTGTTTGATCAACCGATAAATGAAGCCAGGTTGGCTTTACGAGAGTTTATTCGGCAATTTGATGAAGATGAATGTGCCCGCCGGCTTTTTAGCCTGAACGAATCTGAGGATAAGCAGGAATTCTACAACGATATAAATCAACTCTATCATAACGACTTTCAGCCTGCACTGAATACAAAAATGTTTGACAAAATAGGTATATTTGCACAACATCTCCGGCAGATAGCCACAGAATACCAACAGCATAACCTAATGGAATATACGGATGACCTCAATCATTACCTGAAAGGTTTTGATATCGTTGAGATAGAAAAACAATTAGGAATCTTTAAGAAAGCCTTTATAATAACTTTTGGCGAGAGATGAAAACGGATGGCAAAACATATCGCTTGGCTGCTGCTTTTTTAAGAAAGTTACCGTTAAGGGTGGTATTTATGCTGTTCCTGTTATTGGGAACGTACACAAGTCATGGTTTTAACACGGATAGTCTTTCCGATACTACAAATATCTCAACACTTCTTAGAGACAGTCTGCTTTCTCCTGCTGAAAGGATGATATTGGTGAAAAAAATTGCTGAATTATATCAAAATTCAAATCCGCAAAAAGCACTGGAGTACAACAATTTGACTGCCGTAATGGCGAGAGTGCGCAGCGATACACAAATGCTCGCACATGCGTTTTTTCACATGGCAGAAAATTATCAGGCTTTGAGCCTATACGATAAAGCAGATTCGATTTTCATGATTATCAATAATCGGTACAAGCCTTGTAATTTGGAACGCCAGGCAAATCTCTTCTGTAAGATAGCAGACAATTTTTACAGCTGGAGCCGTTACAAAAAATCGGCTGAATATTACGTTAAAGCACGCAGACTGTTTGATAAAATGGGTATCAAATCAGGTATTGCAGCTACATTGAAAGGCGAAGGAAAGGTCTGGAGTAACTACAATGATTATGCCCGCTCCATAGGTTTATTTCAACGAGCATATAACATCTACCAACAATTGAACGACCAGAACGGGCTTGCTGCCATTGACAACGAGTTGGGAAAAGTGATGGAAAGTTGGGGAAAGTTGGAAAGTGCAAATAACTTTTTCACGTCTGCTTACAGGATTTATCAAAAAAAAGGCGACTTATTTAATGAGGCGAATATGCTTCTTCACCTTGGAGAAATTCAACAAAAGCAAAAAAAATATTCCAAAGCATTAAACTATTATCAGAAAGCAAAGAAACTTTCACAAAAGATAAATAGTAACATCCTTTATGTTATTTCGCTGAGCAATATTGCCGAAATTTATTATTTGGAAAATCAGTACGACCTGGCTGTGAATTATCAACAAATAGCCTTGCCACTGAAGAAAAAGATTGGCGACAGACGACGAATAGCTATCTCCATGCTGGATTTGGGGAAAATATATTATAAAAAAACCAAGATTGATACTGCTTTTCTATATGGCGATAGCGCACTGTTTTTTGCGAAAACAATTCGGGCTAAAGATTTGTTGCTGGGTTCATATTTGCTTCTTTCAGAAGTTAGTAAACAAAAGAATGATTTTGCAAAAGCTTATGCTTTTCTCAAGCATTATAATAAAATATATCAGGAAATCTTCACAGATAAGAACCGCCAAATGGTAAGTGAAATTGAGGTGCGTTTTGAAGCTGAAAAAAATGAAAAAGAGAATGAATTGCTGAGAAAACAAGATAAGCTGAACCATGTTAAACTGTCTGAAGAGAAAGACATACGATTCCTGCTTATTATTTTTATCTCTTTTTTTGTTGTGGTAGCCATGATTGTGCTGGTTTTCATTCAGTATAAAAACAAAATTATCAATACAAATTTTGGCTTACTTGCTGCCCGAAATCAGAAAATTACTGAGCAGACAGGAAGGCTTACGAAATTAAATAACGAACTTTTTACCAGCCGTGAGCAGTACAGAAGTATCGTGGAAAACGCCACCATAGGTATGTATCAAACTACTCCCGATGGCAGAATCTTGTTTGCTAATAAAACATTACTCCATATGTTAGGCTACTCTTTTTCGGAACTTGAAAAAATAAACCTTAATAATGCCAAAGCCAACCGGCAACATTTTGTTGAAATGATTGAGAAACAAGGTATTATTACGGGCCGTGAAGATGTGTGGGAACACGCCGATGGTAGTAAAATTTATGTTAAAGAAAGTGCCTGGATTATTCGCGATAAGAATGACAATGTTCTCTATTACGAAGGAATAATAGAGGACATCACAAAAAGAAAACATGCAGAAGATGTTGCGGAAACCCGCAAAAAGAGGTTGCAAAAAATCAATGCCGAACTTCATAAACGGAATATTGAAATAAGACTTGCAAAAAATCAGGCCGAAGAAGCTAATCGTGCTAAATCGTTATTTATCGCTAACATAAGCCATGAGATTAGAACTCCGCTCAACTCGATTATCGGTTTTACCGACTTGCTGCTCCCGATGGCTAAAACGCCAAAAGAAAAGACCTTTCTCCAATCGATTAAAAACAGTAGCAACAATCTGTTATCACTTATCAACGACATCCTTGACCTTTCTAAAATACAAGCCGAAAAACTGGAATTATACACAGAGCCTGTCTCTATTCACAGCATAGTCGAGGGGATTCAACAAATTTTTTATCCGCAGATTGAAAAAAAACAGCTCCGTTTCATCTCAAGAATCTCCTCTACATTGGATGGTATGTTTATGCTGGATACTGTCCGTTTCCGCCAGATTCTCTTCAATCTTGTGGGTAATGCCATTAAATTTACCGACATAGGTTTTGTAAAACTTACGGTAAGTGGACAGTCTTCTGCTGACAATGAGAAGCATTACGACCTGAAAATAACCATTGAAGATACAGGTTCGGGCATACCTGAAGTTGAACAGGAAATTATTTTTGAAGCTTTCAGGCAGTCAACAGACTCCCCTTCACAGCAAAGACAGGGAACTGGTCTCGGATTGAGTATCACTAAACGTCTCGTTGAAGCGATGAACGGAACCATCTCTCTTAAAAGCGAACTGAATAAAGGAACTATGTTTACCATCAAACTGCGTGGCGTAGAAAAGGTGGGAAAAGTAGCCGGGTACGATACAAAAGCGATCTCCAAAAAGTCAGAACTTCAATATAGTCAGGAGGCCAAACCTCTTCCTGTAAAAATAGATGCGGAGATACGCCGTGAATTTTTTAATAAATTTTTTCACAAATGGGAGGTAATCAATTATAATAAGGTAATTGATGACATCACTGCATTTGGAAAAGAAGTCTTTGCTTTCGGAAAGGAAAAGCAAGTCCGGATTATTCAAAAAACGGGTAAGCAGCTTGTTGAGGCTTCCGGTAGTTTTGAGATTGAGACGATGGAACGACTACTTTTACAAATAAAATCGTTTTTTTAAAATAATTTTGTCATGTCCAGAGAAACAAAAAATCATAAAATCCTCATCGTTGATGATATTCCCAAGAATATTCAGATCCTCGGAAATATCCTTTCCAAAGAAAATTATCAAATTGCTTATGCACAGAGTGGTAAGCAAGCGCTTTCTATTGTAGAGCACCAGAAATTTGACCTTATTCTACTAGATATTATGATGCCTGAAATGGATGGATTTGAGGTATGCAAAACACTGAAAAAGAACAAGAAGACCAGAGACATTCCGGTAATTTTTCTCACAGCCAAAGCCGACATGAACAGCATCGTAAAAGGTTTTGCCGTTGGCGGACAAGACTACATTACGAAACCATTCAACACCTCGGAACTGCTGGCACGAACGGAGACCCACATACAGTTACATGAACAGAGAATTGCTCTGGCAGAGATGAATGAAAAGTTAGAAGAAAAAGTCAAAGAACGCACCCTGCAACTGGAGAAAGCCTACGAACGGCTCAATCAGCTCGAAAAAGCCAAAACGGATTTTCTCGATATTATCAGCCACGAACTACGTACCCCGCTGAATGGTATCGCCGGCCTCACCACTCTGCTTAACCTTACCGAGCTGTCCAACGAACAGAAGGAATATATTCAGTATCTTGAAGATGTGGCCACTCGGTTGACACGATTTTCGGAGACGGCTCTCCTGATTACCGATCTTAAAACTAACCGTAATGCACCCGATTTTCTCCCCACACAAGTTAAATACTTTATGGAATCGGCACTGCAACATTTTGAAAAGAATAATAGAGGAAGATTCAAGTCAGCTCATCTTAAATTGGGAGATAATGACCTTCTGCTTGCTGCCAACACCACACTGGTAAAAAAATCTTTGGAGATGCTCCTGGATAACGCCTGTAAATATGGCGGACAGGAAGTCAATATCGTTTTGTCGGCTTCAGCAATTGAGAATCACCTTGTGTTATCCTGCGAAGATGACGGCCCTGGCATAAATGAAGAAGCCCAAAAACGTCTTTTCGAACTATTTTCCACCGGCGACATCCTTCATCAAAAAGGTACCGGTCTTTCGCTGGCGGCCATAAAACTAATCATGGACTACCACAACGGTAAAATTGAAGTTAAAAACTTAAAAACCGGAGGCGCACAGGTGCTGCTGATTTTTAACCGATAGCAGCATAAGGGTAAGGCAGGTAAACTCTCTCATAAAAGCCAGCTTATTCCGTAACGATATAACTTGATTTTTTTATCTTTGGACTTTATTATAAAGGAAAAATTATGAACTTACTTACAGGAAAAGTTGCACTTATCACAGGGGCAGCAAGAGGTATCGGAAAAGCAATTGCTTTGAAATTTGCTGCCGAAGGGGCAGACATCGCCTTTAGCGATTTGAATTATGATGAACATATGAAAGCGACTGAAGCTGAAATAGCAGCCGTGGGTGTGAAAGCCAAAGGTTACGCCTCCAATGCCGCATCTTTTGCCGACAGCGAGAAACTTATCGCAGATATCGTTAACGACTTTGGGAAAATTGATATTCTGGTTAACAATGCGGGTATCACCCGCGACAACCTGCTGCTGCGCATGACCGAACAAGACTGGGATGCGGTATTAACTGTTAACTTGAAATCAGCTTTCAACCTGACAAAATCTGTCCAGCGCCATATGATAAAACAACGCGGAGGCTCTATTATCAACATGAGTTCGGTAGTTGGTGTAAATGGTAATGCCGGTCAGTCAAATTACTCCGCATCCAAAGCCGGACTGATTGGGTTCACCAAATCCGTTGCTCAGGAGCTTGGTTCCAGAGGCGTCCGTTGCAACGCCATTGCACCGGGCTTCATTGAAACCGAAATGACAAAAAAGCTGCCGGATGACATTCGCGAAGCATGGATTAAAACCATTCCGCTGCGCCGTTCGGGGAAACCCGAAGATGTGGCTAATGTGGCTGCCTTTCTTGCTTCGGAGCTTTCGTCTTATGTCAGCGGGCAGGTTATCAATGTTTGTGGTGGAATGAGCACATAACGGCTCTGTAAAAACACAAAAGACACTACCATTTATGGTTTTCATTCTTTCAAGAATACTCATTTTACCTATTTTGTCCGATTACATGGATAGTCATCTTGCCGGCTTTGGCATTGTTCCACAGAAACCGCCGCACTAATGGGCTGTAGAACCGGAGCCGGTAACACAAAATTTGACGTAGGCGTAGTTTTAGGAAATTCCATCATTGTATTATTAATAAAATCAGGCTACTTATTAAAGATAACTGAGATATGGCAAACGTACTTTTTTACCTAATAATAGGTATCATTATTTTTGATTTTCTTTTTGAACGCCGGCTTGATTATCTCAACCTGAATTATTTTAAACCGGAGTTGCCACCTGAGCTAAAGGGTATTTACGACCGGAATAAATACAGAAAATCACAAAAATATCTGAAAGCCAACAGCCGGTTTTCCATGGTGAGCGCTACCTTTTCGTTTGTATTAATCTTATTCATGCTTTCTTTTCACGGGTTTGAATGGTTAGACGAGCTGGTACGACATCTCAGTCCAAACAATTATGTCAGGACGCTGTTGTTTTTTGGAATTCTGGGTCTCGGTGCCGATATTTTATCTCTTCCGTTTCAATTGTACGATACTTTTGTTATTGAAGAAAAGTTTGGTTTTAATAAGACAACGGTTTCCACATTTATAACTGACAAGCTGAAATCGTGGCTAATAGGAGGACTTATCGGTGGTGGCCTGCTTCTGTTTTTGCAATGGGTTTACACTGCTTTTGGATCAGATTTTTGGCTTATAGCATTTGGTGGCGTTGCTTTCTTCACAATTTTTATGGCTATGTTTTACGCTAGTCTTATTGTGCCTTTGTTCAACAAACTTACACCATTGGAAGAGGGAAAACTTAAAACGGCCATTGAGAAAATGGCTCGAAGTGCCGGATTCAAATTAGCGGATGTATTCGTCATGGATGGTTCAAAAAGGAGTACCAAAGCAAATGCTTATTTCAGCGGACTGGGGCCAAAAAAGAAGATAATTCTTTACGACACGCTGATAGAGCAATTAACTACGGAAGAAGTAGTGGCTGTTCTGGCACATGAAATTGGCCATTATCGTAAGAAACACATTTATAAAGGGCTTGCTTTATCGCTTATACAGCTGTTTATCATGATTTTTTTGTTGGGCAAGACGCTGGCGCTACCACAATTTTCGCAGGCACTCGGCGCACAGCAGATAAGTTTTTATATGGGTTTACTGGCTTTTGCTCTGCTTTACTCACCCATCTCCTTTGTGCTCGATATTTTCATGAATCTTTTCTCACGCAAACATGAGTATCAGGCAGATGCCTATGCTGCATCATTAGCACTGGGAGAGAGTCTGGTTCGTGCTCTAATAACACTTTCGGTTTCAAGCCTGAGCAACCTTCAGCCCCATCCTCTTTATTTATTTTTTCATTATTAACATCCCACGTTGCTACAGCGAAAGCAGGCCATTGAAAAAAAGGCAGAGAAATAAATTAATCATATCAAATTTAACGAGATAGAATCTCATATAATTTATCAAATTTGAATCTCAAAAGTTAAACAACTTTCATAAAAGAGAATACAGAACCATTTATGACCGGAATCATTCCTTTTTCCCATATAATCCCAACAATACTTTCTCAGGCGTGATAGGTGCATCAAACGATTGAAAGGAAGGGTTGAAAGTACGAATGGCATTTTGGATGGCAAAATAAATTCCCAAACCATACATCAACGGTGGTTCGCCCACCGCTTTCGATTTTAAAACAGCCAAACGATGTCCTTTCACATTAAGCGGCTTAACCTTCAATACTTTGGGAACCGAATAAATATCCGGGACTTTATAAGTAGAGAGACTGTTTGACAACAGACGACCGGTTTTATCATAAACAAGTTCTTCCATTGTAGTATATCCAATCCCCTGCACTACAGCCCCTTCAATTTGACCGGTATCAATAATAATATTCATACTCTCACCAAAATCATGGATAATATCTACCTCTTCCGTTTCATAAATTCCCCGAAGGACATCCAGCTTCACAATGAGCACAGCCGTACCATAAACATGATAAGCAAAGGGATGGCCCTGTCCTTTCTCTGTATCAAAATGAAGTGTTGGCGTAGCATAAAATCCACTCTGACTCAAACCGACTCGTTCAAGATAAGCAGCCGAAATAAGTTGCTCCCAATTAATTTTACTTACCTTACCATTGCGGTAAACCCGTTCATTACGCAATTCAATTTCCTGAATATCAGCATCCAGCAATTTAGCAGCAAGTTTTTTGAGCCGTAACAAGAGGGGTTTGCAGGCTGCCAACAGTGCCTGGCCGTTAAGGTCAGCTGTGGCACTGGCAGCCGTAGAGGTAGAATTCGCCACACGGGTAGTATTGGTTGACTCCACTTTAATTCGCTGCGGGTCAATGGAAAAAACCTGAGCTGCAATTTGTATCATTTTGGTGTTTACCCCCTGCCCCATCTCAATGGCACCGGTACTGATCCCCAAACTGCCATCCATGTATATATGGATCAATGCATTTGCCTGATTTAGAGGTGTAAACGTAAATGAAATACCAAAAGTCAACGGCATAAGTGCCATACCTTTTTTATAAAGCTTGTTCTTTTTGTTAAAAGCCTCTATTTCCTTTTGTTTTCGGGAAATTTTAAACTCCGAGAAAGCAGACTTCCACTACTTACGGATGTTCACTCCGGTCGCTTTCTGTCCATAATAAAAACGGTCATTTTCTTTCAACAAATTCTTTTCCTGAATGACATGTGCCGGAATACCAAGTTCAAAAGCAGCTTTTGCAATAGCTGCTTCAATAACAAACATTCCCTGAGGTCCGCCAAACCCTCTGAAAGCAGTATTGGGTGGCAGATTGGTTTTACAACTATAAACCGTAGCTTTCACATCAGGAATAAAATAGGAATTGGTTACATGAAACAAAGTTCTATCCGTGATGGCAGGCCCTAAATCGTTGGCAGCTCCGCCATTTTGATAAAAATCCACCTCATATGCCTGAATCTTTAAATCTTCGGAGAATCCGATTTTAAAATCAGCAGAATAGGGATGCCGTTTCCCGGTCATCCGGAGATCATCCTTACGAGAAAGAGACAGCTTTACCGGTTTTCGTAATATTTTACAGGCTAAAGATGCCATCACTGCCCAGGCTGTCGCCTGATCTTCTTTGCCACCAAAAGCACCACCTAACCGAAATACATCCACCTGAATCTCATGCATAGGTACCCCAAGCACATTGGCAATGGTTCTCTGCACGGTCGTAGGACTTTGGGTGGAAGAATGCACCATAACATTTCCGTTTTCCATAAGATAACAATAGGCACCCTGTGTTTCAAGATACAAATGCTCCTGCCCGCCCTGTTCAGTACTGCCGGAAAACACATATTTACAGTTGTCCCATTTTTTATCGGGATTACCCATGGCAAAAGTACGGGGAGGTATTAAAAGATGTCCCTTTTCAGCCGCCTCACGAGGTTCTGTAACAACCTCTAGCTCTTCAAATTTGACTTTAATCAGTTCTCTTGCTTCAAGAGCAATCTGTTTACTATCAGCTACTATCAGTGCAACAGGGTCGCCTTGGAAATGCACTTCGTCCTCCGCAAATAATGGTTCATCAGGGATAATTCCTCCAATTTGATTTTCACCGGGAATATCCAAATAAGTGAGGATTGCATGTACGCCCGGATAATTTTCTGCCTCAGTAAGGTCTAATTCAACAATTTTTCCATGAGCAATGTGCGAATCAAAAACGACAGCATGCAATGTGTTTTCCCTTAAGGGAATATCATCCAAATAAATGGACTGGCCGGTAACATGACCTCTGGAATCTATATTTTTCATTAGGATGCTATTTTTTCAAGTAAAAAATCTACGGAAATATAATCGGGAAACAGAGTTACGAAATGGGCAAGAAATAACTGACGCAACAACAAGCTTTTGTATTTTTTGCTACCGCGAATGTCACTGATGGGTGCTATTTCATCCCGAAGTACATCTGCAGCTTTCAGGATTGTTTCACTATTCAGTGTTTTCCCCGTAAGGAAAGCCGCAGTAGCTTTAGCATAAAGCGGGAAAGCAAAAACACCACCCGCTGACAAATGAGCCGCCACAATGGTTCCCTCCTCCACATGGATAAACATGGCAGAATTTACACTGGCAATATCCAAATGCTGCCTCTTGCTTACCTTTTCAAAATGGAAAAAATCGGCAGCAGAAGGAAGCCTGAATTCGACCTTCTCAATAACCTCCCCTTTTTGAAGGCGGGTTTGCTTGTATCCGGTATAAAACTCACGTAAAGAGACTTTTCTCATTTTCCCCTTATTAATAAGGTGTAATTCGGCATCAAGAGCCATAAAGAAAATGACCAAATCGGCAATAGGCGATGCATTCATAATATTTCCGGCCAGCGTACCCATATTCCGGACAGGCTCTGACGAGATAAGTTTAAAATATTCTTTCAATCGCGGAAAATAACCGGTTAGCATTTCATTTTTCATCATTTGGGCAACTGATACTTCAGCACCAATCAAACAGTGGTCTGCAATAAATTCAATATCTTCATTGGCATAGGTTGCACGCATAAACTGTAAATCAGCCGTCTTCAACACCGCTGCTTTTTGTACAAACAGATCTGTTCCGCCACCCACAGGTAAGCCGTTGGTATTTTGTGAAAATTTTGTCTTTATTTGACCCAAACGGGGAGCAATCGTCCTGAAATATTCCGGCAGGAAAGCTTGTTCGATAAGCCATTCCAAACTATTGTCATTATCTTTCTTTTCCAGAATGGCTGACAAGTCCTCAGCAGCATGCTCAATAGACTTGTAACCGGTACAGCGACATATATTTCCACTAATAGCCGCTATGGTTTTCTCTTTACTGGAAGCTTCCGGAGTCAGACTATGCGCCGTTAGAGACATGATAAAGCCAGGCGTACAAAAACCACATTGCGTAGCTGCATTTTGAACAATTGTTTGCTGAACAGGGGAAAGCTGATCTTTCTGAAGTCCTTCAATAGTAACAATATGCTTGCCTTGTATATTACCCAGCGGAGTCAAACAAGAGACAATACTTTTATAACGCACTTCATTATTTTCAAGAACGCCTTCTAACACCGTACAGGCACCACAATCGCCTTCGCGGCAACCGGCTTTGGGACCCATTAGATGCATCTCGTATCGGATAAAGTCAAGCAAAACCATCCCCGCAGGCTGTTCGGTTTCAATGAGCTGATTATTAAGAATAAATGAAATCATCGTTTTACTATTTATTTCGTTCAAAGATACGTAATATGTAATTGTAAAAAGGTCATTTCCTTTCTGTTTTAACCCCATATAAAAGCAACTTTTGTACTTATTTACTGTAAATGGAATAAATATTAGAAAATTTTAATGTTACCTTATTTAATTCTAAAATTTATTCCAAATACCTATACAAAAAAGTAAGAATAACACCCCCGTTTTTCTTCTCTAAATCCCATACAGATTTTAACTTTTTTATGCCCCTGCCAAACAAAATGAGTTAGTCAAAAAACATCTGTTAAGAATAAGATCATAACCAAAACAAGCCACAAATCTCAAATAATTGATGAGTCCGGTCTAAAAAGGTACGATTTTGATTTCAGCCACTTTTACCTGCGATCCCCTAAAGGGGAAGTGGCTGAAAATCAGTGTCCCCTTTAGTGAAAGGGGTAAATACTAATTTTCATTTTTTACCTTTCAGTACCTTTTTAGGCCGAACTCATTGATCAAATCTGAATCTTCAAAAAATTCAAACAAGGTAAATGATAACAAATAAAATCGGTTTTTCGAAAGTTTAAAATTGGATT
>JAJRQN010000063.1 GCA_024280235.1 Bacteroidota bacterium | reverse complement strand
GAGGGGAAAATTGAAGAAGTCTTCAATAAAGTAAAAACGAAAGAGCACACAGCACAAATTGTTAAAACATTAAATCTATAATTAAATGGCAACGGAAAAAGAGAATCAAAAAGCAGATAAAGAAAGGGAAAATAAATTAAAAGTTCTGGAAGCAACTCTGGGGAAGCTGGAAAAATCATACGGTAAGGGCGCCATCATGCGTCTCGGATCCACAAGTGTGGAGAAGATTCCGTCTATCTCTACCGGCTCTATCGGACTGGATTTTGCCCTTGGCGTTGACGGGCTTCCCAAAGGAAGGGTAACCGAAATTTACGGTCCTGAATCCTCCGGAAAAACAACACTGGCATTGCACGTGATTGCCGAAGCACAGAAAAAGGGAGGCATTGCCGCTTTTATTGATGCCGAACATGCTTTCGACCGCTATTATGCAACTAACCTCGGCATAAAAATTGAAGACCTTTTAATCTCGCAACCGGACAACGGGGAGCAGGCGCTGGAGATTACAGATAATTTGATTCGTTCGGGCGCTATTGATGTCATCGTAATTGACTCGGTGGCTGCGCTGACACCCAAAAGTGAAATAGAAGGTGAAATGGGAGATTCAAAAATGGGTTTACAGGCTCGTCTGATGTCGCAGGCATTGCGTAAACTGACAGCTAACATCAGCAAAACCAATACAGTTTGTATTTTCATTAACCAGCTGAGAGAGAAAATCGGTGTCATGTTTGGTAACCCGGAAACAACCACCGGTGGAAATGCCCTTAAATTTTATTCTTCGGTGCGGTTAGACATCAGGCGCATTAGCCAGATTAAAGACACAGACGAAGTGCGCGGTAACCGCGTACGGGTGAAAGTGGTGAAAAATAAGGTAGCGCCACCTTTCCGCAAGGCTGAATTCGACATTATGTATGGCGTAGGTATTTCTAAAATTGGAGAGATTATCGACATTGGTGTGGAAAAAGATATTATCAAGAAAAGCGGTTCCTGGTTTAGTTACGGAGAGACGAGGTTGGGACAAGGTCGCGAAGCAGTAAAGAAAATACTTTCAGATAATCCCGATTTGATGGAAGAACTGGAAACGAAGATTAAAGCAGCACTTGTCAAAAGTGAAGTTTAAAAAATTCTGTACAAGTAATAAAAAAAGCGCCTCACAGAGGCGCTTTTTTTGTTGGCAGCAGATATTATTTTTGTTCTTTCACATAATAGGCAACTTTCTCGATAGACGAAATCATATTATATTCTTCGAGATAGACATCGTCGGGCACTTCCACAGGTGCAGGTGTATAGTTTAAGATTCCTTTGATTCCGCTATCAACCATAATACGGACAGTATCATCAGCCTGATCGGGAGGAACGGTAAGAATACCTATTCTAATATCTTCTTTACCAATAATTTCCGCCGCTCTCTCCACAGAATAGCAATAGATACCGGCAATCTTATGGCCCCCTTTTTCAGGACTGATGTCAAAGCCGGCAGTAATTTGCAACTTGTCCCGTCTGCCCCGGAAATAGTTAATGAGCGCCGTACCAAGGTCTCCCATACCAAAGACAGCCACTTTCTGGCCATTCGGGCTGTCGATGATATTACCAATAAGCATTATCAAATCGCTAATATCGTAACCCTTACGAAGACTTCCCGAATAGCCAATCAGCATAAGGTCGCGTCTGACCTGTACAGCAGTGATATGCAATAGAGCAGCAATCTCGTGCGAAAAGATATGATTTTTTCCCTTCTCGGAATAAATTTGCAGTGCACGCCGGTATTGACTTAGCCGCTCAATAGTCTTGTGGGGAATCTCTTTATATTTGTCTTCCATTTTGTTATTCATTTAACAGTGCAAATATATAAGCAAAAACCATTCGTCTGACAAATGTTAGCTATTTATTAACAAATATTTTTTCAATTGAAAAACAGGTTTGGAAAAAACTTTCAACAAAAAGGACATTGGATGAAGCATCACTGAAAATCAGCTGATTATTAATTGTCTATATTATATCAAACAGAAAGTTGGCGTGTAATACTCAGACAAGGAGAAAGAAAACATATCAATTGCAACAAATCACTTTTTCGCATAAAACTTACACCACACTTTCAAACCGCATTCATTGCACTTGGGTTTACGGGCAAGACAGACATAACGGCCATGCAAAATGAGCCAGTGGTGTGCCAGCGGAATCAGCTCATCGGGAATATATTTTACCAACTGCTTTTCCGTTTCCAATGGTGTTTTTGCGTCAATAGTAAGTCCGAGACGGGCAGCCACCCTGAAAACATGCGTATCCACAGCCATAGCCGGCTTATTAAACACAACCGAAGCAATGACATTGGCAGTTTTTCTTCCAACACCAGGAAGTTTTTGCAACTCAATAATATCAGAAGGCACCTTTCCATCAAAATCTGTCAGCAGCATTTTGGCCATACCAGACAAATGTTTGGCTTTGTTATTCGGATAGGAACAGCTCTTTATCAGTTCAAAAATATCCGGTACTTCCGTGCGGGAAAGACTCTCCACATCAGGGAATTGACGAAAAAACTCCTGTGTAATTACATTTACTCTTTTATCGGTACACTGTGCCGACAAAATAACAGCTACCAGCAGCTGATAAGGATCATGGTAATGAAGTTCGGTTTCAGCAAAAGGCTGATGAATTTTGAAATACTCAATAATGCTTTCAAAACGCTCTTTTCGTGTCATGGGATAATTTTTTGCAAAAATGGAGAAAATCTTTCAGATTAGACAGTTCTTTCAGGGAGAATGGAAAGGCAGGTATTGATTAATCTTCCATTTTATTATTATTTAACACTTTAGGCAAACTTTGTCAACGAATAAATAACTATTTTTGTGATAAACTAAAAAAAACAGCATTACAATGTCACAGGAAATCGAACTCAAGTTTCTGGTTAAAGGCGACTTTAAACCTTTTGTAACAAAAAAGCTGGAAATAACGCAAGCCTATCTTTCTACCCAACGAAGTCGTACTGTAAGAATCCGTATTCAGGATGGGAAAGGTTACATTAACATTAAAGGAGCAGCTAAGAATTCCGGTATCATGCGTTATGAATGGGAGCAGGAAATATTATCTGAGGATGCCGGAGACCTTATGAAACTGCGCGAGTCGGGATTGGTAGAAAAGACGCGTTACATTGTTCCGGCAGAAAATGATCTTAAGTTTGAAATTGATGAATTTCACGGAGATAACGAAGGCCTTCTGATGGCTGAAATAGAACTTCCCTTAGCAGATACCTTTTTGAGAAACCGGATTGGCTGGGTGAAGAAGTTACCGGAAACCCCTCTTTTTATAGTGCCGAACTTTCGAAAAATCCCTATAGGAATTGGAGAGACATCTATTAACCTGGGTCCGACATAACCTTTGCCCACAGTTTCAGATAATTAGTCCATAGACAACTCAAACTTCCGAAAGACTATCGGGATAATTCGAAAGAAATTGAGGAAGTATAGAGGCAAATTATCGAAATGAATCCATTCAAAAGCCAATAGCGCGCCATCTTTGCCCAAAAAACCCAAAAATATTTTTCCGGACACCGCCATCTAAAACCACGTAGGTTTTTTTAATTCATCAGCACATATAAATCACCCGCACATTTTGTCTTAAAAACTTTAAGAGCAGCAGCATACGCCATAATATTCCTCACGATTCCGGTCGCTGGTTTGCACGTAACCGGCTCTTTGGTATGATGGGGTTTAAACCTATATGGATCCTGAAATTTGTCAGAGGTAATAAACTGTTGCATAGGCAAAAATTAAAAATGAAAACTATCTTCTTATCGCAAATGTAACGGCAAATTCCTGTAAATATTTTACATCTCAAAAAAAAATTAACATTTTACCGGACAAAAGGGGTTTGGATTTGAGATTTTTGATTTTTGATTTGAAATTTTCAGGCTCTCTGCAAATCATTTTTCGATATTCTACTCAAAAAAATTTTATGGTTGCTTTACAGACGGGGTTATATCATCGGTCATGCACTATTACCGTGTCAGAATAATATTTTTCTCTTTGACCATCTTCCGCATATTAATCAGCGCATAACGCATCCGCCCCAGTGCCGTATTGATACTCACTTCGGTCTGTTCGGCAATATCTTTAAAACTCAAACCGGCATAACACCGCAGATAAAGCACCTCTTTTTGTTCAGTCGGCAGATGCTCCATCAGCAACCTCACATCTTTATGAATCTGTTCCGTTACAAGTGTATCTTCTATGCTGGGATCAGTTACTCTGAGTGTATCCATCAGGTCATATTTATCGTTGGCAACTTCCGCATAATTCAGCTTTTTCTGTTTACGAAAATGGTCAATAACCAAATTGTGAGCAATACGCATTGCCCATTGAATAAACTTCCCTTCGTCATTATAGCTTCCTGATTTAAGGGTATTTATCACCTTTACAAAAGTATCCTGGAACAAATCGTCAGCGAGCTGTTTATCTTTTACCATCACAAAAATGTAAGAATAAAGCCTCGTTTGATGGCGTTCAATAAGTTCTTGTAAACCGGAGGGTTTACCATCGAGAAATTCACGGATGAGCAGGCGTTCATCCCTTGCTTCCATTTTCATATGCCATTTGTTTTGGTTTCAGAAAAATAGTAAGCTTTTACTCGATAGGCAAAGTGTTTAAAACTGTTTTTAACATTTGTTTTGAATTGCAAATATAGAGGTTCTAAGAAAAAAAGCAAATAAATTTTTAATTTTGTCGCTCATTTTTTCCTATGATAATCGAAACAAGTCGGGTAAACCCGAAAAATTATATCGTTGTTGTCAAATCGCGGGTAAACAATTTGAAGAACCTAAGCGTTGCCATCCCGCGCCGCAAGCTGGTGGTTATTACCGGTTTATCCGGTTCGGGGAAGTCTTCATTAGCCTTTGATACACTGTATGCAGACGGTCAGCGTCGCTATGTGGAGAGCTTAAGTTCTTATGCCCGGCAATTTCTCGGACGTATGGACAAACCCGATGTGGACGCCATTTTGGGTATTTCACCCGCCATTGCCATCGAACAAAAGGTAAAAACACGCAATCCACGCTCTACGGTAGGTACTTCCACGGAAGTTTACGAGTACCTGAAACTGCTTTTTGCCCGTATTGGAAAAACCTGGTCTCCCATCTCCGGCCGGCAGGTAAAACGTCATCGTGTAAGCGATGTTACCCGCTTTATTCTCTCGCTGCCTGAGGATAGCGAAGTCCTGATATTTGCACCGCTGAAAACCAACGGAACACGTAGCCTGAAACAGCACCTGCAGATTCTTCTGCAACAGGGGTTTAGCCGAATCATGAGCAAGGGCAATATCCGAAGAATGGAAGAAGTACAAAACGAGATAACAGACAAAACCAAACCTAAAGATTGTTATCTCGTCATCGACCGCATCAGGGTAACCCACGATGAAAAAGAGCTGGAAGCACGTATTGCCGATTCCGTTCAAACGGCTTTTTACGAAGGCAATGGTTATCTGAAAGTTTCTTACGAATTAGAAGGAGAACCGCAGACGATGGATTTTTCCCACCGCTTTGAGCTGGACGGAATTCAGTTTGAAGAACCTTCGGTTAACCTCTTTACATTCAACAACCCTTTTGGTGCCTGCAAACGTTGTGAGGGGTTTGGTAACATTATGGGCATCGACGAGAAACTGGTGGTTCCCAACCCGGCACTTTCCATTTTTGATGGAGCCATCGCCTGCTGGAAGGGGGAAAAAATGGGACAATGGAAAGAACGCTTAATTAAAAACGCTTATAAATTCGATTTCCCCATCCACAAACCGTACTACCAACTATCTGAAGAACAACGAGAAACTCTGTGGAACGGAAACCGTTATTTCGGAGGGTTGAATGATTTTTTCACTTCCCTTGAGGAACAGGCATACAAAATTCAATACCGCGTTATGCTCTCACGCTATCGTGGCAAAACCATCTGCCCCGAATGCAAAGGCACTCGCCTGCGCAAAGATGCCAATTATGTAAAGGTCGCCGGAAAATCTATTTCCGACATCGTTCAAATGCAACTCAACAAGGCGCTTGATTTTTTCAAAAATATTCCACTTGACGAGCCAGATGAAAAAATTGCCCGGCGTCTGCTGCTGGAGATTAACACCCGTCTTCGGTTTCTGAATGATGTGGGACTGGGATACCTGACCCTCAACCGTCCTTCAGCCACTCTTTCCGGCGGCGAATCGCAACGTATCAACCTCGCTACTTCACTCGGCAGCTCACTCGTAGGCTCTATGTACATTCTCGACGAACCCAGTATTGGCCTGCATCCACGCGATACTCAACGTCTTATAAAAGTTCTTAAACGTCTGCGCGACATTGGCAATACCGTTATAGTTGTGGAACACGAAGAGGACATTATCAGAGCTGCCGACCAGATTATTGACATTGGACCCGAATCGGGCGAACATGGCGGCGAATTAATTTTTCAGGGAGTTTTTGATGAACTGAAAGACAACGACCTGAGTTATACCGCACTTTACATGACGGGAAGAAAGCACATTGAAATCCCTGCTCACCGGCGACACTGGAACAATTACATTGAGATAAAAGGCGCTTTTGAACACAACCTGAAAAACCTTCATGTAAAAATTCCGCTAAATGTGTTGACTGTGGTTACAGGTGTCAGTGGATCGGGTAAGTCAACGTTGGTGCGCGATATTCTTTTCTCCTCATTGAAAAGAAGGCTCAACGGAGAAGCTCCCTCTGAGCGGAAATTTGCACTGCTCGAAGGAGAAGTCAACCGTATTGCCAAAGTAGAATACATCGACCAGAATCCCATTGGCCGCTCCTCACGCTCTAACCCGGCTACTTATCTGAAAGCTTATGATGAAATACGCCAGCTTTTTGCCAGCCAGTCACTTTCCAAGTTGCGAGCATACAAACCCGGCTATTTCTCTTTTAACATTCCCGGTGGTCGTTGCGAACAATGCGAAGGTGAAGGTGTTATAAAAGTGGAAATGCAGTTTATGGCTGACATTTATCTAAAATGTGATGCCTGCAACGGAAAACGTTTTAAAGAAGAGGTGCTGGAAGTAAAATATCGCGACAAAAGTATTGCCGATATTCTGAACCTCACCGTGGATGACGCCATCGACTTCTTTGGAAGCGCAAAAGGCTCCGCGGAACGAAAAATAGTAGAAAAGATAAAACCTTTACAGGAGACAGGACTGGGATATCTGCGGCTCGGACAAAGTTCAAATACCCTCAGCGGAGGCGAAGCTCAGCGTATCAAACTGGCTTTTTTTCTTTCAAAAGGTGCCGGCAGCTCCCCTACCCTGTTTATTTTTGATGAACCAACGACAGGGTTGCACATTCACGACATCAGCAAACTACTCAGGGCATTTAATGCACTGATTGAGAACGGCCACAGCATCATTGTGATTGAGCACAATGCCGAGATCATCAAATCAGCCGACTGGATTATCGACCTCGGGCCGGAAGGAGGCGACCGGGGTGGCAATATTATTTTTGAAGGTACGCCGGAAGAAATTGTGCATTGTGAAAATTCCTATACCGGAAAATTCCTTGCGGAAAAGCTGCATTAAATTTGCTGTTTCAAGTGCTACAAATTGCTTCAAGCGTCTGACCAGAAAATAAAAATTCAAAACTCACTAACCCGCTACAAGTTTCCACGCGCAAAACCAAAGCCGGTCACAAAACCGTTGAAAACAGAACCACTCACATTTACACAATAAATCGGATGCTGAAAAGCACTTTAAAAATTTTTATTTGCCTGCCAATAATCATTATTTTTGTACTTCGTAAAATCAATCAAACCTAAATTCAAAACATGAAAAAAATTGTTTACTATTTCGCAGGGGCACTCTTCCTTGCTTTTGGCCTGAATGCCTGCAACAATGGGAGTAATCCGCACCAGAAAAGCACATCAGCCCTAACCCCTGACACCACAGTGCATTATCCGCAGGAGAAACATCTCGCTAACGTTAAGCAACTTACTTTTGGCGGTTCTAATGCCGAAGCCTATTTTAGCTTTGATGATAAAATGATTGTTTTTCAGGCTACCAATCCGGCCTGGGGTTCCCATTGCGACCAGATTTATTTCTGGCATCTTGACAACGGCAGCATGAAAGATACCATTCCTCCCATCCTGAGCAACGGACTGGGCAGAACGACCTGCTCCTATTTTTTACCAGGCGATACAACCATTCTTTATGCTTCCACACGCGCCGGTGGCGATGCCTGTCCACCCGTTCCCAAAAAACGAAGTGATGGAAAATATGTATGGCCCATTTATGATGACTTTGATATCTATGTTGCCAACCTGAAAGGCCAAATCATTGATACACTAATAAAAAGTCCCGGTTACGATGCCGAAGCTACCGTTTCCCCGAAAGGAGACAAGATTGTGTTTACCTCCGACCGCTCCGGCGATCTCGAACTCTACACGTGCAACATCGATGGCAGCAACGTGCATCAGGTAACGCATCAGTTAGGTTACGATGGTGGTGCCTTTTTCTCCCCCGACGGAAAAATGCTGGTATTCCGTTCTTCACGCCCCAAAACACCCGAAGCCATCAAGACATACAAAGATTTGCTAAAGCAGCATCTGGTTATGCCGACCAAAATGGAGATTTACACCTGCAACGTGGATGGCAGTAATCTGAAACAGGTTACTCATTTGGGGAAAGCTAACTGGGCACCGTTTTTCACACCGGATGGAAAACACATTATTTTCAGCTCAAACTATGCCGGTACACGTGGCTTTGACTTTAACCTTTACATGTGCGACCTCAACGGAAAGCATCTGGAACGTATCACTTACGACAACACATTTGACGCGTTCCCCATGTTCTCATTCAATGGGAAAAAACTAATTTTCGCCTCCAGCCGTAACAACCGTAACCAACACGGTATCAACCTGTTTATCGCCGATTGGAAACCTTAAAAAGAATAACGAAAGATGAATGAAGAATAGTCCTGACCACTGTTTGACAATTATTTAACAACTGAATGACAAATGATAATTAACCAATAACGATTCACCGGTATGAACCGAGAAACTAACAGAAAAAAAGTTTTGGAATACCTTGAACGTTTGGATATTCCTTATGAAATTTACGAACATCCACCTTTAGACACCATTGAAATTGCTCTGAAATACTGGAAAGACATTGATGCCACACATTGCAAGAATCTGTTTTTCAGAAATCACAAAGGAAACAGGCATTATCTTGTCATCATAAAAGACACCACACCTTTTGACATTCACAGTCTGGAGAAAATGTTGCATCAGGGAAAGCTGAGTTTTGCTTCTGAAAAGCGGATGGTAAAATACCTCGGTGTGAAGCCGGGATCTGTTTCGCCTTTTGGTTTAATCAACGACAGCGAGCACCATGTTTATGTTTTCCTTGACGAACAATTGCAAAATGCCGAGAAAGTAAGTTTCCATCCCAACGACAACACAGCCAGCGTGGTGATTTACTTTTCCGATTTAATGAAATTTTTAAAAGAACGACACAACGGATTTGAGTTTATCAACCCAACACCTGAAAACAATTAAAATTATGGACAAACTTGCAGTAAACGTAAATTCTGAAATTGGCAAAATAAGGGGAGTTATCATACACACTCCGGGTGCCGAAGTGGAAAATATGACACCCGAAAATGCAGAGCGGGCACTGTATAGCGACATTTTAAATCTGAGTGTTGCCATCCCCGAATACAATGAGTTCCTGGGCGTATTAAAAACGCAGACAAAAGTTTTTGAGGCAGTCAACTTACTGCAAACAGTACTGGAAAAAGAAAATATCAGAAAAAGTCTGCTGGAAAAAATTTGTGAACACGAGCGCCGTTCACAGAAACGTTACAATCTTTGCAACTACATAAAAACACTTTCCGCACCCAATCTGGCCTCAAAACTTATCGAAGGTGTAGAAATGCAAAAGAACAACCTCACGAGTTTCCTTGACAACGAACGCTTTTCGCTCAGCCCGTTACCGAATTTCTTTTTCACCCGCGATGCCAGTTTCTCAATAGGGAACCAAGTGGTAATTAGTAAGATGGCCAATGCCGTTCGCGACCGGGAAGCCCTCATAATGGAAACCATTTTTTCGCATCACCCCCTTTTTGACACCACAGCTGTCAACCCCGTGTTGGATTTTGACGATAGCGGCAGAGGAACCATTGAAGGCGGAGACGTGCTTGTGGCCCGCGATGATGTCCTCATTATCGGTACCGGCGACCGGACATCCACTCAGGGAATTGACAGTATGATTGAATACATGAAGACAAAGCCAGGCGTAAAACACATTCTGGTACAGGAACTTCCATACAAACCGGAGTCATTTATCCACCTCGATATGACCTTTACTTTTCTTGATAAAAACCAGTGTATGGTTTTTGAACCACTGATAATGAACTCTTCACGTTACCTGAGTATTCACATTACCATTGATGGTAACAAAGTGTCTAAAATCGGCGAAGAGAAAAGCCTGCTTCACGCACTTAAGAAGCTGGGAATGGATATGGAACCGGTGAGTTGTGGTGGTGATACACATCTCTATAATCAGGAAAGAGAACAATGGCAAAGCGGTGCTAACTTCTTTGCACTGGAACCGGGAAAAGTGATTGGCTACGAACGTAATGTACACACTATCGAAAATATGAACCGTCATGGTTTTGAAGTTGTCAAAGCATCAGATGTTGTTAATGGAAAAGTTCATTTGGACGATTACAAAAAAGCAGTCGTTACCATCAAAGGTAATGAGCTTTCCCGCGGCGGCGGTGGCGCACGATGTATGACTATGCCCATAGCCAGAGATATTGTAGAATGGTAATACAAGTTAAAAAGACAAAAGTAAACACGATGGAAAACAACCACCTGACAACTGTTTGACGATTGTTTGACAACTGCCTGACAACTGTTTGACATTGAATAACAATTGTTTGACCACAAAATGACAGAGAAGCGAATAACATGACCAAAAAAGAAGCTAAAATACGAATTGACCAGCTGTGCGAAGAACTGCAGGAACACAACTACCGTTATTATGTTCTGGCCCAACCTGTTATCAGCGACTACGAATTCGACCATAAGCTAAAAGAGCTGGAACGCCTGGAAGCCGCTTACCCCGAATTTGTCCGTCCTGACTCTCCTTCCCTCCGTGTGGGTGGCGAACCGACCAAAAATTTCCCCTCGGTGAAACACAAATACCCCATGCTGTCGCTTTCGAATAGTTATTCATTACAGGAAATTGAGGAATTTGACGCCAGGGTTCAGAAAGCGGTGAAACAACCCGTTGAATATGTGTGTGAATTAAAATATGACGGACTATCCATTAGCCTGACATACACCGATGGAGTACTGACACAAGCCGTTACCCGCGGCGATGGCGTTCAGGGCGATGACGTAACCAACAATGTAAAAACCATCCGGAGTATTCCATTACGGTTACGGGGAAATTATCCGCCTCAACTGGAAATACGGGGTTAAATCCTGATGCCGCACGAAGAATTTGAACGGTTAAACCGCGAGCGTGAAGAGATTGGCGATAACCCCTTTGCAAACCCGCGCAATGCCGCCGCCGGCTCGCTGAAAATGCAGGACCCGAAAGAAGTAGCCAAACGGAAGCTTGACTGTTTTCTCTATTACATCCCTCACAACCTCGAAGGCGTAAAAACCCATTATGATGCGCTGAAATATGCCAAAGAACTGGGATTAAAAATTTCGGATAATATGGCTATCTGCCGAAACATGACTCAAATCATGGAATACATCAACGACTGGAACCGTGGCCGCCGGCATTTACCCTACGATATCGATGGTATTGTCATAAAAGTAAATGATTTGAGCTTGCAGCAACAACTGGGATTCACAACCAAAAATCCGCGGTGGGCCATTGCCTATAAATTCAAAGCCGAGCAGGTAGAGACATTGCTGGAATCCATTGATTATCAGGTAGGAAGAACCGGAGCCGTTACACCCGTGGCTAACCTGAAACCGGTGCAACTTGCCGGTACCACGGTGAAACGTGCCAGCCTGCACAACGCCGACATTATTGCCCAACTCGATGTACGCCTCGGCGACACGGTTTATGTGGAAAAAGGGGGCGAAATAATCCCGAAAATTGTAGGTGTAAATCTCCACAAACGCCCCCCTCATGCCGAACCCGTCCGATTTATTGACCGTTGTCCGGAATGCGATACACTGTTGGTACGCAAGGAAGGTGAAGCGGCCCATTACTGTCCCAACGAGGATAGCTGCCCGCCCCAGATCAAAGGCAAACTGGAGCATTTTATCTCACGGAAAGCGATGAACATCGACAGCCTCGGCGAAGGCAAAATAGAGATGCTGTACGACCACGGACTGGTAAAAAATGTAGCTGACCTTTACGATTTGACCTATAAAACTATTCTCGGACTTGAAAAAGTGATCCCAGCCGAAGAAGGTAAAAAAGAGAAGCGCCTCAGCTTTCGTGAAAAGACAGCCGAAAACATCATCAAAGGCATTAAACAGTCCAAAAACGTGCCTTTCCCACGAGTTCTTTATGCGTTGGGTATTCGCTATGTGGGCGAAACGGTGGCCAAAAAACTGGCAGCATATTTCAAAACCATCGACCGTCTGATAGCTGCCTCTTATGAGGAACTTGTTCAGGTGGAGGAGATTGGGGAGAAAATTGCCGAATCGGTTATTCTGTTTTTCCAAAAGCCTATCCATCGAGATATGGTGGAACGCCTCAGAACTGCCGGTGTGCAAATGGAACTTACCGAAGCACAACCTTTGGAACCGCAGCTGTTGCAGGGAAAGTCTTTTGTGGTGAGCGGCGTGTTCGAGCGCCATTCACGAGACGAAATCAAAGAGCTGATAGAACGCTTCGGGGGTAAAAACGTCAGTTCCATCTCTTCCAAAACCGACTATGTCCTCGCCGGAGCCAACATGGGGCCGGCAAAAAAAGCCAAAGCCGAAAGCCTCGGCGTTCCCATCATTTCGGAAGAAGAGTTTGAGGCGATGATTAGCCGAAAGGGATAATCTCCAATACAAAAAGCCAACTGTACTCATTCAGATTTGTAATCCGAATGTTGATGAACCGGATGATTTGAAATTATCCGACACAGAAAAGTTGAGAATCAAACCTGTCTTTTGCTTTTGAATTAAAAATCCTGTCATTTTTACTTCCGGATTCATCGCCTGAGGTGAGACAAAGTGCAAATCAGGAAGAGCGGAGTATTTTTTGTTTAATAGCCAAAACACTTTTGATAAAAGCAACACAAATAAGGAATTTACAACCACTACGAAAACAGCGCTTTAATATCTTCTGCTTTCAGCCCTTTCATAATACTTTCGTCGGTTCGTACGATGTCAGTAGCTATTTTTGTCTTTTTCTGTTGAAGTGTGAGTATCTTTTCTTCAACGGTGTCGGTACATATCATCCGGTAAGCAAATACTTTTTTATCCTGTCCGATACGGTAGCAGCGGTCGATGGCCTGGTTTTCCACAGCCGGATTCCACCAGGGATCTACAATGTAAACATAATCGGCCGCCGTGAGGTTCAGTCCGGTACCGCCGGCTTTCAGGCTAATCAGAAAAACCCTCAAACCATGATTTTCCTGAAAATTTCTGACCGAAAGTTCACGCTGTTTCGTACTACATTGGCCATCGAGATATTCATATTCGATATTGTGTTTATTCAGCTCGGCCTTAATCAGTTCCAACATCTTCACAAACTGCGAAAAAATCAAAATCTTATGGTTAACAGTTTTGTCCGTAATATGTCGGACAATCTCTTTTATCTTCACCGCATCCGTAACGCTTATATCGTCGTTATTCAACAACCGGGGTGAATCACAAATCTGCCTCAGCCGTGTCAATGCCTCGAGAACCATCATTTTTGATTTGCCAACGCCTTCTTTTTCAATATTCCCGAGCAGCTTATTTCTATACTCATTACGGTAAGCATCATACACTTTGCGTTGTTCCGTATCCATCTCACAATAGATGACATTTTCCGTTTTCGATGGTAATTCGGTGGCAACCATCTCTTTGGTGCGCCGCAAAATGAACGGATTGATCATCCGTTGCAATTCGCCTGCAATCACCTCATTTCCCTCCTTATCAATGGCATTGGAGAAACTATTCTTAAAAGCATTCATGCTGCCGAAAAAACCCTTGTTGACAAAACTCATTTGTGAATACAGATCAAACGTACTATTTTCGATGGGCGTTCCCGTCAACGCAAGCCGGTTTTTTGCATTCAGCAAACTGACGGCTTTAAAACGGCGTGAAGCCGGATTTTTAATGGCCTGCGATTCGTCAAGGATCACGTAATTAAACTTAAAATCCTTCAGTATTTCAATATCGCGTAACAGAACACCATAGGTTGTAAAAATCATGTGATATTTTTCAAACACTTTCGTATCGGTATTTCGTCCCTGCCCGTAATGATAAAAGGCTTTCAATCCCGGGGCAAACTTCGCTATCTCCGCTTTCCAGTTAAACAACAGCGTAGTCGGGACAACAACAAGATTGGGTGTTTTATCCTTTTTCATCCTTTGTTGCAAAAAGGTGAGTACCTGAAGTGTTTTCCCCAGCCCCATGTCATCGGCAAGTATGCCTCCCCAACTCATTTCGTCCAGAAAATTCAGCCAGTTGACGCCCTCTTTCTGGTAATGCCGCAATTCGGCCTTTATCTCCTTGGGGATTTTCGTTTTGGCAATCTCTTTAAAACCGGAAAGCTTTCTTTTCTTCTCCTCTATTTCCGCCAACACGTCTGCATCGCTAATTTCGTCGAACAGTTCGTCAACAACGGAAAATTTCAGATGTGAGACTGTTAGTTTATCACCTTTTATCTCACCATGGCGAAAATATCTTTCCAGTTTATGCAGCCATTCATCGGGCAAAATGCCCACCGAACCATCCTTTAGCAGGATATATTTATCTTTTCGTATAACCGCATTCCGGATATCTTTCAGACTGACTTTATTATCGCCGAAAGTAATATCCACATTCACCTCGAACCAGTCTATTCCCGACTTAACGGAAGTAGCTATTTTTACCCGGTGAGGCGAATATTTAAAATTTTTCAACTCTTTCAGACCATAAATTTCAATCTCATTTTTACGCAGTTCATCAAAGAATTTATAAAACCACAGATCTTTTGAAAAATCTTCGTAAGAAAGATAAAATACCTTTTCCCCTTTTTGCCATTTAAACTCCGGATGCAGAGAGCTGATAAAATCAACAAAATCATTTTCCAGCTCAAAGTTGCGCCGGTATTTGACAATCTTTCCGTTTTCTTCCGAAAGGATATCGCCGGTATGATAAAGCACTGCTGCCATGTCATTCTTATATTCCACCTGCGGGGTCATAATGATATATCCTTCCTTTTCCGAAAGAAAAACCTGTTTCTCACGGAAATCGAGTTCCACGGTTTCATGGTCATATTCGTCCGTATTGAAGACCACTTCAATATTTTTCGAAAGAGGACTGATAATTTCCTGATAAAACAGCTCTTTGTGCGATTTCACCATTTTATAGTTTCCAAACAGGTTATTAATATAATTGCCTGTGTTGAAATTATTAACGACATATAAAACATCATCAATAAAAAACAAATATTGCTCATCGCCGATGGTGCCAAGCGCTTTTTTGTCAAAAATGCGATCACCGGTTTTTATTTTGAGGCTGAGACGAATAAATTGTTTATCAGAAGTTACTTCAAAGAAAGCAACCAAAGGTTCGGCGGAGACCTTCATCGGCTGCAAACTCTTTTTGCGAAGTGCGTTTCCATAATCACTCTCCGTTTTACGATACACAAATTTTTCGTTCACGAGCAACTCAACAGCACGTTTTTGGAGTTTGTATAACTTTTTTGGCGACAGATCTCCGGATTCATTTTCGCTCAGAACTTTACAAATCTTCAATAGTTCTTGTGCATTATCAGAAATATCCAAATCGTAATTAGAGGCAACCGTGAACTCATCGTAATACTCAAAAAAACTAATCAGCGCAGTGCCTGCCTTGTTGGGTTTGGCAACGACAGGCTTTAAAGAAACATACTTGTCTGTGTAATATTTATCGTGATCAGCGTCCGGCTCCACAACAAATCCCAATGCCCTTTTCTCCCGTGAAGCTGCCGCTTCAACAACATCAAGCTTATCCGTATTTTCATTAATCTGATGAACCAAATCCAACAAAAAGTCGCCTTTCAGATTTGTAACAGGAATCAAATAATCACTCCGTCCTTTATGGAAGAAAAACAATCCGTCCAATGAAAATCCTGTATTAAAATAAGCATCAAACCGCTTGCCTTTAAGTCCGTAATTTTCAAGAATATTTTTCCGGAAGTCATAAATTTTACCGCTAAAGATATAATCCAATAGTTTGGGCTGTTCTGAATTAGCAATATAAAGCAGCACAATGGCTTCATAATAATTTAAACTTTCAGCCTTCAAACCCTTGTCTGATGAAACATAAACTTTATCGTTTTTACGAATAAAATCCACCGTAAAGCGTTCATTTTTAAATGAAACTTTCAGCGAAATATGATCCTCTGTAAACGAAATTTTTTTTACTTCGATGTATTTGTACGAGAAATAAAACAAATCCCTGTCGGAATAATTCTTATTGACAAAACTTTCGGTAATTATCTTATAATCTGTGATTTCATAACCAATTGCAGAGCGCAGAACAGGTTTGGGCTTCGATTTTTGCCTTTTTTCAACAGCTGAAATTGTTTCAATTTCATTTAAATTGAATTTTCGATAATCATGGATAGAGAGATATTTCAGCGCAGCCACTTCGTGTTTGCACATTTCTCCCCAGTTGTACGGACAGGTACAGGAAGTTTCCACATTTCCGGAGAGCAAATCGCGTATCTCTACATCATATTCGTGATTCCCACGGACTTTAAAGCGAAAAATATCTGCATCAATATCAAAATATTCCAACCTGACATTATCAGCTCTGAAAATTCTTAATCCCCTGTTTATTACCGCATCGGGAGCATAAAAATGAATAACTTCGTGGATGTAATCACTCAAAGAAAGTTGTTTTCTATTCATACCGAATAATTCTCAAAAGTTTTAAAATGCACCTTATATCCAAGACAAAACCTGCCTGCAAATTTAAAAACAGAAAGCAAAGGTATTGAAATAAAAAAAAGGAAAGCCAACTTGATTAATTAGTGGCTGCCAGAAAACGTCAAGGTCGGGGCGAACGAAATGTAGGAACACAGGAGTCTCCCATCATTTGCAGGATAACTGATTTGAAGATAAGCTCAACAGCTTGCCCCAATTTGAATAGGGAAAGAGATTGGCGTTTTCTGGCAAGCACTATTTACAGGATTTTAATCAGATTTTCAATAAAGACAGCCAAACCAATCAGAATAATAAAAACGGAAAATATCCGGCGCAACAACACCTGGTCCAGTCGCTTGGCATAATAGGCACCAAGGATGCCGCCTACCGCTCCTCCTGCAACAAACACCGCACTAATAACGAGGTTAATTTCGCGTCCCTGAATCAGGTAACTCGCCAGTCCGAACATCCCAAAAAGGAAGATGATAAACAGAGAGGTGGCAATGGCTTCTTTCATTTTAAGATTTGCACCGAGAAAAAGCGCCGGCACAAGCAAAAAGCCACCCCCAATACCAAAAAATCCGCTGGCGAGACCGGTGATAAAACCAAGCGTTAAAATCCGCGGATAGTTAATCCCCGACGAGACGGTTTCTTCTTTTCTCTCCGGCGCTTTCCTCGAAGTCATCAGATAACCAATGTAAATCATCAACAGAGCAAAGATGAGCAATAAAACAGGCCCTTTTATCTGCTTGTTAATCAATGCGCCAAGATAGGTACTCACCAATCCGGGAGCAGCCATAAAAAATGCAATTTTGAATTTCACCAGCGACTGGCGCATGTAACTGACAGAAGAAATCAGTGAGGTAACGCCCACCGCAACGAGGGAAGTCCCAATGGCAAGATGGATATTTTCGCCCACAAGATACACCAGCAAAGGAACGGCAAGGATAGAACCGCCTCCGCCGGTCAATCCTAAAGCACCTCCTGAGAGAAGACCACTGAGCAACGCAAAGAAATAAGTTAAAGTCATGGTGAATAATTTTAGCAGACGAAGATAAAACTAAATTTCGTGAACATGGGCAACGCTTTCCGTTTTGTAATTATCCCACTTTACAGGGAGATCGAGTTCGAGCCATTCGCTAATGCCGCCTTTCAGGTTATACACGTGTTCATATTTTTCTTTTATTAGGAAAAGTGTGGCATTCAGACTTCTGTTACCACTGTGGCATCCTATAATGACATCCCTGTCGCGGGGAATTTCGCTAAATCGCGAATCAAACTCACTATGAGGAATGAATATTTGTGCTTCCACATCGAAAGCCATCATTTCAATCTCTTCCGGTTCGCGAATATCGAGCAACAATGCGCCATCCTGGATTCTCTCGTAAGCAACGGACGGATAAACTTCTTTAATTTCCTGATACATATTTTAAATATTTATAAGAAAAGGAGTTCTCTTTCTGAACAAAACTTTCCATTTATTTTGCCGGCAAATGTAGGTTGGAATAATACAGCCCATTCATATTATTTTATTAACAGGCATAACCAAAGATTATAGTGGGAAAATAGGTACTGCACACTCTGTGCTCATTCGGGTTTGTAATCTGAATGTTGATGAACCGGATGATTTGAAATCATCCGACACAGAAAGGTTGAGAATCAAACCTGTCCTTTGCTTTTGGATTAAGAATCTTGTCTCCTTTGCTTCCGGATTCATCGCCTGAGGCGAGACACAGTGCAAATTAGGAAGAGCAGAGGCTTTTTTTACATTCGGATTGCAAATTCGAATGAGCGAAGAGTAAACTCCTTTGAGTACCTTTGTGATTATCCTTGGTGCGCCTTTGAGGTAAGGTAGAGAAACCTTTGAGATGACCCTGTGCTCATTCGGATTACATTTATCCCCGCAGGAAACCCGAATGGGCAAATTATGTCAATCTCCTTTTTCGTAATAACGTTATAAAAAGGGAAAGAAAAATTACTGAATAGCATATAAAAGGAATATATCTGTTCATTACTGCATCAAAGAGATTTAATACTAATAAACCCAGTGCCAGAACAGGTACAATAATTAAAATGAATTTCATTACTTTATGCATAACTATGTATAATTTAAATGGATGTTCTTTTAAAGTTCCAATAGTCAGACAACTTTTTTACAAAATTAAGACAATTCTTTAAATAACAACTTACCGGTCTTTTTCCGTTTATGCTCATGTCGGATTATAAATCCACCCACAGCTCATTCGGGTTTTTCATGGGAAATCAGGAAGAGCAAAGTCACCAATCTCTTTGTTGAGATTATCTTCACACAACAACAGAACAGCCTCCCTCTATTTCTCCACTTTCTCCAATTCATTTGGCTTTGGTGGAGTCAGGTTGGCTTTATCGAAAGCCCGGCTTTTCGGCAGAATCATATAAAAAGCAGAAATCGGGTCAATTTTAACGCTAATGTCTTGCATACTGCAAGCCGGCACATGACCACCGGCTTTCCGGTCTGTAGTGATAAAATGAAAATGATAGCCCGGCACATTAATGCCCTTTACATAAGCCGGACACCAAAAGCCCACCATCGTTCCTTTAACCTGATGAAATTCAAAGGCAATCTGATTTTTCGCAACTTTCACAAGTGGCGGACAGGGTTTGTGTTGTCCGGGAACACTTCTCGTTTTTACATAAGAAAAAGTTCCTTCAATTTCGATAGCATAAAAGACATTTTTATTGGGCAGTAATCGATTCAGATAACTTTTGAGCTGATCGTAGTTTTCAATGGAATCCTTGATTTTCTCCGTTGTATCCGGATTGAAAAAGATAACCTCGGCAAAAGGTGTTTTCATGGTATCGTCAATAAGGTAGGCTTTTCCATCTGTTTTTATTTGATAAAACCGGCCTCCTATTCCTATCATTTCGCCTCCAGCCCGTTCACCGTTCCCAGACCAAAATCACCGTGTTGTCGTAATGTCCTAAAAGTCATATCACCATCATAAACTCCCGCCAGCAGGGCGTTAATGGTGGAGGTTTGAAACAGGACATCCTTACTTTTCCGGCTTCCCTGCGGAACGGAACATCCGGAAAGCACTATTAGTGCAATCACAAAAGTCATCGGAAACAGACTATGCAGAAACTTTTTCATATTTTTATTTTACCTTAAATCCGCAGGGGTCATCTATTACGAACCCATACTGCACGCCATTATTGGGAATGCTCGAAAAAACCTACTCACCATAGCTAATGCTATGCCTGCGTTGCTTTTTCCTGTGCTACGCCAATACTGACATGCATTC
>JAJRQN010000062.1 GCA_024280235.1 Bacteroidota bacterium | reverse complement strand
TTATTTACAAAGAGATGCTAAAAGATTGTTACAAAACAGCCCGTCCGTTTCGACTCATTATTTCTCACTTTTTTATCTGTTTAAAAATTTGTAGTATATTGATATTAAATACATTGTTATTATCGCCTTGGATTGAAATCCATGGCTACATTTGAGTCGTTCGCTATGCGGACTTTAATCATTTCTTTTCCGGCCTGATTTTTTTTTGGAATATTTATATAAGCAATGGCTATTCATAACATCCTCCTGCAGGCTGGTTCGTTCATTAAAAACGTGTATTAAACATTTTTTCGCTTCGCTATGCCTTAAAAAAGAGCAAATTTACTTCATCGATTCCAAATACGCTATTTCATAATAAACACTAAGAATAAATTTTCTATTTTAGCCTTCTTAAACTAATGTTGAAACAATCATGTTTTCAAAGCCTGGAAAACTTCTGTATTTATGCATTGCAATGGTGATTACCGTAGCATCCTATGGTCAGCAGTCGCCGGCTTTTACACAATACAATGTGGCTTATATGTTTGTTAATGCCGGCTATGCCGGAATGGGTGAAGGAATATGTGTTAGTGCACTTGCGCGACAACAGTGGGCCGGATTTGTAGATTCTGAAGGCAACAAAGTGTCTCCTCAGGATTTTCTTATCAATGCTGATGCTCCTGTTAAAGTAATTCATGGCGGCGTGGGAGGAGCTATCATTCAGGATAAACTCGGGTTTGAAACTAATGTGGGTATTCGTCTTGCCTATTCCTATCATCTACTGATTTCTGCCGGAACGCTCGGTATGGGGGTCGGAATAAACCTCGTCAACCGCAGCATCGATTTTACCAAATTTCATCCCGTGCAGTCTAACGACCCTGCACTGCTTAGTGCAAAAGAAGGTGCCATGATTTTTGATGGAAACATTGGATTTTTTTTCAAAAGCAATAACAATTATTACGTAGGCTTGTCAGCAACCAATATTCTTGAATCGAAAGGAAGGAATCTCAGTACTTCGGGAACAACAATTCGCTATCAAACTGACCGAACTTTTTATCTTATGGCCGGCTATTCATTTGTCCTGCCCGGTCATCCCCGATTCGAACTCGTCCCCTCCTTACTTATTCAGTCTGATATTGCCTCTACACAATATAATATTTCTGCCGTCGTTAATTACAATAGCAAGTTCTGGGGTGGTGTGAACTACCGGTTCCAGGAATCCGTTGGATTTATGGTTGGCGTAAACTTTCAGGGTTTCCGATTCGGCTATTCTTACGACCTTTCCACACTTTCGTCCGGAGTTCCGGGAAGTCATGAGATTACCCTCAGATATTGTTTTAAGATTAAGATAAATAAAAATAAAACAAGTTATAAGAATACACGTTTCTTATAATTATTGAAATATAGAAACAATTGACAGTTAAGAGATCATAAAAGATACTAAAGAAGATAAGAATGAAAAGAAAGTGGTATTTATATTTGTTTGCAGTCTTTATTGTGGCAGGCTGCAGTAATTCAGGTACCGGAGAGCTAGTAGGAACGCGTCCCAATGTAAAACCATTTTACCAACCACATCCTTATGGGATGGTTTTTGTTCCCCAGGGAAGCTTCACCATGGGGGCGGGAAGTGAAGACATTACTCACGGCCACCTGATTCAGCCGAAGACTGTTTCTGTCGGCGCTTTTTATATGGATCAAACGGAGATTACCAACGATGAATACCGGCAATTTGTGGATTGGGTTCGCGATTCTATTGCCCGGACTCTTCTCGGCGACATACGTCCTGATGATTTCCTTATTGAGCAAAATCCTAAAACCGGAGAGACATACGATCCTGCACACCTGAACTGGAAAACAAAAATTGACTGGAATAGTCAGGATCAGGATATTCGCGATGCATTAGAACCATTGTATCTACCTGAAAATGAACGGTTTTTTCGTCATAAAGAAATTGACAGTCGAAAGTTGATTTATTCCTATTACTGGGTTGACCTGCATGCTGCCGCAATGGATAACCTTCGCGATAGGACTCAGTCCAGTCGGGGAAGTACACGTCCGCACGACCGAGCTGCATACGTACATAATGAAACCATCAACGTTTATCCGGATACGTTATGCTGGATAGCTGATTTTACTTACTCTTTTAATGATCCGATGACAGAGAAATATTTTTCTCATCCGGCATATGACCATTATCCTGTTGTCGGTGTAAACTGGAATCAGGCACGAGCTTTTTGTGTGTGGCGTACCGAGCTGCTAAACAATGCACTGGCGAAAAAGAAAGGAGGCGTTATGCTTTCGGAATTTCGTCTGCCTACCGAAGCTGAATGGGAATGGGCCGCCCGTGGTGGAAACCAAATGAACCCATATCCCTGGGGCGGGCCTTATACGCGTAATGCAAAAGGTTGTTTTCTGGCAAATTTTAAACCTTTGCGTGGAAATTATATCGCCGATGGAGGCTTGCGTACTGTTGTAGTAGGCCATTATCCTCCCAACGGTTTCGACTTGTATGATATGGCCGGCAATGTTTCCGAATGGACTAACAGTGCATACGACCCCTCTTCGTACAACATAGCCTGGGACATGAACCCCAATTATACTTACAACGCTAAAAAAGATGATCCACCGGCTATGAAACGGAAAGTTATCCGTGGTGGCTCATGGAAAGATATTGCTTATTATCTTCAGGTTACAACCCGTGCTTATGAATATCAGGATACAGCTAAATCATACATCGGTTTTCGATGCATCCAACCCTATCTTGGCAGGAACGAGGGAGATAATGCGAACCATGCTTCCAGAGTTTATCACTAATCACGAAATAATAACAAAAATAAATACAGTAGAATTATGGGATTTTTTGAATTTAACAAAACACGGTTCTATCGCAATTTGATGGCGAAAGTTTACGGACTGGGTGCTTCGGTTGTACTTATTGGTGCACTTTTTAAAATTAACCATTACGGTGGAGCCGACTTCATGCTGATAGTAGGTCTTGGTACAGAAGCTCTTATCTTTGCTCTTTCTGCTTTTGAAGACCCACATGTTGAACCTGACTGGAGTATGGTTTACCCCGAACTGGCAGGGATGTATCATCCGGTGAAAGGAGAAGAAATTCCCAAAAAACAGAAATCTCCAGCCAAACAACTTGATGACATGCTGGAAAAAGCAAATATTGATGAAAAAGTTATCCGGCGACTTGGATCCGGACTGGAAAAATTATCTGAAAATGCTCTTAAAATTGCAGATGTTTCAGATGCCGCTATCGCATCAAAAGAATTTGCTCAAAATATGAATATGGCTGGCCGGTCTGCTCAACAGTTAGGCCAACTATTGGATGAGGATACAAAAGCTTCCGGAAGTTATGTCGAAAATATGAAACTGGTTAACGAAAATGCAGATGTCCTTTCAAATGCTTACGTACAGGCAGCACATATTCTGAAAGGAAACATGGATTCTACCGAAGAATTTGTGGGCACGGTAAAACAGGCTTCAGCTTCAGCAAGAAGCCTTGCAGAAAATTATGAAAAATCGGCATCCGCTCTTGCAAAGTCTGTGGAAGCACTTGATGTTACTACCGTTAACGGCGATGAATATAACCTCCAGATACGGAAAATTGCTGAAAACCTGGCGTCCCTGAATGTGATTTATGAAGCACAACTCCGTGATTCACAGAAAACAGTGGAAACTTCGGATAAGATGCAAACTACTTTCAGTGAACTTCTGGAGTCGCTGGATAAGTCAGCTTCACAAACCGGCGTATTTGTTGAACAAATGCAACTGCTTACCAAACGTATGGAATCACTAAACAAAGTATATGGAAATATGCTTACTGCTATGAATATCCAAAGCTGAGCCTCATGAATATATTCGATTGCAAAACAAAAATAGAAATGTAAATGGCTGGATATAAAGAAACCCCACGGCAAAAAATGATTGCCATGATGTATTTGGTACTTTATGCCCTGTTGGCATTAAACGTATCAAAACAGGTACTGGACGCTTTTTTGGTAGTCAACGAAAATGTGGAGGATACCAATACAAGTCTCAGCTCAAAAATAGCTGCTACTTATAGCCGTTTTGAAACACAATTTCAGTTGAATCAGGATAAAGTTGGCCCTTTTTGGAAAAAAGCCCGGGTTGTCAGGAATGAATCGAATGCCATGGTGCAGTATTTGCAACATCTTAAGCTAAAGCTGGTTGAAGTTTCCGAAAGGAAAGACTCCTCCTTTGTCCTGTCGCATTATTATTTTGATACCCTGGTCCCTGATCCGTTCCATCCGGGTGAAATGAGAAAAACCAGAGAGCTAAACCTGCGTATTGTCCCCTCCAAAGACCGTTACAACGACGTTACAAACTACATGATTGGCGTGGGAAATACGAAAAAAGGAGAAGCTTATAGCCTTAGCGACAGTATGTCCAACTACCGGAACAACATTATTAAAATAATGAATCTACCCGAAAACACAACGAAAGTAGGCCTGATGACCAATTTTCGTGGAAAACAGAGAATAACATACTACAATGCCGACCGCCAAAAACAAGACTGGGAAAACCATAATTTTTATTATACAATACTGGCTGCTGACATTACGTTGGTAAATAAGATTATTTCAGAAGTTAAAATGTCTGAGTTTGATGCGTTGAATTATCTGTATAGCTCCATTACGGAGAAAGACTACAAGTTTGACCATGTGGAAGCCAAGGTGATTCCTTACAGTACATATGTTTTAAAAGGAAATACATACAAAGCAGAGGTGCTGGTGGCAGCTTACGACTCCAAAACCAAGCCAAATGTGCGCGTGTTGAACGGTGCCGATTCCATTACAAACCGAAATATCGGCAAAGCACAATTGGTCAAAGGGAAAAGCGGTGTTGTGCAGATTGAACTTCCGGCAAAAAAAGAAGGCCTTCACAAGTATGCAGGCATCATCGAAATGATAAATCCGGCTACCAACCAGAAAGTGAAATATAATTTTACCGGAAAATACCTTATGGCTCCGCCTTCGCTTACAGTGGCTCCACTCAGAATGAATGTATTTTATCTTGGTGTTGAAAATCCCGTATCCATTACCGCTCCCGGCTTTAGTATCGACCAAATACATCCACGTATTTCTGCGGGGAAACTATATAAAAAAGGTCGCGGCTGGATTGTGTTGCTTAGCAAACCGGTATCTGGAAATAAAGTGTATGTTACGGCTACTGCCGAGATTAACGGTAAAAATATCCTTCTCGGCAGGTCTGAATTTCGTGTGAAACGCGTTCCCAGCCCGACAGCCGAAATTGCCGGCCAGACAAATGGTCAGATTGATAAAAACACATTGCTTGCCGCAAGAGGTATTATTCCTAATATGAAGGACTTTCTGTTTGATAATTACTACTTTAAGGTAACCTCTTTCACTTTTGCTACCATCCTAAATGGCGATTGGGTTGCCGTTAATATAAGAGGGAATGTCTTTACTCCGGAAGCTATGAAAATCATCCATAACAGCAGCCATAAACAAAAATTCTTCTTTGAAAATATTCAGGCAGTAGGTCCTGATGGCTCTATTAGAACGTTGAATCCCATAAGTTTAGTGATAAAATAAAGGTTATGAAAAAAATAATTCTATCCATCTTTCTTACCGGTCTGCTTTTCAGCCCGAATTTTATGATGGGACAAATCACTGCCAATGCACCGACAGATGGTTTGTATCAGGATCAAGGCGTAATTGACAGAGTCCCAATGCCATTGCCCAGCGTGCGTAAAGCGGACATAATGTGGTCGAAGAGGATATGGCGCGAAATAGACTTTCGTCAAAAGATGAATAATGTATTTTATTTCCCTACCGTGCAACATCAAAACTGGAAATCTTTCATTACCGTTATTTTGGATGCCCTGAAGCAGGGGAAGATTACGGCTTACGACATCTCCAGCACTGACGAACTGCTGGTGCCGATAACCTACAATGAAATTATTGCCCGCCAGACAGACACTATTCATAAGACTTTGCGGCGGACGTATGCACCTTTTGATGAGTATGATACTACAATAATCACCGAATTTGATCCAACGCAGGTTATGCGGCTGCGCCTGAAAGAAGATTGGTATTTCGATTCCAAACTTTCGGAGATGCTTGTGCGTATTGAGGCTTTTTGTCCGGTTATGTTAAAAGAACACAACGGTCAACAGGTTCCTGTTCCCCTGTTCTGGGTATCCTATTCCGATGCCCGAAAAGTGTTGGCTCAGTCTCTTGCTTTCAACCCTGCAAATTCAGCTATGCGGCTCAGTTTTGATGATATTTTTATAAAACGTCTTTTCGAGAGTTATATTTACAAAGAGCAAAATATTTTTGACAGGCGCATCAATGAGTATGCTACCGGTGTGAATGCCATTCGTTAATCGCAACGCATCAAAAATCAAATGTTTAATTTTGAACAGTATCTCTGGCAATACTAAGGGATACAAGCCCCGAGTTTGTAAATATAACTCTTCGTAGCAAACGAATGTAGAATCTCAATAGAGATGTTTGGGTCAACAGATTAAATAATTATTAATCAAGGAGTTATTCCTAAGATAAAATCCTCTCCATTTTCCTGCTCTCACGTCCTCACATCTTACCGAAGAACTTTCTGTATTCTTCCGGTGAGTTGATGTTTACAAAAATTTTTTCATCTTCCACGGGGCAGCTGATTTTAGGATATTTCTGTAAAAAGTCGCGCAGGTTTTGCCGGTAATCAGGGAAAGTAGTAAGGTCGTGGACAATTTTTGAGGAAAGTAAAACAGGATGGCCGCCATGCCCGTTGTAACGTGGTACAACAAAGGTGCCCGGCTTAAGTGCATTGGCCAGCTTGTAAAGCAGAGTCGATTCTACAAATGGATTGTCAATGTTTTGGATAAAAACCGGTGTTCCGGTCTGAAATGTTTTCAATCCCGTTTGTAATGAGAAAAACCGTTCCCGCTCGGGATAAGCATTGAGAACTACGGAGATATTGCTTCCAGCAGAAAGAGTTTTTTGCTCATTCAGCAACTCCTGTCCCTGCCTGTTTACCACCAGTGCAATATTTTTACAGCCGGCAGACCGGTATGTATGTATGATTTTTGTTGCAAAATTCCGGTTTTCATCAAAGGGTAAAGAAAGTTTAGGAATACCCATGCGTCCGGAAAACCCGGCTGCAAGAATGAGTACGGCATATTCTTTCAAAATCATGTTATTTGATTTCATGATGCTGCAAATATAAAAAGTTCTTTTGGAACAGGCAGCTTTTTATTGAAATTGCCAATTAGCATTGGTATCAGTAAGGTATTGAAGTTACAACTTGACTTGATGAGAAACTTGAGACCCAAACATTACAAATGAGCTATAAAACTGAGTGATATTTTGAATGGTGGAAAACTTGTTGGTAATAAACATGTGATAATCAACCATACCAGTACAATATACTTTGAACGGAAAATCAGAATTTCCGGAAATATAATATGCTTCCGTTACCTCATTCAGTTTATTTATGGATTTTCCAGAAGAACTTACAGCTTTTTTTGGTATGTTGGTTTAGGTTTGCCGAAATATAAATTATCAGATTCTTTTCAATTTATTTTCTAAATCACTATCTTGATAGCGGTTTGGTATAACTACCCAAAAGGTGAAAATAAGTAATTAAAAACGGTCAACGCTATTCAGGCATCAACAGCCTGTTTCTCCAAACCCTTATCTCAGTACAACCTTTGCCCAAAAAGCCATCT
>JAJRQN010000005.1 GCA_024280235.1 Bacteroidota bacterium | reverse complement strand
AAAATTATCTGTTGAAAAGATTGTAAAACAACCTTTATCCCTTTTCGAATAACTGTTTTGCAGGATTCCTGTTAACGTTTAACCTTTTCCACCACTTTCAGCCCCAGCTCATCCAGCTGTATTTTAGAAATGACGGAAGGTGAGTCGATCATCACATCGCGGCCATTGTTGTTTTTCGGGAAAGCAATAAAGTCGCGGATAGAATCTTTGCCGGCAAACATGGCGGCCAGCCGGTCGAAACCAAAAGCAATGCCACCGTGAGGCGGAGCACCGTATTCAAAGGCATTCATCAAAAAGCCAAACTGTTCCTGAGCCGCTTCCTCGGTGAATCCCAATGCCTTGAACATGCGTTTTTGCAAATCACGGTCGTGGATACGAATGGAACCTCCTCCTATTTCCACACCATTGATAACTAGGTCATAAGCATTGGCATGGACTTTTCCCGGATCGGATTCCAGCATTCCGGCATCTTCCGGCTTAGGCGAAGTAAACGGATGGTGCATGGCATGATAACGCTGCTCTTCTTCATTCCATTCAAAAAGAGGGAAATCAACCACCCACAGTGCTTTATAATTTTGCGCATCGCGCAATCCCAGCCGCTCGCCCATTTCTAATCGTAGTTCGCTAAGTTGTTTTCTGACAGTATCGGTTTCACCGGATAAAATCAGCATCAAATCACCCGGTTTGGCATCGAATTTTTCTGCCCAGCTTTTCAATGCTTCGGTATCAAAAAACTTGTCCACCGATGATTTAAAACTACCATCTTCGTTGTATTTCACATACACCAGTCCTTTAGCCCCTACCTGCGGGCGTTTCACAAAATCAGTTAATTTGTCTAACTGCTTACGCGAATAACCGGCACATTTCGGAGCATTGACGCCCACCACCAATTCGGCTTCATCAAAGACTTTGAAACCTTTGTCTTTGGCCACATCGTTCAGCTCTGTAAACATCATACCAAACCGAATATCCGGTTTGTCGGAACCGTAAAGTCGCATGGCATCATCATAAGGCAGCCTTTGGAGCAGCGGAAGGTCAACGCCTTTAATTTCTTTAAAAAGGTAGTGCATGAGTCCCTCGAAGGTATTGAGCACATCTTCCTGTTCCACAAATGACATCTCACAGTCGATTTGGGTAAATTCAGGTTGCCGGTCGGCACGCAGGTCTTCATCGCGAAAGCATTTCACCAACTGGTAATAACGATCGTAGCCGGCTACCATGAGCAGCTGCTTAAAAGTCTGCGGCGACTGTGGCAATGCGTAAAATTCGCCCTGGTTCATACGCGATGGAACCACAAAATCACGGGCACCTTCGGGCGTTGATTTAATCAGATAAGGTGTTTCAATCTCCATAAATTGCTCGCTATCGAGATATTTTCGCGTTTCCAACGAAAGTCTGTGCCGCAGTATCAGACTCTCTTTCAACGGATTCCGGCGCAAGTCGAGATAGCGGTATTTCATACGCAACTCTTCGCCGCCATCGGTTTGGTCTTCGATGGTAAAAGGCGGTATTTTGGAAATGTTGAGCACGTTCATCTCCTGCAGGTTAATTTCAATATCACCGGTAGCCATTTTTGGATTCCTGGAAACGCGTTCAATGACTTTTCCTTTGGCCTGAATCACAAATTCGCGTCCCAGCTTACGGACTTCTTCAATAAGACCGGCATCGCTTCTGCCTTCTTCCAGCAGGAGCTGGGTAATGCCATAGCGGTCGCGCAGGTCAACCCAAATAAGTCCGCCTTTGTCGCGAATCCGTTGTACCCATCCGCTCAGGGTAACGGTTTTGTCTATGTTTTTGATCCTTAGTTCGCCGCAAGTATGTGTCCGTAACATAAATTTTTGTTTTTTACAGTCTTATGCCGGCAAAATGCCCGCCCATAATTTCAATGATTTTCCGGCGGCGAAATTACGAAAGTTCTGCGGGAAAAAGCGAATTGCAAATTCGGAAGAGCGTAGATTTTCATTTTTTACAATACTCATTCGGGTTTGCACAGTGTTTCGTCTCAGGCGATGAACCCGAATGTTTCTGCATAATTTATAATCAAATGGAAAAATTTTCAGAAAACCGGATTGAAAATCCTACAACCCGTAGCTTCCGGATTGTACCCGCCTAAATGACGTAGTCGGGCAGAAGTCCGGAAAAGCGTAGGGATGGGTTTATATTGAGATGTCGCGTAACTTCTCAAAATCACCGTTTCTCTCTGGCTATTTCACCTCACTGCCGTTGCTAACCGGTTGCTCGGGAGCTACAAAAACAAGTTTTCCGTCTTTGTCCTCCGCCATAAGAATCATCCCCTGCGAAACAATGCCACGCAGCTTTCGCGGAGCAAGGTTCACGAGAATGCTCACCTGTTTTCCAACAATTTGTTCCGAAGTAAAATATTCGGCAATACCGGAAACAACCGTCCTTTGGTCGATGCCTGTATCAATCTTCAGCTTCAACAGTTTTTTCGTTTTGGGGACTTTTTCCGCTTCGAGAATGGTTCCTGTGCGGATGTCCATTTTTACAAAATCGTCGTAAGTGATTTCCTCTTTTTGCGGTGTGGCCGGCGCAGCAGCTTCGTTGGCTTTTTTAGTATCCAGCAGCTTCTGCACCTGTTTTTCCACTTCGGCATCTTCGATTTTCTCAAACAGAAACGTCGGTTTCCCCAGTTGATGGTTAGCCTGTAAAAGATCAGCACTGCCGGCGACAGCCCATTTTAAAGGTTTCATGTTGAGCATGCCAAGCAGTTTTTCTACCGAAAAAGGCAAAAACGGTTCCGCTACAATAGACAGATTAGCAGCAATCTGCAAGGATATATTCAAAATAGTCTCCACTCGTTCCGGGTCGGTTTTAAAGATTTTCCACGGCTCGTTATCGGTGAGGTATTTGTTGCCGAGACGTGCGAGATTCATCATTTCACCCAACGCTTCGCGGAAGCGGTAACGGTCAATACTTCCGGCAATTTTTTCCGGAAATGTCCGCAGACTGTCCAGCGTTTTTTTATCAATATCCTGCAATTCGTGTCGCGATGGGACTTTTCCATCAAAATATTTTTTTGTCAGCACCAGTGTCCGGTTGACGAAATTACCGAAAATAGCCAGCAGCTCATTATTGTTGCGTGCCTGGAAATCACGCCAGGTGAAGTCGTTGTCTTTGGTCTCGGGAGCGTTGGCGGTGAGCACATAACGCAGCACATCCTGCTTGCCGGGAAATTCGCTGAGATATTCGTGCAGCCACACGGCCCAGTTACGAGAGGTGGAGATTTTATCGTTTTCCAGATTCAGAAACTCGTTGGCCGGCACATTGTCGGGCAGGATATAGCTTCCTTCGGCCCTGAGCATGACAGGGAAGACGATGCAGTGAAACACGATATTGTCTTTACCAATAAAATGCACCAGCTTGCTGTCGTCCGATTTCCAGTAGGGTTCCCACTCTTTACCAGTACGTTTACTCCATTCGCGTGAAGCGGAAATATAGCCGATGGGCGCATCAAACCACACGTAAAGCACTTTTCCTTCGGCGTCTTCCACCGGCACTTTTACGCCCCAGCTCAGGTCGCGGGTAACGGCACGCGGCTTCAGTCCCTGGTCAATCCACGACTTTACCTGTCCGTAAACATTTGTTTTCCAGTCCTTTTTATGACCTTCCAAAATCCACTCTTTCAGGAAATCTTCATACTGGTCCAGCGGCAGGTACCAGTGTTTGGTCTCTTTCAGCACGGGGACATTCCCGCTAAGGGCCGATTTGGGATTAATCAGTTCCAACGGACTCAGCGACGTGCCGCAGCTCTCGCACTGGTCACCATAAGCTTTTTCGTAACCACAATGCGGGCAGGTTCCGGTAATATAACGGTCGGCGAGAAAAGTGTTGGTTTCCTCATCGTAATACTGCTCGTTGGTCTTTTCAATAAATTTTCCGTCTGCATAAAGCTTCTTGAAGAATGTGGAAGCCGTTTCGTGATGAATTGGAGCGGAAGTCCGCGAATAGACATCAAAAGAAATACCAAATTCTTCAAAAGATTTTTTAATGATGTTGTGATAACGATCCACAATATCCTGCGGCGAAACGCCCTCTTTGCGGGCTTTGATGGTAATAGGAACGCCGTGTTCGTCAGAACCGCCGATAAACAAAACATCTTCGCCTTTGGAACGAAGGTAGCGTGCATAAATGTCGGCCGGCACGTAAACGCCCGCCAAATGGCCAATGTGAATGGGGCCGTTGGCATACGGCAAAGCCGAAGTGATGGTATATCTTTTAAATTTTTTATTCATGTGTTTATAATTTTGTAATTAACTGTCATCTAATAATATATGTTTATCATAGGATTTAACGGATTAAGCGGATTTTAGTTTTTTGCAAGCGAAAAACATCCGTTAAATCCGATGAAAAAAACACGGGTTTCATCTGTTTATCTTCCCATTATATTCTGTTTACCAATTATTACGCCCCGCCGGAGGCTTATAATCAACCTCTGTGCCTGCCTTTTGGCAGACAGGTGTGCAAAAAATATTTGTCATAGCATGCCCCGATTTTTTCGGAGAATGTCTCATCTTCTCTTTTTTCTGTAATTTCGGCAAAGTTAATGATTCGTGCGAAAACGCAGGATTCCATGATGAAAATTATTTTAAATTGAAAAGTGTAACCCACATGAAATCACCTCCATCCTTAAAAGAAGGCGATGCCATCGGGCTGATAGCTCCGGCGCGAAAAATTGAACCATCCGAGCTTACGGAAGCTATTACCATTATTGAAAACAGGGGCTACCGGGTGATAAATAGTTCCCGTCTTTTTGTTGTGGAAAATCAGTTCGCCGGAAGCGATACACTACGGGCATCCGAAATGCAGCGAATGATAAACGACCCTGAGATAAAAGCCGTTTTCGCCGTCCGTGGCGGTTACGGCAGTGTGCGGATAGTAGATAAAATCGATTTCAACCCGTTGCTGAAAAATCCCAAATGGTTAGTGGGTTACAGTGATTTTACCGTATTTCATAACCATCTTGTAAACATTGGTTTGCAAAGCCTTCATGCCACCATGCCGTTGAATTTTGTCGGAAATACGCCGGCTGCTTTGAATACGCTTTTTGATGCTTTGGAAGGGGAAAAACCAGCTTACCGGATACCGGCTCATCCCCTTAACCGGAAGGGAAAATCCAAAGGCATACTGATGGGAGGCAACCTGTCGGTATTGTACAGCCTGATGGGAAGTGGTTCGTTTCCCGATACGACAGGAAAGATTTTGTTTCTTGAAGATTTGGATGAATATCTTTATCACATCGACCGCATGATGATGGCATTTAAACGGGCCGGTCTGCTGGAAAATCTGGCGGGATTAATCGTTGGCGGGATGACCGATATGCACGACAACACCATCACTTTCGGGAAAACCGCCGAAAATATTATTCGTGAAAGCGTGGAAGAATACAATTTTCCGGTTGCTTTTAGTTTCCCGGCCGGACATCAGCCTGATAACCGGGCACTGATTATGGGAACAAAATTGAATATGGAGGTACAAGACATTGGCTCAAAAATTAATTTCAAATAAAATCTCACATCAAACATCTTACATCTAAAATCCAATGGCGCAACACAACGATTTAGGAAAAGCGGGAGAACAGCGGGCGTTGCAAATGCTGAAAGCCAAGGGTTACACCATTTTGGAAACCAACTGGAGGGATGAAAAAGCTGAAGTGGACATCATCGCCATTGACAAGGATGAGCTGGTTATCGTAGAGGTGAAAACCCGCAGCACCGACTATTTCGGCGATCCTGAAGACGCCGTGGGGCCGGCAAAAGCCAGAAACCTTATTCGTGCAGCCGAAGCTTATATCGAGCTGCACGATTTGGATACGGATGTGAGATTCGATATTGTCTCCATCATTTTAAAAAATGGGAAAGCCTCCATTAATCACATCATTGATGCTTTTTATGCAGCGGATTTTCAATAAACCGCCGTGGATTGAAAAGTCAGCAGTTTTGATAACCATTATAGGGAAAGGGGAACCAACATTACGGGTGAATATCCGGTTATCTTTTATCTGTTTTCCCCGGAAGAATATTTCCCATCATCATGCGCAACACATCCAATGATTTTATTTTTCCCAACTCCGGAAGCTGAAGTTGATAATAGGTCATCAGACTGTCTAACACCATTTTGCGTTCCTGGTTATTCATCTGAATTGTTTTTAAGGTGGCTGTGGAAGTTTGTATCAGCGCAAAAAGCTTCTGTGCTGCCACTCCTTCGGTAAAATAGGGATGCGAAGGACGATGTTTGGAAAAACAACCTTCCTGCATGTCGAAAATGCGAATATTCTCCTGAGAAAATCCATCACTTTTCGGATAAAAACCCAGAAAACGACTCAGCTGAACAAGAAAGAAAAGATGAAAATTCATAAAATATTGCTCTTCCATATCAAACCAAATCAGGCTGTGGTATATCCACGTAAAAAGTTCTTTGTTGGAAAGCTCTTCGCGAACGCATTTATAAAGAATTTCATCGAGAAATAACAAAATGCTCTCTTTTTCGATGGAGAAGGGAATGTGATGCCAGGGATATTCAACACGGGCCTCTTTGATGTTATGCAGATTTTGGTTGACTTTGTGGTAAACTTCCATATCAAGTAGTGTCAACGGCTCGAAAAGTGAGGGTTTAAGTTTCGCTTTGCGGCTGCGCACTCCTTTTACCATATACGACTGTAACCCCAGCTCTTCGGTGAAAATTTTCACCACAAGCGAAGTGTCGCCATATTTAACCGTCTGAAAAACAATCCCTTTAGTTTGTAAAATCATAAGGCAATGGAAATTCTTAATGAATAACCAATATTTTGGTTACCATGCTTTCGGTGCCATCGCTGTTGGTAACAAAAACGAGGTAAACGCCGGTGGAAACATGCACGTGGTTAAAAGTAGTTCCATTCCAAACAGCCTGCCCGCCTTCTGCTTTTGTTTCGTAAACAAGGTTACCATAGCTGTCTGTAATTTTCACGGAAGCATTTGTTACCAACCCTTTTATTGCAATAAAACCGGTATAATTTTCACGAACCGGATTAGGATAAGCATACACATTCGAGTAAGTTTTGTTGCCGGGCGTGGCCGTGCTGCGGTAAGAGATCAATCCCTTGTTGGTGCCTATAAAAACCTCTCCGTTTTTATCAATGGTGATGCCGGTAATGTGATTGGAAAGCAGCGGACTGTTTTCACTTGTAAAATGGTGTATTTCTTTCAGCCCGTCCGGCGAGAACAGGAAAATCCCTGCTCTTTCCGTGCCCACCCATTTGCGATTGCCGCCATCCACAGCGATAGCGGTAACGGTTTCTGTTACCAGCAAAATATCTGCAAGGCCGGTTCCGTCATTTCGGGGAACCAATATTTGTTGCGCATCAAAATCGGCTCCCGGCTCAAAAATATTTTCCGGCGAATAAAAAACGTTGATTCCTTTGTCAGTTCCCACCCAAACCTGGCCATCATTGTCGGTGGCAAACGAATAAACGGTGCTGCCCTGAATGTTTCCGTTGCCACGGGAAGAGTTGAGCACTTTTACATGGTCGTCAGACGTGTTGTCTATCGTACCATTGTCATTGAAAACAATGACCATCCCGTTGTTTCGTTTTTTTATCCAGATGTCGTTATTCTTGTCCACCATAAGACTCCCCACATCGATGCTGCTGAGGCTTGCGCCGAGATTAAAAGATTTCCAGGTTCCATTGTTTTTCAATACCGAAAGCAACCGGGGCGCACCCGAATTGGCAATCCAGAGGTTGTGGTAACTATCAAAGTCGAGACCGCTTACCAAAACCAACGCGCGATTTGAACTCCAGGATTGTAAACTGCTGTTATTACGGGAATATATTGTTGTAAGTTTCTGATTTTCAAACTTCATAATTCCTTCCTGGAAAGTACCCACATAGGCTGTTTGAGCGTTGGCAGGATCCACTTTTACACAAACCGGATCGCTGATACTGTCGAAAGCCGGCGTATTGCTCCTGTTAAAAGTTTTCCATTGCCCGTCCTGAAAAGAGAAGACTCCATCATTGATATAAGCTTTGCTCCAGTCGGGATGGTAGCCGCCTGGGACTACCCAAACGTCTTCTCCATGGGAATCAAGGCCAAACACATAAATACTTCCGGGCCCGTTGGGTTGTATCAGCTCCTGTTGGTTATTTTGGTCGCGTGTTTTAAGCAGTCCTTTGTTCTTTGTGCCAATCCACACATCGTTTTTCACATCGCCACGGGCAGCCAGCGGCTCGATACCTTCGTCATTGACTTTATTTACATAAAAGATTCCTTTTCCTGTTTTATCGTAAGCGCTTACCCAATAACGATTTACAAGCAACAAGGCATTGCCATCGGTATTCATCTGAAAATGATGACTGTGATTCGTTGGCAAAAAATAGTTCCACTGATGTCCGTCGAAAGCATAAAGCGTGTCACCGTCCCAGTTACCGGAAGTGTAGTTGGTGTAAATTTTACCACCGAAATTGGTAATGAGATTATAAGTTTGCTGTGGGACAGGCAGACGGCTTTCCAAGTGCCACTGACTGTAATCGGCCGGGTTGGAAGCGTTCAGGCTACTGTAATAAATACCTTTTGCGGTGGCGGCAAACAGAGATGTGTCGTTGGCAGTTATGTCAAGTACATTGAGGGCACTGCCTTCGGGGCCGATGTAATAAGTATCCTTGATTTCGTGCTTTTTCATGTCGAGCACCACAATACCAAAACTACACGAAAGATAAGCAGAATTATCCCTGAAAAATATATTATTGATGGTTTTGATACCGAGCATATATTTATTAAAAATATCAGGTATGTTGGTTACATTTCCCTTGTCATCAATCAGGTCGATGTTGCCATCAGTGTAAGCTACTAACAGTTGTCCGAATTTTTTATCGTAATCTATTTTACTTATTCCCAAATCATTCAAGCCTTTTACTTTGTCAAAAACAGAAATTTTATCGTCCTTAAGCCTGTAGGTAAAAAGCGTGTAAGGTGTGGCGGCATAAATCAAATCAGGAGTAACTGCCACATCGATTACCCGCCCATATGGCAGATGGGTGCGCCACTGACCAATGCCTGTTTGTGCCTGAAGGAAAACAGGGAAAAGGGAAAAGATTAAAAAAACAAAGGGAAACAGTTTTTTCATATAAAATTAAACGCAGTTTTTAAAAAATTATTGAAGCGGATAAAGTTAAGCTTTTTATTGAGTAGAAGCGCAAAAAAGCCGATATTTTATCCCGTACAGCGTCTTCCCCCTCACATCATTCGATTCCTTTTTTCTTCAGTTCAATATCTTTTTCCCATGTTGTGCGGATGGTTTGATGAATCACTTTACAAGTTGCCGAATCATTCACAATGCTCCAGTCCAGCGACTTATTTAATGTCGTATTGTCGCTGTTGTCGTTAAAAAACAGGACGGCCCGGAGGTCGGGATATTTTTCCGGGAGACTGTCAAAGGCATTTTTAAACCACGCATCGCGTTTTCCGCCCACCGTGAGGCTTCCCATTTCGGTAATCATTAAAGGTTTTTTGAAAACATTCAAACTATCGTAATAGTTCCCGAAAATCTCCTTGAAAGTCCACCATTTTGACCATGGTGCCACGGTTCCGTAGTTGAGAGCACCCACGCCAACCCAGTCCACATAATTTTTTCCGGGAAAATATTCCTTGTAATGCAAATAAGAAGGCTGCGGCGCCCATACCCAAAGAACATTGTGTACTCCCAGTTTACGAAAAACAGTAATCACATGCTGCCAGGCGGCAATAAATTCTTCCGGTTTGTTGTTTTGTGGTCCCCACGGATAGCGATAAGGGTCGTTCATCTCGTGCCCTAAGCGTATGAATACATTATGTCCAAAGTTTTTAAGATCCTCCGCCCAGGCTTTGATATAAAAATCATACTCGCCTTTTGCAACAGCAGCCATGCCGCTTTTATTGGCATCTGCTGTCTTCGGTAAATTATGTTCTTCACGGTCAAAATCGTTGAGCCAGGGTTCCCATGTTATCATGGGAGTTGATCCGAGGTCGTAAATGGCTTTTGCGTAAAGCATGGGGAATTTTTCATTTTCCTTATCCCCCCATGCCACATAAATCTGAATAAGTGACAACGGCTCTTTTAGCATCTTGTCAAATTTCAGAATATTATCGAAACTACTAAGGTAATTGTTATCATAGACGCCGAGAAGGATGGTATCGGGATGACGTAGCATAGCAGTATTGTTGCGGTATTTGTCAAACCAGGCCAGCTCTTTTGACCGTACCGGTTCCCGGCCTTTCATAAGGATACTGTGTTCCATATCCACTACTTTGCCTCCCAGGGTAGAGAGAATTTCCGAGATGGGTCCGCTGGATTGTTTTCCAAGGAAAACGAAAATCAACACGAGGACAATACCGAATACTGTTGCTCCGCTGACAAAGGCAAAGCGTTTTATTTTATTTTTCATTTCGGGTTGTTTTAATCTGTTTTACATCAATTTTCTCCCATGGTTCTTCCGGTTCGAGATTGCGTGATTCGTAAGCAGCATAAATTCCACCTGCCACCATAATAATGGAAACAAAAGCAAAAGCAAACATGCCCCAAACTTTTTGACTGGTGAGTACCAGCAGGCCTTCCGAAACAACATAAAGACGTTCGTACACAACGTAGGCAATGGTAAGGACAAATAAGATAACCTGGAAGATCAATGGTCTGGTATAAGGGCTAAGACCTTTAACTGCTTTTTT
>JAJRQN010000061.1 GCA_024280235.1 Bacteroidota bacterium | reverse complement strand
TGTAATCAGACGAATAGCGTTGAATATGATTCGATTAGAAGACTCAATAAAGAAAAGCAAGAAAGCTAAGATGAAAATATCTGCTATTGATGATCTCTACAGAGAAGCCGTTTTGAAAATTTAGTAAGCGATAGCCCTGGTTAGTCGGCAGGTTCCCTGTTTTTCCATTTACCAAATGTTTATTTTTGCAGTGTGAGTACAAACATGGATATAGCTATTCCCGGTGCTTTTTGGAACACGAAGAAATTTCCGCTTATCATTGCCGGGCCTTGTAGTGCCGAAAGTGAAGAACAGGTCTTGAGGACAGCCCGGCAACTTGCCGAGATACCCGAAGTAAAAGTTTTTCGTTCGGGATTGTGGAAGCCACGTACCCGACCGGGTTCGTTTGAAGGGGTGGGTGAAAAGGGTTTGCTTTGGCTGGAAAAAGTAAAAGCAGAAACCGGTTTGCTAACTACCGTTGAAGTAGCCCGTCCCGATCATGTGGAGCTTGCGCTGAAACACGGAATAGATATTCTCTGGCTAGGTGCACGCACGGTGGTAAACCCGTTTGTAGTACAGGAGCTGGCCGAAGCCATGAAAGGGGTTCCGATAACCGTGATGGTAAAAAACCCTATTATCCCCGATATAAAACTGTGGATTGGCGCACTGGAGCGAATAAATAATGCCGGTATCAGACAACTACTCGCTATCCATCGCGGCTTTCATTATTTCGAGAAATCACCTTTCCGAAATGCACCCATGTGGGAAATTCCTATCGAGCTGAAACGTCTTGCCCCACAGCTTCCCATTATCGTTGACCCAAGCCATATTTGCGGACGAAGTGATTTATTGCAGGAAATTTCTCAAAAGGCTGTTGACCTTGAAATGGATGGCCTCATGCTCGAAGTCCACGAAAATCCGGAAACAGCTCTCACCGATGCTGCACAACAGATTACGCCGGAAACACTGAAACTGCTATTAAAAAACCTGATTTTAAGAAAACGAACAGGAAACCCGGATTTTGAAAACCGTCTCGAAGCCCTGCGCACAGAAATTGACAAATTGGATGGAGAGTTGCTCCAGATTCTTGCCAAAAGACTGGAAATTATTGATGAAATTGGTGATTACAAACGCGACAACAACATCACCATCCTGCAAATGAAACGCTGGGCAGGCATTATCACCGACAGGCTTTCCATTGGTACCCATCTTGGGCTGGATGAACAGTTTCTGAAAAGGCTTTTAAATCTTATACACAAAGAATCGATTCAGCGTCAGACCAAAATTTTCAATAATAAGTAGCTCTGTTTTTTAGCAGTTGCTGACCCCCGGAAAGTTCTCTCAGGTAAAGATAAGATTATTTCGGCTTACGCCTGACTATCGCTGAATATTTGTAATTTTGCACACTTAAAATTCAACATCATGGAAAAACGGGAATATGTCTGTCCGAAGTGCGGGAATAAGCAATACGAAGTGGACGAAATTCGTACCACCGGTAGTTTTCTTGCCAAGATTTTCGACGTACAAAATAAAAAATTTACCGTTATTTCCTGTACCCATTGTGGTTATAGCGAGCTTTACAAACGGCGTACCAGCGCCTTCGGAAATATTGTTGACTTTTTTACAAATTAACTTTTTAATCACCTCTGTTTCATAAAATTATAATATGCTATTATGGCACAACAAGAAGATTTACTAAAGAAAATTATTGCCCACGCAAAAGAGTATGGATTTGTTTTCCCTTCGAGTGATATCTATGACGGGCTAAGTGCCGTTTACGATTACGGCCCGAATGGCGTGGAACTAAAAAAGAATATTCGTGATTACTGGTGGAAAGCCATGGTGCAAATGCACGAAAACATTGTCGGCCTTGATGCTGCCATCTTTATGCATCCTACCATTTGGAAGGCTTCGGGACATGTGGATGCTTTCAGCGACCCGTTGATTGACAACAAAGATTCCAAAAAACGTTACCGTGCCGATGTACTGGTGGAAGATTATTTAGCTAAAATTGAAGCAAAAATCAACAAAGAAGTAGTAAAAGCCCGGAAACGTTTTGGCGATAATTTTGATGAAAAACAGTTTTTGGAAACCAATCCGCGGGTAGTGGCCAACGAGAAAAAGATTGAAGAGATTAAAAGCCGGCTATATCCTGCCATGGACCGTTCGGACATGGCCGCCATCAAGCAACTCATTGAAGATCTCGGTATTGCCGATCCTGTTTCCGGTTCTAAAAACTGGACGGAAGTTCGGCAATTTAACCTGATGTTTTCCACACAAATGGGTTCTACGGCAGATGGTGCTTCCGACATTTATCTGCGTCCGGAAACAGCCCAGGGCATTTTCGTGAATTATCTGAATGTGCAGAAACCCTCCCGGATGAAAATCCCGTTTGGCATTGCTCAGACCGGAAAAGCTTTCCGCAATGAAATTGTAGCCCGGCAGTTTATCTTCCGCATGCGTGGGTTTGAACAAATGGAAATGCAGTTTTTTGTTCGGCCCGGCACCGAAATGGAGTGGTATAAATTCTGGAAAGCCGAACGTATGAAATGGCATGTCTCCATGGGTATTCCGGCAGAAAAATTTCGTTTCCACGACCATGATAAGCTGGCACATTATGCTAATGCTGCTGCGGATATCGAATTTGACTTCCCTATGGGCTTTAAGGAATTGGAAGGAATTCATTCGCGTACCGATTTCGACCTGAGTGCTCATGAAAAATTCTCCGGCAGAAAGCTGCGTTATTTCGATTCGGAAATCAATGAAAGTTATGTGCCATATGTCGTTGAAACTTCTATCGGCCTCGACAGAATGTTTCTTGCGATCCTCAGCAATGCCTATACCGAAGAAGATTTGGAAGGCGGAACCCAACGTGTGGTAATGAAATTACCCCCATTTTTGGCTCCTTATAAAATTGCGGTTTTCCCACTGACAAAAAAAGACGGTTTACCGGAGAAAGCACGGAATATCATGGACAGTATAAAAAATGATTTCATGTGTTTTTATGAGGAAAAAGACACCATTGGAAAACGCTACCGCCGCCACGATGCCATCGGAACACCTTTTTGTATCACTGTTGACCACCAAACATTAGAAGACAATACAGTTACCCTTCGCGAACGCGACAGCATGAAACAGGAGCGGATACCAATGGATAAAATATCAGGAATTGTGGCCAAAAGCCTTGTTATGAAAACTCAGGGTTTATAACCCGAATCCTGGAGAAGAGTCTGTGAATCTTTCATTTTTAAGAGCTTCTGAAGTGTCATTTTCGGATGTTTCTGCATGTATTTACGTACCATTTGCCAGCCAAACCATCTTGCCATAGCCGGTGGGGAAGCGTGCGAAAACCCATCGCTGAACGGCCCGGGCTGCGTCATTTTGTTGATGAGCATATAATTGGTTGAATACAAAAACCGGTTTTTTACCATGACCGCCCATACCTCTTTTTTATTTTTTTCCATCCATTGCAGTTGCTTTCCGGTATAGCAAATTTTTAATGTATCGGAAACATCCGGCAGCATGGCATCCAAAAAATATAATTCCTGACCGGCTTCCAACATATTATCTAACAATGTTTTCGGAAGAAACTTCTGCTGAAAATCATTCCGGTAAAGTGTTCTTACAACATCAACAACCATGTTCTCTTTTGTCATGCAACGGCGATGGTATTGTGGAATATTCAAATCAATATAGAGCGGAAATTTTTCACCAAGGTAGTCATCTAATGCAATAACAAGCGCATGCTGATTTTTCATAACCGGCTGCTCGTAGTACATATCGGAAATATACGAATAAACTTTGGGCAACAAATAGGCGGGATAATAATATTTCAGATGCGCAAAGGCTGATTGCAGACGCTGCTGTTCTGTTGTCAGCTGCGGAAAAACTTTCATGGTTTTACGATACACATATAAAATTTGCGTATCGGTAACATAGCGATAAAGCTGGTTTACGTGCGCTGTATCGTTAAGGTCAGCATTCAGAAAGGGAAGAAATTCCGGCTGGATTTTTTTTAAGCCTGTTTTGAAATTTTTCAAATTAAGATGGAAAAGCGCTTTTCCATAGCGATGAATTTCCAACTTAACTTTAGGTAATTTATTTTGTGGAATAACAAGCGCTTTCCGTTCGCTATGCCGACATGAAAACAGCACGGACGAGAGGAAGAGCAGGAAGAAAACAGAGTAAAAATTGAACTTTTTCATAACAAGACAACGTAAAAGTAAAAACCTTGGGGCATAAAAAAATGCCGGTACAAAAGTACTGACATTTTTTTGTTACGTTTGACCGGGATTTACAAAATCTTCCAGCCGAGGGTAATTTCAAATACGTTAGCTGCACCATTAACCGTTTTTGTTTGCTGATTGTATGAAACGGTGCCATTAAACAGGTCGTTGATGCCTCCGTAATATTTAACATCCAATGCAAACATAAATATATCAACACCCACACCAAACTGATATTGCCACTGTACATTACTAAAATCATCAGGCAAAAGGTAATCTTTTGGATCCTGATTGCCCAGATTTTTGGTGTTGATGTCTTTGTTTACCACAAAATTGGCTGTGGCACCACCGTAAATTCTTAGTTTTACAACTTTAAGGTTAAGAAACTGCCATCCAAGGCTCAAAGGAACCTGAATAGATTTCAAACTGACATTCTGCTCAACCGGAGAGGTGCTGCCAATTGAAGGAAATTTAAACACACTTCCCTGTGTCATATAATTCACTTCGGGTTGTATATAAATCTTTTTCCCTATGCGCATAAAGACACCAATCAGCATGTTGTTCTTTAAACCGTTTGAAATATCAGAACCATTATAGGATAATTTGGAGGCTGTGTAGCCAATCTGCGGGCCGATATGAAACTGGCCATACATGAGTCCGCTCATAAGAATAGCTACAATAAATAAGCTAATTTTTTTCATAATTAAAAGATTTTAAGTGAGATAATTGATTTTATTGTTGTCAAAAATATGCAAAATTTTTTATACGTGCAAAATTTTTTATTGAATAATAAAGAAATTTGTGTTTTCAGGAACAGGCTGTATTAACCTGCCTGCATATTTTCGGCGCCGGGAATCATGCCTTCGAGTTGCGATGGGTAGTGAATTAAAACAGGGATATGCTGTGGGCAAATCCAGTAGCTTTTTCCTTTAAAATCAAGCTGTACCAAAGGAACCTGTTCTGAATCTCTTTTGCAGAAAAGGCAATGTTTTTCGTTGTGATTTTCCATAAAACTTATTTGTTTGTATTTATTAAAGCGGCAAAAATGAGAATTTATTTTATACACGGGCAATATTTCCGTAAAATAAACAAAGAAATACGTCCTCTTTGAGAAAAAGGTATTGGAAAGGTGATTCCATAAACTGTTTTATGAAAAACAATAAGACAAGGCTGAAGCCATCTAATTCAACACGTATGGCTTTGCACCAACGCACATATCCCGCTTGCTGTGCTTGCAATAGGAACGAATTTTGCTGATAGCGATTCTTCGAGACTGTATTTCAGCTCGAATCCTGACGGGAGCTAAAAATATGTCTGCCTCAGGTGTAGTATTATTTGGCCCGATTATCACAAATCATCATTTCATCCATCAAAATTCTGTAATTTAGCGCCATCATTATGAAAATACTGTATCAAATAGGCGAGTACGTGCTCATGGTGCTGCAGGCTTTTAAAAGACCTGACAAAGGCTTTGTTTTTCGCCGCCAGCTACTGTATGATTTTAAGCGCCTCGGTGTTGATTCCATCAGCATTATTGCTATCATCTCACTTTTTACAGGAGGCATTATTGCCATTCAAATGGCTTACAATATTGACTCTCCGTTTATTGCAAAATCCATTATCGGTTTTTCCACACGGCAAATGCTGGTATTGGAAATTTCGCCCACCATTATCAGCCTGATCCTGGCCGGAAAAGTGGGTTCACGTATTGCCTCTGAGATTGGTACCATGCGTATTACCGAGCAAATTGACGCGCTGCGGGTCATGGGTGTTAACCCCCCTAATTATCTCATATTACCAAAGATAACTGCCGCCGTAATTTATTTTCCTGTGTTGATTGTTTTTTCTATTTTTCTTGGCATTTTAGGAGGATGGATTATGGGATCCATAACGGGATTAATCCCTTCGGCGGATTACATTATTGGTATTCGGTCGTGGTTCGACCCGTTCACACTGACTTATGCCATGATTAAAACCGTGGTTTTTGCCTTTATCATAACATCAGTTTCTGCTTACAAAGGATACACGGTAAAAGGCGGTTCGGTGGAAGTGGGTCAGGCCAGCACAGAAGCCATTGTGGTAAGTAGCATACTAATTATCTTTTTCGATTTGATTCTTACCCAACTGCTGCTCACATGATAGAAGTGAAAAACATATCGAAAAGCTTTGGAGACCAGTTAATTGTTGATAACATAAGTACTGTATTCGAAGAGGGACAAACCAACCTGATTATCGGGCAGAGCGGCTCCGGAAAAACCGTCCTGATGAAATGTTGCATCGGACTATATGATGTGGACAGCGGTGAGGTTGATTTCCACGGCAGACGTTTTTCCAACATTCCCGATAAAAAAAGAAAGCACATCCGTCAGGAAATGGGTGTATTGTTCCAGGGAGGCGCTTTATTCGATTCACTTACGGTGGAAGAAAATATTATGTTTCCGCTCGACATGTTTACCAAAATGAGTCTGAAAGAAAAAAAAGAACGAGTAAACTTTGTTCTCGAAAATGTAAATTTATCCGGCAACAACGGCAAATATCCGGCAGAGCTAAGTGGCGGGATGACAAAACGTGTAGCCATTGCCCGCGCCATTTCTCTGATGCCTAAATATCTCTTTGCCGATGAACCCAACTCCGGACTGGACCCGAAAACTGCCGAACGTATCGATCAACTACTTTCAAGCCTGACCAGAAAATTCAATATGACTACCGTCATCAACACTCATGATATGAATTCGGTACTTCAGATCGGCGAGAAAATCTGCTTTATAAACGAGGGGAAATTATGCTGGGAAGGAACCAAAGAGACAATTTTAAAAACTGAAAAAAAAGAGCTTAATGATTTCGTATTTGCCACAGAATTAACCCGGAGAATTAAGCCTTTAAAAACAAACAGATAGCCTGTCAAAATGACTTTTTAGATATTTTAACCCTTTGGCTACCCAATAAAACCTATCTTTGCTTTTCAAATTACGCTATGATTTACATTACGAGGAGAGAACGATTTAACGCTGCCCATCGCCTGTTTAAAGCAGAATACAGCGATGAAAAAAACTTAAAAATTTTTGGCAAATGTTCCAACCCAAACTGGCACGGACACAATTATGAATTGTTTGTTACCGTTAAGGGAGAGGTCAATCCCGAAACGGGTTTTTTAGTAAATCTGAAAGCACTTAGTAAAATTATCAAAGAAAAGGTGATTGAAGAAATTGACCACAAAAATATCAACCTTGAAGTCAGCTTTATGAAAGGGAAAATGGCTTCCACCGAAAACCTGACCATCGGTATCTGGAAACAATTAGAAAAAGAGATTGCCGATCTCGGTGTTACACTTCATTGTGTAAAAATTTACGAATCCGAAAACAATTTCGTCGAATATTTCGGGTTATCATAAAATAATAATTGTAGTAATATGGAAAAATCAAAGGCAATGCTTGATTACGAAAGAATTGAAACTTACGCCCCGGGAAAACTGGAAAAATTACAATATCATTATGCGGAGATTCTGAAACTTATTGGAGAGGATGTTACGCGTGAGGGACTGGAAAAGACACCATTGCGCGTTGCGAAATCCATTCAGTTTCTGACACAGGGATACGACCACGATCCAAAAGAAATCCTGCTTTCGGCACGATTTAGGGAAGATTATAAGCAGATGGTTATCGTAAAAGACATTGACGTTTTTTCCATGTGTGAGCATCACATGATTCCGTTTATCGGAAAAGCACATGTAGCTTACATTCCTAACAAATACATTACCGGCCTCAGCAAAATTGCACGTGTAGTAGAGGCTTACGCCCGCCGGCTGCAGGTTCAGGAACGGCTGACCACTCAGATTAAAACGGCAATTCAGGAAACATTGGATCCGCTGGGTGTGGCAGTGGTTATTGAGGCACGACATTTGTGTATGGCTATGCGGGGCGTACAGAAACAAAATTCTGTTACCACCACTTCCGATTTTACGGGAGCTTTTGAAAGAAAAGAGACACGCGAGGAGTTTATTCATCTGATATCTTCCCGACTGTCTTAGTTTTTGTTGAATTTAAAAATTAAAACGATGAATATTAATCAATTAGGAAATGATTTTGCCGGCAGTAGGACAACAGAAGTGCCGGTAGTAGCCAAAGCCTACCTTTCCGGGGTTTTTGGCTGGATGTTTCTCGCTTTGGGAATAACAGCTATCACTTCGTGGCTTTTTGCCTCAAGCCCGCAGTTACTCTCCCTGATGTATGATGTAAAAGGCGGAATGACCATCCTCGGATGGATTGTAATGCTGGCACCTTTGGGTTTTGTTATTTGGATGTCAAGAGGTTATAACCAAATGTCAGCTTCAAAACTGGCATTGCTGTTTGTAGTCTTTTCCATCCTGATGGGTATGAGCCTGAGTTTTATCTTTCTGACATATACCGGTGCTTCCATTGCCACCACTTTCCTGATAACCGCCGGCATGTTCGGATTTATGGCAATATTGGGTTATACAACCAAAACCGACCTGACAAAATTCGGCAGCATTATGATTATGGGTGTTGTGGGACTTTTTATCGCCATGTTTGTAAACATGTTTATGCACAGTAGCGGACTGGATTACATCATCAGTTTTATCGGCGTACTTGTCTTTACCGGACTTACGGCTTACGATGTGCAGAAGCTGAAACGAATTGGCGCAGGAATGGTAGAAGGTGCTGAAGGAACCAGAAAAATGACCATTATGGGTGCGCTGACACTTTATCTCGACTTTATCAATTTATTTCTATTTTTGCTGCGTTTTTGCGGTAACCGCCGATAAAAATATATTTTTAAAAAAGTTATATGATAGCATATATTTTTCCGGGGCAGGGCGCCCAATATACCGGTATGGGTAAAGATTTGTATGAAAGCTCTTCCAAAGCCAAAGATTTGTTTCACAAGGCAAATAATATTCTAAAATTTGATATTACGAAATTGATGTTTGCCGGCACAGAAGACGACTTGAAACAAACCAACGTTACACAGCCTGCCATTTTTCTTCACTCTGTCATTTTGGCAAAGGTCATGGGCAATAATTTTAAACCTGATATGGTTGCCGGACATTCCCTTGGAGAATTTTCGGCCCTTGTAGCCAACGGAACATTGACATTTGAAGATGGTTTGAAACTTGTTGCAAAACGCGCTGATGCTATGCAAAAAGCCTGCGAATCAGAGCCTTCTACCATGGCTGCTATTCTCGGATTAGATGATGATATAGTTGAGAATATCTGTAAAAATATTCAGGATATTGTTGTACCGGCCAATTATAACAGTCCGGGACAACTGGTTATTTCCGGTTCCATTGGCGGCGTGGGAAAAGCTATGGAAAAATGCAAAGAAGCCGGGGCAAAGAGAACCCTCCTGCTGAAAGTAGGGGGTGCTTTCCATTCGCCACTTATGGAACCTGCCCGCATCGAACTGGCAGAGGCCATTAATAATACTCCTTTTAGTTCGGGTAATTGTCCTGTATATCAAAATGTTACCGGACAACCGGTAGCCGATCCTGAAATTATTAAAACCAACCTTATTTCTCAGCTTACCTCACCGGTGCGTTGGACACAAATCATGCAAAATATGCTGGCCGATGGAGCCACAGAGGTTGTGGAAGTAGGTCCGGGGAAAGTTCTTCAGGGACTTTTTAAGAAAATTGACAGGCAGTTGGTAACCCGAAGTGCCTCCATATAAAATTAGTGGAAGGTTACAAGGTAACATAGTGAGGATTTTCCTTCATGAGACACTGTGTCTTCCACTGTGAGCCATACAAAGAGAATCTAATATATTTTCCGAAAACCGATAATCTCACGTACTTCACGCATGGTTTTTTGTGCGTTGGCACGGGCTTTTTCGGCACCCATATTCATCACTTTCAGGATGTAATCTTCGTCTGAAGAAAGTGCTTCAATTTTTTCGGCAAAAGGTAAGGTAAAAGCAATCACATCCTCGGCGAGTTGTTTTTTCAGGTCGCCGTAACGAATGGTGCATTTGTTGTATTGCTCGTCGAAATACTCTACCACATCTGGTTTGGAAACCACATTCAACAGCGTGAACAGATTTTGAATGGGTTCCGGCTTTTGCTGGTTCATTTGGGTAGGACCACTGTCGGTTCCGGCCCGCATAATTTTTTTGCGGATAGACTTGGGATCGTCGTTCAGGAAAATAGCATTGCCTTCGCCTTCCGATTTACCCATTTTGCCGGAGCCATCCAGTCCGGGAATTTTTACCAAAGCTTCCCCAAAATTGTAAGCCGTGGGAATAGGAAAAAAGTCCACCCCATACATGTGGTTAAACCGGCGGGCAAACGCCCGGGTCATCTCCAGATTTTGTTCCTGGTCTTTCCCAACCGGCACTTTGAGCGCTTTTTGAATAATGATATCGGCAGCCATAAGTGTGGGATAAGTCAATAATCCGGCGTTGACATTATTGGGTTGCTTGCGGGCTTTTTCCTTAAAAGTGGTAACACGTTCCAACTCGCCAAGATAAGTGTTCATATTCAGGAAAAGATACAATTCTGCTGTTTCCGGAATATCGCTTTGCAGGTAAAGCGTTGCTTTTTCCGGATCAAGACCGGCGGCGAGGTATTCAATAAGTACCTGACGCACATTTCCCTGCAGATTGTCAGGATGCGGATGGGTGGTCAGCGAATGGTAGTCGGCAATGAAAAAATAGCATTCATTGGTTTCCTGCATTTTTACAAAATTCTTCACCGCCCCAAAATAATTTCCGAGGTGCAAATGGCCTGTGGGCCTGATACCACTTAAAACAATGTCTTTCTTTTCCATGGGGGCAAAAATAATAAAAAAGGAAAGCCTTTCGCCAACGGCTGTGGACTGAAACTATGGACTAAATCCACAGCTTCAAAATTAATTCGTCCCTAAGGGACTCTGACTAAGTCCCGTAGGGACGACTCAACAATCACCTTTGAATTTATTCACAGGCTGCCCTTTAGCAATAAAAAAGCCTTCCGGAAGTTACTTCCGGAAGGCTTTTTTGAAAAACAAAAAAAAGTATTACAGATCTTTCTTCACGAGATAAAAATCAATTTTTTCAGGATAATCCCCATCGATACGTTCCTGTAGTTCGTCGAGGTTCTTCGGGGGCGGAACGATGACACGGTCGCCTTTTTTCCAGTTCAGCGGCATGGCTACCCCGTTGGCATCGGATACCTGCAAAGCTTCCAAAGCACGCAAAATTTCGTCCATGTTACGTCCCACATTCAAAGGATAATACATCACTAATCTGATTTTCTTGGAAGGATCGATGAAAAAGACGGCACGCACGGCAGCTGTTTCACTTTCGTTCGGTTGTAACATGCCGTAAAGTTTGGACACTTTCATGTCAATATCGGCAATAATTGGAAAGTCAAAATATACGCCGGTATTTTGTTTTACATTGTTCACCCAGGCAAGGTGTGAATGGATGCTGTCAATACTCAGTCCCATGAGTTCTGTGTTAAGGGCTTCAAATTCGCCTTTGCGCTGTGCAAACCCGCTCATCTCAGTGGTACAAACCGGAGTGAAATCGGCCGGATGTGAAAACAGGACAACCCATTTGTCTTTTGCAAATTCTGAAAATTTGATGGTCCCTTTGGTTGTTACCGCTTCAAAATCGGGAGCCTGGTCACCGATACGTGGCATAATGTTAAATTCTTTTGTTTCTTGTTCCATGATAATTTATTTTTTAATTGTTTATATTTTTTAATTATGATGCAAAAGTCTGCATAAAATAAACATAAGTCAAATCAATAGTTTTTATAATCAAATAGATTTTATCTATCTTTGCAGTATGATTTCGTTGATACAAATGGAATATGCGGTAGCAGTAGATACGTACCGCAACTTTGTCAAAGCTGCAGAGAAATGTTTTGTAACGCAGCCTACGCTGAGTATGCAGCTGAAAAAGATGGAAGAGGAGCTGAAAATGATACTTTTCGACCGTAGCAGGCAACCGGTGATTCCCACCGATGCCGGAAAAGAAATTATCGAACAGGCACGGCTGGTTTTGCAGGAAGCAAAAAAAGTAAACCGCATGGCAAAGGAGCTTAAAAATCAGCTGAATGGCGAGTTACGTATTGGTGTGATTCCAACCATTGCGCCTTATTTGCTGCCGTTGTTTGCCGGTGAATACAAACATCAGTATCCGGAGGTACACATGAAAGTGGAGGAACTTATCACCGAGCGCATTGAAGATCAGCTCCGAAAAGACCTGCTGGATGTAGGTATTCTGGTAACACCGCTGCATAACAATGCCATTATAGAACAACCGCTCTATTATGAAGAGATGCAAATCTATTCCAATAGCAGAAATCCTCTTATAAATAAACCTGTCATCGATGTGAAAGACATTGCATCACCGGAATTGTGGCTGCTTAGCGATGGGCATTGTTTTCGTAATCAGGTTATTAATCTGTGCGACTTGCAAAATATGCCATCAGATACATTGCCCTTTGATTATGCCGGAGGTTCCATTGACACACTGATCAAGATTATCGACAAAGAGGGCGGGTTTACTCTTATTCCTGAGTTGGCAGGGAAAGAGTTAAAAGGTGAAAGGCGAAAGCAGCTACGTCATTTCTCGCATATGATTCCTCTCCGGGAGGTGAGTCTGGTTTATACCCGCCAGTTTGCCAAAACCAGAATGGTAGAATCGCTCGCTGCCTGTATTCAGAAAGCAGTACCCAAATACATGCCGGATAAATCACGTGGTACCCTTGTAGAATGGCGGTAGATTTCCCTTTTTCATTTGTTTAAAAATTTGTAAAATATTGATATAATGTGTTTTGATACCATCGCCCCGGATTAAAATCCGAGACTACATTTGAGTCGTCCGCTATGCGGACTTTAATCATCCCCCTGTGTGTTTAAAATTTAAACATGAGTGTTTCATCTTTATAATATCCTGCTTCTCAATGAAAGTACGATGTAAATCACAGATTATGATTATTGTTATCTTTGCCCCGTTAAAACGAAACATTTATGCCGCTATTGGGAAGCCTTATTCGAAGAGCCTATATTATTAGGAATAAGCCCGTTGAGTTAAAAAAACAATGGATACATCCTGAGAAAGCACAAAAGGGCCAGCTTGTGAAATTGTTACGAAAGGCACAGTTTACGGCTTTTGGAGAGCATTATAAGTTCTCAAAGATTCTTACTTCCGGCAATGTGGTGGATGCTTTTCGCGAAACTGTCCCCGTTTTCAATTACTCCAAAATGTATAAATGCTGGTGGTATCGTTCGCTCAACGGCGAGCCGTATGTTACCTGGCCGGGGAAAGTAAAATATTTTGCACTGAGTTCGGGAACTTCCGAAGCTTCCAGTAAATACATTCCTGTTACGGGCGATATGCTGCGCAGCATCAAGCGCGCCAGCCTCCGGCAGATTGTCTCCATGGTTCGTTATAATTTTCCTCTCGACTTTTACGAAAAAGGGATGCTGATGATTGGCGGCAGTACGCACCTGCAATATAACGGAACTTATTACGAAGGCGACCTTTCGGGTATTACGGCAGCGAGCATCCCATTTTGGTTTCAGCATTTTTACAAACCGGGAAAACGTATTTCGCGTACCGCCGACTGGGATACCAAACTCCATGATTTGGTTAAAAAAGCTCCCGACTGGGATATTGGTATTGTGGTGGGTGTGCCGGCCTGGATACAAATTCTTCTCGAACGTATTATTGAAGAGTATAACCTGGAAACTATTCACGATATCTGGCCAAACCTAGGCGTTTATGTACACAGCGGCGTTTCTTTTAAACCTTATGTGAAAAGTTTTGAAAAACTGTTTGCAAAAGAGGTGATGTACAATGAATCGTACCTTGCCTCCGAAGGCTATGTCGGCTTTCAAAACCGACTGAATGCCGGTATGGACATGCAAACAGATAACGGGATATTTTTTGAGTTTGTTCCTTTTAATGAAGAGAACTTTGACAATGAAGGGAATTTGAAAGAAACTGTTGAAACATACACCATTGCCGATGTGGAAAACGGTGTCGATTATGCCCTGCTTATGAGTACCAATGCAGGCGCCTGGCGCTATTTGCTTGGAGATACTATTAAATTTATTAACAAAGACTATGCAGAAATCCAAATCACCGGACGTACAAAGCATTTCTTAAGTATATGCGGCGAACACCTTTCACAGGAAAATATGAACCGCGCTGTAGAGCTGTTGCAGGAGGAGATGGATATTGAAATTAATGAATTTACCGTGCTGGCTTTTCGTTACAAGGGCTTGTTTGCCCACAAATGGTATCTCGGCACCAACGCTCCGCTTGACCCAAAAATAGTTTCGAAAAAAATAGACGGCTATTTAAAAAATCTCAACGATGACTATCGCGTGGAACGATTAGAAGCCATCCGTGAGGTTTTTGTTTATGTTTTACCACCAAAATCCTTTCTTGAATATATGGATATGAAAGGGAAAACGGGAAGTGCCAACAAGTTTCCCCGCGTTTTGAAAAATGAACGCATCACAGAATGGGAACAATTTTTAAAAGAACGTCAATATCTGTAAACTATGCATCCGTTATTTGAAGGTATGATTCTTGGCCTGACGCTGGCACTGTTTTTTGGATTTGGTCCTGCATTTTTTGCCTTGGTACAAACTGGTATTCATCGCGGTTTTTCCAAAGGATTTATTCTTGCTATTGGCGTTTTTCTCAACGATTTGACTGTAGTTTCCATCTCTATTGTAGCTGCTCACGCCGTCATGGAGAATATGCACAAACACCAGTTGTTTGGTGTTGCCGGCGGCCTCATACTTATGACATTTGGTTTTCTGACCTACCGACACAAAATTGTGGTAAACAGCAACGATGAGGTCGTCAACATCAGCGAGCCACATGCCATTACCTATCTCATCAAAGGATTTCTGTTAAATATTGCCAACCCGTTTGTCTGGCTTTTCTGGCCGACAGTGGTGCTGGGAGTGGCTGCACCGTTTATGGATAGTACTTCCGATATTATTCTTTTCTTTACGGGAACACTTGCCATAGTTTTTTCTTCCGATGTAACGAAAGTCTATCTCGCTACAAAAATCAAAGGTTATATTACTGATAAGTTTTTGCGCCTGATTAATAAAATTGCGGGAATTATTTTGGTTATTTTCGGTATTGCGCTGATTATACGCTCATTATATGAATCAGGAATACTTTAAAGTATTCCTGAAAGAAGTTGTATTTTTGTCTTTTTTGAAATATAAATCATGCAAACATATTCCATTAATAACCTACGCGAACTGGAAGCAGAATCTATTCACATTATCAGGGAAGTAGCCGCCGAGTTTGAAAATCCGGTGATGCTTTATTCCATTGGAAAGGACTCTTCGGTCATGGCACGGCTTGCTGAGAAAGCTTTTTATCCCGGTAAGGTTCCTTTTCCGCTCATGCATGTTGATACCAAATGGAAATTCCGTGAAATGATTGAATTCCGTGAAAAATATACCAAAGAAAAAGGATGGAATTTAATTGTTTATTACAACAAAGAAGGTTACGAAGCAGGAATTGGCCCTTTTACGCACGGCTCCAAAGTGCATACCGATGTAATGAAAACACAGGCGCTGTTGCAGGCTCTCGATAAGTATAAATTTGATGCGGCTTTTGGCGGTGCCCGCCGCGATGAGGAAAAGTCAAGGGCCAAGGAAAGAATCTACTCTTTTCGCGACAGGTATCACCAGTGGGATCCCAAAAACCAGCGTCCCGAGCTTTGGGATATCTTCAATGCCCGGGTTCACAAAGGCGAGTCCATTCGGGTGTTTCCCATTTCCAACTGGACTGAATTAGACATTTGGCAGTATATTCGGCTGGAAAATATTCCCATCGTGCCCCTCTATTTTGCCAAAAAACGACCTGTGGTTAACATTGACGGAAACCTTATTATGGCAGACGACGACCGTATGCCGGAAGAATTACGGAAAAAAGCGGAAATGAAAATGGTGCGTTTCCGTACACTGGGATGCTATCCGCTCACCGGCGCCATTGAGTCGGAAGCCGACACCATTGAGAAAATTGTGGAGGAGATGATGACCGTTACCGTTTCGGAACGCACGACCCGCGTCATAGATTTCGACCAGGAAGCCAGCATGGAGCAGAAGAAAAGAGAAGGTTATTTTTAGCTGCTTAACAGAAAAAACCAGTTGCTTTCAGGGAGTATGTACGAGTATAAACAAGTTGTACAAAAGCAAGAAATATCGTAATGATTTTTGTTATAACTTTTAATACTACTGCAAATTTTGTGGAAAACTGTTGTATCGTGTAATTATTGACTTGTTGGAAGCCGGAAGTCAGAAGAAAATAACGTCCTGGCAACAGGTTCTTTAATATACCGTAACGGGTATAGATAATCGATTTATTGGTTATTGTATAATCGAAAAAACTTCCGTCTTCGGTCTTCTGGCTCCTCCCAAAAGAATGTCATTGGTTCTGCAAAAGCAATTTATCCACTAAAATGGTAGTAGAACCTAACTTTTAATCATTATTAATTTAATCAAACATTACAAAAAGACATTGGGAGCATTTCATTTTAAAAACGGGAGAATGATAATTCCGACAGAATCGGCAAAGAAATTAGTTTAAACCTACTTTAAACTATAGAAAAATGAGACAAATAAAAGAACCGGAAGGAATAGACTTTGTAATAGAAAGTAAACCTTTGACAAATACGAAAAGAAAAGAAATAAGTGAACTGATAAAAACACTTAAAAATAAAAAAGCAGCACGAAAAAGGAGGATAAAAAGAAACAAAAAAACTGTTGAAAACCCATAATGCCGGACGTCTAACTGAATCAAAAATAAATCGTTTCAAATTGCAGCACGTACCATAATCAAAATGATAGAACCAATAAGACACAAAAAGTCAAAACAAACAGTAACTTAGAAGTGTTGAATTATGAAAACCAAAAAACCGACGAATAAAAAAGAAAAACAGATAATCATTTATGGGATGTCCATTGGTGTTATTACAGCTATTCTGACTTCTGTTTTTTTATCGGGCAAAATTATTGATATACCGAAAGGAACCCACGAAGGAGGTGTAATCAGTGCTATTGGTGTTGGTGTCATAATAATATTTATGTCAATCGTTGGGCTTATCGTAAATAAGTTAAAAAAATCTCAACAATCAAGATAATACTAATTAATCATACTCCGTAAAATTGATTGTTAGCCTGAGTTACTATCGTGCTGTCATTTTTAACCCGTTTTGGTTGAGATAATAACCGTTCCCGTTATCTCCTATCATTAGCTTTTCAGGAAGCATTTGAGTTTTATCTTTTTTCATGGAATCATAAAGCACCTGCAGGATATTAGTCCGGATGTTCATATCATAGAGTTTCGTGTTGTAACGCGTGGGATAAACACGGTTGGAAAGAAAAACATACATGAGGTTTTCTTTCGGGTCATCCCAGAAAAAAGTTCCCGTATAACCCGAATGTCCGAAACTTAACGGGCTGGCTCCTCTCGTCGGATAGGACACATTTTCAGGCAATGTATCATTTCCAATCCCCGGCTTATCAAATCCAAGGCCCCGCCGGTTTCCATTGTCCGGATACTGGTAACGCGTAAATTCTTTCATGGTTGTATCCGAGATGTATCTTTTTCCGCCGTAATATCCCATCTGCAAATACATCTGCGCCATTTTTGCCAAATCATTGGCCGTACCAAACAGTCCGGCATTTCCAGAGATGCCTCCCATCATGGCAGCTCCTTCGTCATGGACATATCCATGAATGGCTTTTTTACGGAAAAAAGTATCAATCTCTGTCGGCGCAATGTCCTGTAACGGAAAAAACTGATACGGGTCAAAGGTTAGTGTATAAGCACCAAGTGGCTGATAAAAGTTCTTTTTAAGAAAGGTTTCAAAATCCTCTCCCGACAAATTTTTCACTATCTGCGGATACAGGTAAAAACTCAGTCCCGAATAGAGGTATTTCTTTTTGGCTGAAACGGGAGACTTTTTAATTTCACGATACATCGTCTTTCGGTAGTTCTTGTTCATAAAAAGGTCTTCAATCACAGGTACATCAAATCGGGATGAAGAATCTCTTCGGAAAATTCTCCGTTTATATTTTCCATTTGTCTTCACTGTTTTTTTCCAGTAGGGTATCCATGCCTGCAATCCTGCCTGATGAGCCAGTACTTCCCGCAAAGTCATTTCTTTTTTATTGGAATGTTTAAAAGCAGGCCAATAGGTGTAAAACGGCACATCAAGTTTTAGCAACCCCTGATCGTAAAGTTTCATAATGGCCGTAGTAGAGGCAATAACTTTTGTTACTGAGGCAAAATCATAAAGGTCTTTATTACTGACTTTTACACGGTCATAATAAGTGTGGTATCCGTAAGTTTTATGGAAAATAACAGCTCCGTTGCGGGCTACCAACACTTCGCATCCCGGATAGGCCTTTGCGTCAAGACCTGCCTGTACAATGGAATCTATTTTCTTTTTCAGATAATCCGAATTCATTCCTTCCTCTTCGGGAATAGTGTATGCCAGCCGGTAGGCAGAAGGCGTAAAGATGCTATAATGAATGGGAAAATGGTCCAGCCTGACAGGGAGCGTTCCGTGGGAACCGATTGCGCCGAAAATAAGCTGGGCTGCCAAATCCTGAAACAACGGACTGTCTTCATAAGTAAGCACCAGACCATCAGCTTTTTCAATCCCCGGCATCCGGTTCAGGGAAAAGGGATTTCCAAAAATAGTTACAATGGTTTTATGAGAGGCCATCACCTTGTGCAGAAAATCAAGCATCTCAGGCGTAATACCAAAATTCTTTCCCGGATGCTGACTCAAATGAGTCAGACCCACAATAACCAAATTGTACGCCTTCATCCGTTCCAGTAAAACACTGTCGGGGACTTTACCGTTTTGTGTCCAATAGAAGTCGGTTGTCCGGGTATAATCGCCCAGCCTTTTCTGAAAAGAAGTTTGTGAAACGCTTCCAATGGCAAGTGTGGCTATGTGCTGCTGACCAAGGTTTTTTATGGGGATAATTTCATTGCTGTCGCGCAGCACTGTTAAAGAAGCTTTTATAAGCTTACGATTCAATACGTTAGCCAAAGGTAAATTCAGGTCGTGAATCAAATTATTGGTATCCATAGGGTGCCAGTGGTTCAATCCTGCCCAATATTTGGCAGCAAGTACTTTTTTACAACGGTTGTTGATGTCATTCCATGAAATTTTTCCCTTAGCAATGGCTTTTCTGATTTTTTTTATAGCGAGTGGCACATTTTGAACAAATTCCAGCACATCGTTTCCGGCAATCATGGCTTTGGCATCGGCTTTTCCGGCAGGAAAATATTTAGTAACGCCTTTCATATTCATTGCATCGGAAATGACAATGCCTTTAAAATCCAGGCTGTTTTTTAAAATACCGGTAACTATTTTTTTGGAAAGAGAATAGGGTGTATGCAGCGTTGAATCAAGTGCCGGAACGTATAAATGGGCAGTCATTACAGCTGCCACACCGGCGTTGATCATTTGCTGAAAAGGATACATCTCAAGCGTATCCAATCTTTTGCGGCTGAAAGGAACAACAGGAAGCGTTTTATGCGAATCGGTACTCACATCTCCATGTCCCGGAAAATGTTTGGCGGTAGCCAAAACGTGCTCATCCTGCATTCCTTTCATGTAAGCAATACCTTTGGCTGCAACGTTTTTTTTGTCCATACCGAAAGAACGGAAATTAATAACCGGATTGTTGGGATTATTGTTGATGTCCACTACGGGAGCAAGGTTCATTTGGACTCCTGTACGTTTCAGTTCTCTTCCCACTTCACGTCCCATCTGATAAATCAGGCTGTCATTTTTGATGGCTCCAAGCGCCATTTGATATGGAAAATGTATCGTATTTTTTAACCGCATGGCAAGGCCCCATTCGGCATCCATGGCTATCATCAGCGGCACTTTCGACTGCGATTGGTAGTAGTTGGTCAGTATAACCTGCTTTTTCGGAGTTCCCTGGAAAAATATCAGACCGCCAATCTTATATTTTCGTATCAAATCGGTAATGGCTACTTCGTGCGCGATACTACGGTTAGAATAAGCAGCCACGAAAATCAGCTGAGCAATCTTCTCATTTTTATTTAAGGAATTAAAAACCGAATCAACCCAGTGGGTTTCCATATCTTTGCGGAAAGCAGGCGTTGAAGATTCATTTTGGGCTGTGGCAGTTGTCATGCCAGCCATCCAAAGCATCAGGCAGGCTGCTGCCCATTGCAGAAGGTTATGTTTACTCATTGTACTTATTTTTGTTCACTTTTCCAGATTTCCTGTACTTTTCTTACCGAACCATACAACAGCAAAAGGCGTTTAGCCTCTTTTTGGTCTAATGTTGTCTCTTCCATAATCATACGTGTGCCGCGCTCTACCAGTTTTTGGTTTGTAAGCTGCATATCCACCATTTTATTCCCTTTCACTTTCCCCAGTTTTATCATGGCACCGGTGGTGATCATGTTCAGTACCAACTTGGCACTGGTACCGGACTTCATCCGGGTGCTGCCGGTAACAAATTCAGGGCCGACCATCACTTCGATGGGAATATCTACCGCAGCGGCAAGGGCCGATCCGGGATTGTTTGTAATACAGGCTGTCAGCAGCCCCTCTTTGCGTGCACGGGTTACACCACCAATCACATAAGGAGTTCTTCCGGAAGCAGCGATACCAATCACTGTATCTTTCGCCGTTGGGGCAAAGATTTCCATGTCTTTCCATGATTGTTCGGGGTCGTCTTCGGCAGATTCGACAGCTTTACGAATAGCACTGTCGCCACCGGCAATAAGTCCGATAACCAGATCGTATGGAGCACCGAAAGTAGGTGGTATTTCAGAAGCATCCAGAATGCCAAGACGACCGCTGGTGCCGGCACCGAGATAAAACAACCGGCCACCGGATTTGATGCGTTCAGTGAGTGCGGATACCAGCTTTTCAATTTGGGGAATTTGCTCTTTCACGGCAAGGGGAACAAGCATGTCCTCCCTGTTCATGGTTTCAAGAATCTTCCTTACCGGCCACTGATCAATATTATCATATTTTGAAGTGGATTCGGTGATACTTTTGTTTTTCATGCTATTTGTTTGCTGAATTCGGTTTGCAGCCCTAACTTTACGTTCTGCAAACATATTTAAAAAATAAATCTGACCTGACGGTTAAAAATAATAATGAAGATTTTTAACAAAATTACCGGTTCCGGTTGTAAAATAACTCCGGTTTCGCATTTGCTGACGTTGCCCGAAAAAAGGCAATGCCATGCAGCTCAGACATGCGGCATGAATAGATTTGCGGATTTAAGGTAAAATGAAAAATAGAGCTTCATTGTAATTCAGCCCTTGACCTTGCTCATAAAGGCAAACCGTAAGCATCAAAATATTTTTATAATTTTAACCTTTTTAAATTATTCATGTTATGAAAAAATTATATCATCTCTTTTTTCCTGTTTTCTGTATCCTGCTTACAGGATCAGTTTTCGCACAAACTGTTAAACAACAACCGTTTCAACTGAAAGACCTGAGAAAATTGGTGCGAATTTCATCACCACGTATTTCCCCCAACGGGAAACAAGTCGCCTTTGTTATCTCACGCCCGGACTGGAAAAATGATAAGTCCAAACAGGAAATTGATTTGGTTCAGGTAGCAGATGGTTCTTTACGAAAGCTGACTTTTCAGCGGAAAGGATTGTCTTCTCTGCGCTGGTCACCAGACGGAAAACAACTTGCTTTTCTTGCCAAAGACCCGAAATCCAAAAAATCGCAGCTTTTTGTCATGCCCATGAACGGTGGTGATGCCGTCAGGATAACAGATTCCAAAACCAGTGTGGATGCTTACGCATGGAGCCCTGATGGGAAACAGTTTGCTTTTATTACACAAGATACGGTTCCCAATCCTAAAGCCATCAAACACCACGAAGATGCTTTTCGGGTAACCGACAATAATTATATGACGCGTAAAGCTGTACAACCATGGCATTTGTGGGTTGTCACCGCAAAAGAAGGCAAAGCGAAGCAACTGACACATGGAAAATGGAGTCTCGGAACGGATCAGGGTTCTATGTCGGCTCCGGCATGGACCGCTGATGGAAAATCCATCGTGATCTGCAAATATCCTGATGTCTGGGAAGGTAATGCCTGGCATTCGGTGTTGGCATCCGTTGAGGTTCAGACGGGAAAAGTTAAAACTATTGTCCCGGACGAAGGTACCGCTGACCCTGTGTTTGCTTCCGGCGGAAAAACACTGGCCTTTATGCGACCACGCAATGGCGACCAAAACAACGGCTTTGCGGTTTATGTGCGTGAAAACGAAAAAATAAAAGATGTTACGGCTGCACTGGCGCGAAACATCAATAACTTTGTATGGTTGCCCGATGGTAAATCCATGCTGCTGATGGCCGAAAAAGGAACCCGTGAGGTTATGTGGAATCAGCCTGTGGGAGGAGTTGCCAAATTGTTAAATACCGGCGATGTTCTTCCCGGCAGTAGTGTTTCCGTTTCCAAAACAGGTGTTATTGCTTTTACGGCAAGTACGGCAACCCATCCCACAGAATTATATGTGATGAAATCTGTAGGCCAAAAACCGAAACGATTAACTCATCTGAATGCTTTTGTCGATTCGCTTTCCATTGCTAAAAATGAAGGAGTTAACTGGAAGTCAGACGGTTTTCAGGAAGATGGCGTATTGACTTATCCTGTGAATTTTGAAAAAGGAAGGAAATATCCGCTGGTATTGGTTATTCACGGTGGCCCCGAAGGTGCTTCCACTGTGCGGTTTTCGCCATTGGTGCAACTGCTGGCCGCTCAGGGATTTTTGGTATTCCAACCCAACTATCGCGGCAGCATAAACCTCGGCGATGCTTATCAGCATGCTATTTACCGCAATACCGGAAAAGGTCCCGGCGAAGATGTTATGGCCGGATTGAAAAAGGTGGAGGAAAAGGGAATTGTTGACAAATCCAATATCGGTGTTACCGGATGGTCTTACGGTGGTTATATGACATCGTGGCTGATAGGAAATTATCCGAATGTATGGAGAGCTGCCGTTTCCGGAGCTGCGCTCAACGACTGGGTAATGGATTACACGATTGCATATTATCAAAAAGGTGATTTGTATTTCTTCGGGGGATCGCCATGGGTAAAAAAATATTGGAAAATATGGCGCGAACAGTCGCCTATAGCTTATGCACTTCGTGTCAAAACACCGACACTGATTATGGGTGATGCCGGCGATCCCAACGTCCCCATCGTCAACAGCTATGAGATGTTTCATGCTTTGCGTGACAACGGCGTGCCGGTGGTGTTCTATGTATATCCTGCAAATACCCATTTCCCGTACGATATTGTTCGTTCCACCGATGTATATCGCCGTTGGGTGGGCTGGATGGTGAAATATCTGAAATAGGGAAACAATTTTTCTCTTATTTTTGACCGGAAATTAACAATCTAATGATTAAAAAATTCCGTTTTTGGGCTTTTCTGTTTTTCCTTGTGGCAGGCATCATCAGCCTTGTGTTTTATGCTACCACCATAGAGAAATCATATTCCGATCAAACCATCAAAAAATTATCGGATAAATTGCAGGCGCATGTTATCGGTTTTCTCGAAAACAATCAGGTTTCTACCGACAGCCTGAAACGCGATTTCAGCATCTTGAAATATGAGGACCTTACCCCGGGATTTTTAAATCTTTATGCTTTCAAAAAATTACAAAACAATCCTGAGATGCAGGGACTGATTGTCTTCAGCAACCGTTTTCATTTTCTGTTTGCAAGAGACAAAAACTCGTGGGTTGCCACCTATGATACAATATTGAACGACACGCTGACCAATTGGGTACGGCTAAATAATAATTTGAAAGTGGTTGGCCGTTGGACTGATACATACAATTATTTTATAGACGAGGTCGCTATTAATAAAACACGAAATCTTTTAAAAAAGTCGGGAAAACAATCATTGTGGAAAGTTCTTTTGCACAAAGGAACCAGTCAGAAAGACTTTATTTTGTCCTCAAACACTGCCCGTTTAAAAGATGGCAAAAGTCTTGTATTTGCCTTTGTTTATGATTTACGCAGACAGAAAAGAGCCTTTTTCCCCATTTTTGATTTGGCGCATCCCATTGTGAGCCTTGTTACGCCTTTCGAATACTTTACTATTCCGCTCTATTCTGCTGATACTTCCTCTGTTTCCGTGAAGGACCCTGCTGTTAATCAGGTTAGCCGATTGCTCAAAGAGTGGGAAAAGTCATCTCATCCCACCGAACGGTCTTATCTTTTTGTTCAGGAAGGCCGAAAATATTGGATGCACATCGCACTCATTCCGCACTCTCTCGGTATGCGCGCCGTGGCTTATGCTACTACGGAAAAAGAGCTGAAAACGATGGAAAAATTTAAGAAGAACCTGTATGGCTATGCTTCACTAATTTTTATTTTTATTGCCTTACTGTGGCTCCTTTCTTTGCGGGAAAAGAAAATCCGGACTTCTCGTAATTCAGTCTCTTCGTTTACCGGAAAACCACTTGGGGAAAGTGCTGTTTTGGAAATCCTTGAAAAGGGGGAAAGTGAACAGACAGAGTTTAAGTCATCATTACGTTGGGACTACCGCGAACAAAAAGTAAATCCGGTACTTGAAACGGTTATCCTGAAAAGCATTGCCGCTTTTGCCAACGGAAAAGGCGGTTCGTTGTTTATCGGGGTGAATGATGAGGGAGAAATATTGGGGCTGGAGCCTGATTTCAACACATTGAAAAAGAAAGATACGGATGGTTTTGAATTGCACCTGCGCCGTCTTATAAAAAACCAGTTCGGGATATCGTTTTCCACAGCTCATTTGGAGATTACTTTTCCCGAAGTTGCAGGGAAAAGCCTTTGTGTTATCAGGATGAGTCCTTCGCATCACCCGCTTTATCTGAAAACAAAAAACAAAAACGGAAACGAAACGGAGAAATTTTATGTACGGATGGGTAATGCTTCACAGGAAATATCCTCGCTACGTGAAATTAATCAGTACATAAAAAACAGATTTGAATAGTTGTTTCCCTGGTACAGATTATTCTTTCAACTACCCGTTTGCCTATGAAAAGATTTCATTTTCATAGCAATAATAATTAGGATAATACCTATGATTATGGATAATATTCCGGTCAGTACTAAAACAAACAATGCCGCCTGAAAAGGGTTGAAGAACAAGATAATACCAAAGATAAGCGAAAGAATACCGTTAAGTATTAAGGCATTCCTTCCATTTAATTCAGGTGCTGAGTTGAACGCAAAAAAAAGCTGCACCAAGCCGATGATAAGCGCCCAGCTGCCGATAATTATAACAAATACTTTCAGCGACTGTTGGGTATAAAAGGTAAGCAGAATACCAATAATTATGAGCACAATGGCTTCTATAATATCAATCCCGTATCCTAATCCGTTACGTATGTTTAAAATAACCCCCACAAGCATGGCAATGCCGAGCAACAAAATAACGACTCCAAAATAGGTAACTATGGTGATAAGTGTGGCTTTGGGAACAAAAATGGCCAGTACACCAAATATTATGGCAATAGTGCCATTGGCTGCAAGCGTAGCCCAACGTTGGGAAATGTTAGTTTTCATGGCAATTTTTTTTGTAAAAATAGTAAAAATTTATTAGCAGTCTCACCCGATTTATAATTCAAAAACAACTAATTTCCACTTTTGTATTTTATTTTGAAAGGCAACTGTTTCTTTAATTTATATTAATTCAAAATATTAACAAATTTCAAATTTCAGGGAAGTTGAGGGTACTGTTTTTGTGTCCTGAAAACAGGTCTAACAAGTTGAGTGAAAAGGATTAAAAGGGCCAACGAATTTCATTGTGAAAAATGTTGTTAACTTATTAACAGACAGCCTTTTATTTAAACCCGAAATAAATAAGCCGGCTCTATATGTTAGAAGAAGATATATCATTCCATTTTCTATATTTTTGCCACATCTTTCTTGGAGTAATAACACAAAAACGTACGTTATGGACTTATCAGTCAGTTATTTAGGATTGAAACTAAAATCTCCCGTTGTAGTAGGTAGTTCCAGTCTGTCGGCCTCGGTTGCCAATCTGAAAAAAATTGAAAACAGTGGAGCCGGAGCTGTTGTTTTGAAATCCATTTTTGAAGAAGAAATTTACAACGAATACAGCAGTATTCTTGAAAGGGAAAAAGATCAGGAGTTTCCTGATGTCCGTTTCCTGGACTACTACGACTACAAAATCAAACAGGATAACATTAAAAAATACCTATCACTGATTCAGGAAGCAAAAAAAGAGTTAAGTATTCCGGTCATTGCAAGTATCAACTGTGTCAGTTCCTGGGAGTGGAGCTTTTTTGCAAAAAAAATTGAAGAAGCAGGTGCTGATGCTATTGAAATAAACCTGTTTATTCTTCCTTCCGATTTTTCAAAAGATTGTACGGACATTGAAGATACCTACCTTAAGATATTAGCAAAAATCAAACATGCGGTTTCCATTCCTGTTGCTGCCAAGCTGAGTTATTATTTTGCCGATTTGGCTTCGTTTGTCAAAAGGGTTTCCGAAAGTGGTATTGATGGCGTTGTACTTTTCAACCGGTTTTTTCATCCTGATTTTGATATTGATAACTTCAAGGTCATTCCTTCAAACGTGTTGAGTCGTTCTTCGGATTTGGCTATCTCGTTGCGTTGGATGTCTATTCTTTCGGGACGTATGGGATGCGATTTGATTGCCTCCACCGGAGTACATGATGGGCCTTCTGTTATCAAAGAAATTTTGGCTGGTGCCAATGCAGTACAGGTTGTCTCCTCTCTTTATAAGAATGGTATTGAGTATGTTTCGGATATGCTGGAAGATGTGAAAGCATGGATGGAAAAACATGAATTTGAAAAACTGGATGACTTTCGCGGTAAAATGAGTCAGGTGAACAGCCCGAATCCTGCCGAATACGAACGGGTTCAGTTTATGAAATATTTTGAAGGTAAAAAATACGATTTAGGTTAAATCCTTAAAAATTAATTTTATGCAAAGTTTAACATTGAATCAAAAACTGGGACGGTTTATCGTCAACTGGGTTTTTCTGTTCCTTGTGTGGCTGATGTTTACCAGCACACTGTTTTGGCAGGAAGTTCTTGTAGGTGCCGTACTCTCCATGCTTATTTCTTTGGCAAGCATTCGGCTTTTCACTTGTTGTACGCTTTCTATTTTTAATCCGGTCAAGATTTTTTGGATGGTTTGGTACTTTTTTGTTTTTTTGAAATTACTTGTTGTGGCTAACCTTGACGTGGCGAGACGGGTTATTTCTCCTTCTCTGCCTATAAATCCTGGTATTGTAAAGTTCAAAACAAAATTAACAACCAATTACTCAAAGATGGTTCTTGCCAACAGCATTACCCTTACTCCGGGAACTCTTTCGGTGGATGTAATTGGAGATACCTTTTATATCCATTGGATTGATGTGGAGACTACCGATCCTGAAGAAGCTTTTAAAATTATTGCCGAACCTTTCGAGAAAGTTCTCTTAAAAATCTTTTAATTATGATCTATATAATTTATTACTCACTGGCACTGATGGCTCTCGGGATGATTTTCTCAGCTATCCGGTTTGTACAAGGCCCTACTGCCGCTGACCGTACGGTAGCCATGGATACATTGACCACCATTGGTGTGGCTGCCCTGGTGTTGTTGGGCTATATGTTTAAACGTTTTATATATGTTGATGTCGCTTTGATTTATGCCGTTCTGGGTTTTATCGGAGTAATTGTCATTGCAAGATATCTGGAGGGAGCCTTATGAGTATTTTAGAAATTATCGGAGGTGTTCTGTTAGTGATTGGTAGTTCTTTTCTGTTTCTCGGAGGATTAGGCATATATCGTATGCCCGATACCTACAACCGCTTGCAAGCCGGGACAAAAGCTACTACACTTGGTGGTATGAGTTTGGTTCTTGGTGTGGGGTTTCTGGAACCTGCCTGGATATGGAAAGCATTGATTATCATTATTTTCATTGCTTACTCAAATCCAATTAGTTCTCACGCACTCGCTCGTGCCAACTACCGAAGAGGACATTATCCTTTTATCAAAAGTAAAGACAAAGAAAATATGGACGCTTATCAGGAAGTCGTTCCTCACACTAAAAACAAGGAGGATAAGTTATGATTTATTTTATTTTAATAGCTATTCTGTTTTTGTTGATGATTGCCTCTTCGGTATATGCAGTTATTCAGAAAGACCTGTTGTATGCAGTTATGGCCACCGGTATTATCAGCCTGATTCTTTCTATTTTGTATTTTCTGTTACAGGCGCCCGATGTGGCATTAACAGAGGCAGCTATCGGTGTTGCCCTTACGACCATTATATTTGTCATTACCATTCGTAATACCGTGCGTATGGAAGACGAATCCGATAAGAAAGAAAAATTTAAATCCGCTGTGAAATGAAGAAACTCTTAGTAATATTCCTGTTGGCAACATTGGGATACTATACTGCCGTAACATTTTTTGATATTGGCTTTGGCCAACCACATTTTGTTAAAGGTGTATCCCCGGTAAAAGATATTTACCTCGCTAAAACGCAAAGTCCACTGACAGTTTCTAATGCAGTAACCAGTATTGTAGTAAACTTCAGAGGTTTTGATACTCTGGGCGAGGTAACAGTACTTTTTCTCGCCGTAACTGTTTTGGGCAGTGTTCTTTATAAGAATCGACATGAAGTTGGCAAACGTTCAGTATTTTTTTCGGCCAGTAGCATTGTAACATCGGGATCCAAGTTGTTGTTTCCTGCCATTATTCTGCTGGGTGCTTATGTTTTTATTCACGGCCACTTGTCGCCTGGCGGAGGTTTTCAGGGCGGTGTAATTATTGCCACCGGCTTTTTGCTGATGTTACTGGCTTACGAAAATTATTCGGTTAGCCATACTGCACTTTCCGTGGTGGAATCATTGGCTGGTATCACTTTTGCCGGTGTTGGTCTGTTGGGATTTATGCATGGCGGTACTTTTCTTCAGAATTTCCTGCCTACGGGAGTTATGAATAACTTATTCAGCGGTGGCATTATTCCCATAATCTATATTGCCGTCGGCTTTAAAGTAGGAGCTGAGCTTACCGGTGTTATTTATACAGTTTTACACGAAAAAGGGGAAAGCAATGGATAGTACATATTTTCATTTTTTAGACTATGCCGTTTATGGAACCGCCGTCCTCGTGATGTTGATTGGTTTTTACGGTGCAATGGTGAAAAAATCGCTGTTGAAAATTGTCATCGGCCTTTCGGTGATTGATTCAGGATTGAACCTGCTCATCGTGGCCATTGGCTATTACAAAGGGGGAACAGCACCGATTTTTTCACCCGGATTTTTAGAACACTTTAAAAGTGTGAGCAAAATGGTTGATCCTGTCCCACAAGCATTGGTGCTGACAGCCATTGTGATTGGCTTTGGGGTAACAGCCGTAGCGCTGGCTCTCGTTATCCGCTTATACAGACATCACGGTACTTTAAATATTGACGAAATAAAGAATTTAAAATGGTAGGAACTCCCGTATTATTTATAGCAATTCCCCTGATGGCGGCATTTTTGATGCCACTACTCGGGATGATATGGAAAGAACTGGTCAGGATTGTACCGGGACTTGTACTCACTTATTTGTTGATTCTGGCCATTAATCTTTTAGACCATGTGTTGGTTCACGGCCCCATCATTGAAGTGATTGCCGGATGGGTTCCTCCCATTGGGATTAACCTTGTATTTAATGCGTTCTCCGGCTTTTTGGTTACCCTGATGATCTTTTTGGGACTGTTGGTATGGGCTTACAGCTATCGATTCAAAAGAAATGTGGATTACGAACCCGCCCTGAAATATTTCCTCATGTTGATGATGCTTATTACAGGTTCGGTGGGTATTGTGCTCACAGGTGATATTTTCAATATGTTCGTATTTATTGAGATTACCAGTATTTCGGCTTATGGTCTTACTGCTTTTTATAAAGGTCGTAACAGTGCGGAAGCTTCTTTCAAATATGTTATGATGGGTTCCATCGCCTCCACTTTTTTACTGCTGGCGATTATGATTATTTATTCACAGCTCGGTACGCTGAATATGGCCGATATTGCCCGTAAGATTCACCTGATGAATCCGACATTAAAAATCGTGTCGTATATCTTTTTTGTTACTGCATTGGGAATTGAAGCGGAAATTTTTCCCCTTAACGGATGGGCGCCGGATGCTTATGCCGAAGCGCCAGGCCCTGTGGGAGCCGCTTTTGCCGGGATCGTAGTTAAAGCCGCTGTTTATGCCATTATCCGTTACACTTACACCATCTTTGACCTTTCGGGTAGTTTCAATTTCCTGATATTGATTGGTATGATTACGCTGATTATTGCCGAAACAGCTGCTATCCGCCAGGAAAAACTCAAACGAATGCTGGCTTACTCAAGTATCGGCCAAATGGGACTTGTGCTGGTTGCTTTCGGCTTCGGTACCAAAGAAGGTGTTTTTGCCGCTTTGTTTTTGATGCTGAATCACGCCATTACCAAATCACTGCTTTTCTTCTCCGGAAGCTACCTTGTATATAACTCTACTGAGAAAAATATTACGGAGGTAAACGGAATGTCTAAATATCTGCCCATTACCTCCCTGCTGTTTGCGATTGGTGCCTTTGCCATTGTCGGCCTTCCGCCGTTTGCCGGATTTTGGAGTAAACTCTCGGTGATGACCGCAGCTGCTGACAGCAACATGATTTTGATTATGGTACTGGTGCTTATGGTGAGTGTCATCGAATTGGTTTACTACCTGCGCGTTGTCAACAGGATATACTTCTTCAAAAAGGAAGAAAATACCCAACCGCAGAAACCTACTGTCAATGCACTCGTTGTAATGCTTATTTTGGGAGCTGCTATCCTGCTTATCGGATTCTATCCGGATGCGGTTACGGGTATCCTGCACAAAGCATCTGCCACCTTGGTGGATAAGGGTCAATATATTCATAATGTTTTATCATTGAAATAATAAACCGCTAAGTGAATAATACTATGGAAATGATACATATAATATTTTTAGTTTTTCTCGGAGGTGCGGTGCTGACCTACTTTGCCGGAAAAATAAGTAAGGTGCTTCAGGATATTCTTTTCCTGTTATCCGTGTTGGTTCCGGCCTCATTGTTTTTTACTTATGTAAAAATTGCTGATTCCGTAACGCTTCCGCTTGGAGGAATAAAACTTTCCTGGGGTTTGAACCATTTTAGCTGGCTCTTTTCTCTGATTGTTCTCGGTCTTGGTTCGATGGCTGCCATTTATGCCGTTGGCTACATGAAAGGCAGGGAACGAAAAGGATATTTTTACTTTAACTTTATCCTCAGCATCATGGCCATGATGGGCATCCTGCTGAGCCTCGACCTGATTTCCTTCTTTATCTTTTGGGAGATTATGACCTGGTCGTCTTACCTTATGACTGTTTACAGCGGAAACGACATTCAGCGTATCGGTATCAAATATTTCGTGTTTAGCGCTATTGGCGCTTATGCCATGCTGATGGCCATTGTAATGGTTCATCATATGACCGGCTCTTTTATGATTGGCAGTATGATAAACTTTTATCCCAATATGAGCCTGAGTATGCAGATTTGGATTCCCGTTCTGTTTTTGATGGCTTTGGGCGTAAAAGCGGCTATGATGCCATTGCACGTGTGGGCTCCCGATGCATACAGTAATGCGCCCATGGCTTATACGGCTGTATTCTCCGGTGCATTATCAAAAATGGGTGTTTACGGAATGGTCATCGTTCTGGTAACCATGATTAATCAGATTCCTCAGGGAGTATGGTTCCGCGAAGTGATTGCCTGGTTGGGAGGTATTACTGCTGTTCTTGGAACCCTTTGGGCTATCAAACAGGATGATGCCAAAAAGTTGCTGGCTTATTCTTCCGTGGCTCAGTTGGGATACATTATTACCGGTATTGCCATTGGCACCGAACTCGGTATGCTTGCCGGCTTATTTCTAGCTGTGATGCACGCCCTGTTCAAAGGAACATTATTTATGGTTACCGGTGCTGTCGAAAAACAAACCGGTACTACAAACTTCACCGAAGTAACCGGCCTGATAAGGAAAATGCCATGGACGTTTTTTGCCGCTTTATTTGCCATTATTGCGCTGGCGGGCATTCCTCCGTTGGGTGGCTTTGTGGGTAAATGGATGCTCTACGAAGCACTGATTACCAGCAATCACTATTTGCTTGTTATTGTTATTTTCTTTTCCAGTACGGCAGCATTTCTTTATTGTTACAAATTTCTCTTTGGTTTCTTCCTCGGACAGGAGGAGAAAGAGTGGGCACATGTAAAAGAAGCGCCTGCTACGATGGTAGTTCCAATGGTTCTTATGGCTGTTATGATGTTTGTTCTCGGTACTTTCCCGGGTATTATCCTGAAGCCTATCAACAGCGGTTTAGTTGACCTCGGATATATCGATACTTTTAAACATCTTTGGAACTCTTCAGTTATTTTGAACGTCTGGGGCGATAACGTCATCCTTCAGCCGATTCTCTATTACATCATCGCTATTTTTGTCTTTTTCGTTGTTTTCCTTACATAGAAAGGATACAAAACTACGCGATATGTAACCACTAAAGATATTAGTTCCTCAGGTGAAGTGCCTGCCGAAGATGAGAACCTCACGTTCTCGGTTGGATTTATGCAGCCTTTTTTGCGGGCAGTAGCTCCTGCTATGCGGCGTCAGATTGATAAATACTACACAGGATTTGCCGATGGGATGGAATCTCTTTTCGAATTCTTACGAAGGATATATACCGGAAACGGACAGACTTATGCCGTATATGTGATTGTATTTGTGGTAATTATGTTGTTGTTTAAGAACATTTTGTTCTAATAAAAAATAGATCAATGGAAGTAGTATTAATGGATATTTTAGGTGCGGTCGTCACGTTTCTCGTGGCCTTTGTAGTAGGGATGACTTATGGCGGATTGAGCCGTAAAATCACAGCCCGAGTGCAAAACCGGAAAGGCCCGCCATTTTATCAGAATTTTATCGATGCTTTTAAATTAGGATCCAAAAAATCGGCCATTCATCACGGCGTTATGCACCATTTTGGCCCCGCCTTTTTAATGGTTTCTTCGGTAATGACACTCATGATTGTTCCGGTTTTGACACATAATCAGTGGTTTCCTAATCTAAACTTTCAAGGTGATCTGATTTTCCTGCTTTACGTTATGACCTTCGGCCCGTTGGGAATGGCTCTTGGTGCCGGTCAAACCGGAAACCCCAACTCAGCCATTGGTGTAACCCGTGGATTGAGCCAAATGGTGGGATTTGAAATTCCCTGGGTGTTGGCTCTCGTTGCTTTGATGATTCAATATCACACAACCTCTATCACCGGCTTGATGGCTGCACAGGCTCACAGCGGAACATGGTTAATGTTCTCCTCCCCATTTGCTTTTGTAGCCGCGGTTATGGCCATGTTTGGGATGTTTAGATATTCACCCTTTGACATTGTGGGAGCACCTACTGAGTTGGCTTCAGGCCCCATTTCTGAAAACGGAGGGAAATATTTGTTTGTTATGATGTCTTCGGGTTCGGTATTTACATTTGCCAAACTTACCTTGTATGTTGACCTTTTCATGGGGGGAGCCGATAACCTACTGATACTACTTATAAAAACTTTTGCTCTTTATTTAATTCCGGTACTTTATGGTGTAACAACACCTCGTTATCGTACCGAACAGGCCGTAAGATGGTTTTGGGGCTGGCCCAGCTTTTTTGGCTTGCTGGCAATTCTACAAGCTGTATTTTTTTAAACCTGAAAGATTATGATGAACGATAAGAATTCTCAAAAGATAGTAGATATCATCCAGAATTGGGCGCGTAAGCACTCCATATGGGTACTGGCTTACGGAACAGGATGTGGTGCCATAGAAATTCCGCCTACCATGACATCCCGCTACGATGCTGAGCGTCTTGGAGTAAGAGGTGCTGCCACTCCGCGACAGGCTGATGTACTGCTCATAACCGGCTATCTGACAGTGAAAACCATGAAAAGAGTGATCCGGGTTTATGAACAGATGCAAGACCCGAAATATGTGATTGGCTTTGGCTCTTGTACCATTAATGGCGGCATGTACTACGATTCATACAACACCATTAAAGTGCTTGACAAATATCTTCCTGTGGATGTTTACATTAATGGCTGCATGCCTCGTCCCGAAGCTGTTCTTTCCGGATTTGCACAGCTGCAAAAACGGATTGCCGAAGGCCGTGCCAATGGAGCACAGCAATATAAAGACAATCTGGAGTGGTATCGTGCAAACCAAAAGAAAATCATTCCGAACTGGATAATGCCTGATTACAACTGGTAAAATATTGAATCTATGAAAGAACTTAAAGAAAGTATTATCAAACGGATTAAAGCCAACTTTGCGGATGCCGTAGAGCGAAATGACTTTAAAGACAATCGCCTTGATTTCTCTGTAAAAAAGGAAACCATCCCTGCCATACTCTTCTACCTGAAAGATGAAATGGGATTTGTCCACCTGTCCGATGTGAATTGCGTTGACTGGCTGGAAGATGGAGAACTGGAAGTTGTGTTTATTGTTTGGTCGCCGGCTGATAAAATTAAAGTTTTTGTCCGTACACGTCTTGATCGCGATAATGCAGTCATGGACAATCTGGATATGATTTGGCGTCAAATGAATACGTACGAAAGGGAATTGCGCGAAATGTTTGGTGTTCAGTTTACCGGTTTGGAGGCTCCTGAAGAGTTTATCCTCGAAGACTGGCAAGGCCCGCCGCCTTTCCGCCGCGATTTTGACTCGGCAGCTTATGCCGAAAAAACATTCTGGCACCGTCCCGGAAGAGAAGATGCACAGGATGTACGTGAATCTATTGCTGACCGTGATGGAGAAGAAATACCTGATTTTGCAAAAAAATACTCAAGATAAAATGAGAGAAAAAGCGACAACATTATATATTGGGCCTCAGCACCCGGGTATCACCGGAAATATGATGGTCAAAGTGCAGGTGGAAGGCGACACTATTGTAAAGGCCCGTACCGAAGTGGGCTATCTGCACCGTGCTTTTGAAAAATTACAGGAAAGCAGGAACTGGCTTCAGAGTTTTACCCTGCTGTGCCGCTTTTGTGTTCCCGAACCTGATCCGGTAGAGGAATCTTACGCCCGTGCCGTAGAACTGCTCGAAGGTCGTGAAGTACCCGAAAGAGCAAAATATATCCGTGTGCTAATGCTTGAGCTTGCACGTATGGCTTCGTATATGCTTTGGTATGGCGGACAGAACGGCTCCCTCGGACTTTATACCATGGGACAATGGAGTGTGGGTGACAGGAACTATATTCTTGACCTTTTTGAAGAACTTACCGGTGGCCGTGTTTATCATATGTATATCTGGCCCGGTGGCGTTCGCCGTGACCTTCCCGATGGTTTTGCGGATAAAGTACTTCGTACCATGGATTATCTCGAAAAAAGACTCAAAGATTATGATGACCTGATGTTCGAAAACACCATCTTTCAGAAAAGAACGCAAGGTGTGGGTATCATTTCTAAAGAGAAAGCAGTAGAATGGGGCGTTGTAGGACCTGTGTTGCGTGGATGTGGTATCAAAAGTGATATCCGTATTGATGATCCTTACGAAGTGTATGATAAACTTGATTTTATTGTTCCCACACAGGAAGGTGGCGATATCTGGGCACGTGCTTTGGTGCGTCGTCAGGAAATTCGGCAATCCATTCGCATTATCCGCCAGGTAATTGAAAAAATGCCTTCCGGAGAATTTTATAATCGTATTCCAAATCCACATAAATGGACACTTCCCAAAGGCGATGCTTATGCTCGTACAGAAGCTACCCGTGGTGAAGTGGGAATGTATATCGTTAGCGATGGAAGTACGCATCCCCGCCGGACGCATTTCCGCGGAGCGGCTTATGTGCATGGTATTACCTTGCTTGAAGACTTGCTGATAGGTGAAAATGTTGCCGATATATCCGCAATTATGAATAGCCTGGGAACCTGCCCTCCGGAAATTGAACGATAAATTAAGAATCAGACGAAAAACAGATAAATATGAGCTTTTTTGATCTAAACGGAACACTGAAACCATTAACTGCTCTTAAGCAGTTTGGGAAGAAACCACATACTATCTCTTACCCAAAGGAATCGAAAGAAGCAGCCGACCGTTATCGTGGCCTTCACTTTAATGATTTGGACGAATGTATAGGTTGTGGTAACTGCTCCACCATTTGCCAGAATGCCGCCATCGACATGATTCATATCGAAGGCCATGATGGAAAAAAAGGGGATTCGGGATTACGTCCACGAGTGGACAATGGTCGTTGCTGCTGGTGTGCGCTTTGTGTTGAGGTTTGCCCTACGGGAAGTTTAAGTCTGACCAAGGATTATTTGTATGTAAGTGAAGACCCCGACAGTTTCCTATGGACTCCCGGCAAAGACAATCCGGAAGGGAAAGAACAAATCTCTTTCTTCAGTACTGAAGAAACGTCGCTGAACGTTTTAGACCGTGTTCCTATGCCCGAACTTGAAGGCAAAGAGCGTGTGAAGAGTTTTGCAGAAGTGGTTCTGGGATACAACGAAGCCGAAGCCCGTGCCGAAGCCAGCCGTTGTATCAGCTGCGGACTTTGTACCGAAGTTTGTCCCGAACACATGCATATCCCCGAGTATATTAACGCTATTGCCGCCGGAAACGATGCCGATGCCGTTCGGATTATCTACGACAACAACCCGCTACCCGAAATGTGTGGGAAAGTCTGTACCCGCCGTTGCGAAGATGTTTGTGCTATTGCCTCCCGTGGTGAAGCACTTGCCATCCGCTGGTTGAAACGTTATGCTACCGAAACAGCTGTAACTGCTGATATTACACGCGAAATTGTCAATCCGGAAATAAGAGAAGCCAACGGTAAAACAGTTGGTATTATCGGTGCAGGTCCTTCCGGCCTTACCGCCGCTTATTATCTTGCCCTGCGTGGTTACGACGTAACCATTTATGAATCCAGTGCCAAGGCTGGTGGTGCTACCATGTATGGCATCCCTAAATATCGTTTGCCCATCGAAAGTCTTGACAAACAAATAGATTACATCAAAAGTATTGGCGTAAAAATTAATTTTAATACCAAGGTAGGCAAAGACATTTCATTCAAAGAGATTTACAATAAGTTTGATGCTGTCTTTATGGGTGTTGGTTTCCCTGATGCATGGTCGTTGGGTGTTGATGGTGAAGATGCCAAAGGCTCTATGCAGGCTTTCCGCTACCTGTATATGATTAACTCCGGCGATAAAGTGGACATCGGTGATAAGGTGATTGTAGTAGGAGGCGGAAACGTAGCCATTGATGCCGCACGTGTCAGCCGTCGCTTTGGAGCTGATGTTACCATTCTTTACCGACGTCGTGTAGAAGATATGCCTGCTGACTGGGAAGAAATAGAGGGTGCCGAGGACGAAGGCGTTCACATTATTCCGCAAGGTATTCCCATTAAAGTGCATAAGGATGAAAATGGCCATGTGAAGTCAGTCGAATATCTGAAAGCCGAAATGGTTCCCGATCCTAAAGGCGGACGCCCGAAACCGGTGGCCATCGAAGGTAGCAACACTATTATAGAAGCTACGGCGGTAATGGCTGCCATTGGCCAGATGGGCGATTACAGCTTCCTCGAAAAAGAATTTGAAGACAAAATCAAAATCGAAAGAGGTCGTTTCATCGTCAACGAAAAACAACAAACCGGTGATCCTAAAGTGTTTGCCGGTGGTGATGCCGTCAACCGTACTGCCGATGCTATTTCAGCTATCGCAGACGGCTTCCGTGCCTGTAAGGCTATTGACGAAATGCTTTCTGCTTAGAATTCGCGAAGGCCAAAAGTTCAAATGAAAAGGGTTCCGGAAATATTTTTCCGGAACCCTTTTTTTGAATGTAAGCTCAACGAAGAGATTGGTGTTTTCTGGCAGCCGCTGATTATATTGGAACCTGATTACCCTTTCAAATCCCTTGGCTTACCGCCGTTGCGCCAGTGTTCTTCTATTTTTTCTAATGAAATACCTTTGGTTTCGGGGAGGAAATAATAACCCCACACCCAACCGACAATACCTATAAAAGCATAAAACCAAAAAGCTCCTGCCGGATTGCCATTGTTTACTGCCTGCATGGTAAAAGTATGTGTAGCAGCATTATATAATTTTTCGTGTGTAATGATTCCCGTACCTGAAGCAGTAAACAGTTTAACGATTTTAAAGAAGGTAAAGGCCACCAGCCCGTTAAAAAGCCAGTTGGACAAAGACCCAATGGAGGAGCCGATACCCCTTACGCGAAGCGGAAAGACTTCGGATATAAAAAGCCAGCCCAGTGGTCCCAGACTGATAGCAAAAAAGGCAATGTAAATCCATACAAAAACAATGGCAAACCATTTTCCCGTATCCCCGAGGGATGAGTGAAAAGCAAATACTGTTCCAAGAGCAAGCAACGAAAAGATAATACCGCTTATGCCGATAAAATAGAGTTTTCTTCTGCCGATTTTGTCGATGAGAAAGAGAGAAAGCACGGTGAATGCCACATTGACAACACCTACACTTACAGCACCCCATATTCCGGCTCTTGCTCCTTCAAACCCGACAATCATAAAGATTTTAGGACTGTAGTAAATGACCGTATTAATGCCGACAAACTGCTGAAAGAACATGATTCCCACGGCAATCATAAGCGCTGTTCGCAGCCAGGGTTTGAAAACCTCACGGAAAGTAGCCCGGCTTTTTGCTCTTTCGATATCCTCTTTCATTCGCCGAATAGAAGCTTCCACCAAGTCTGGTTCTTCGATTTTTTTCAACACATGCCGGCTCTCATCTTCACGGCCTTTGCTCATAAGCCAGCGAGGCGTCTCGGGCAGGAAAAGCATACCAATAAATAAAATTAACCCGGGGATAACCCCGACATAAAACATGGGTCGCCAGGACGACAGGTCGTTGTTATTGGCAAAGAGCAGGTCGCTGAGATAAGAAACCAGTATGCCAATGGTTATCAGAAGCTGGAAAAGCGAAACCAAACGCCCCCTGATTTTGGTAGGGGAAATTTCAGCAATGTATAAAGGAACTGAAAAAGAAGAAATTCCAATGGCCAGTCCGATAAAGAGACGTGCGGCAATCAGCACTTTATCGTTGGGAGCCCATCCCGACCAGGCAGCTCCGATAATAAAAATGACGGCAGCCATTAGAATGACCTTTTTCCTGCCAATAATATCAGATAGCCTTCCGGTAAACATAGCACCAATCACAGCTCCTACGAGCCCTGCGGTGGTAATGTTTTCCACCATACTGTTGGTAAGCTGAAAATCTTGTTGAAAAAACGGGATGGCGCCCGAAATCACGCCGGTGTCAAATCCAAATAATAGTCCGCCGGTAGCCGCAACTGCCGCAATGATCACGACTAGGTTTTTGTTGTAAGTGCTTTTGTTTTGCATAAATGAAACTTTCGTAAAAAAATAGCGCTGCTAAGTTATATTGTATCGTTACGGGAAAAAGAATCAGAGGTTTCACACCGGCCTGCCCGGCTTTACATATTTAGCAAAGATATTTACCAAAAGCTGCAATTACGCCCGTTCGACTTTACCATGTAATGTACCGCTATTCTTTTTTGTGTTCTTTATCCAGCAGCTTATCACCGGTCTGGTCAATAATCAGTTTGTACCATTGCTGACCATAACCAGGCTGTTCCAGCTTGGGATTGACATATTTATACCCTTTGGGAACCGGACGCTTGTATTTTATATTGCCATCCATAAACTTCATAAACAAATGATGATAAAGATTTTTCCATGTTTTGAATGTCTTGGCAGCCATGCTGTTGCTGTATTGCGTCAGGTAAGCCACCGCTTCTTTCGGGTTGGTTTTGTAAAGTGTTTCTGCAGTTTGGTCAACAGCCGGAGTGAAAGCAATAAACCTGTTTTCCAGTTCTGTCTGCACTTTTACAATGTCGGGATGAATGCGATCCCAAGCGGTGTAAGCAAAGTTTTCCACCTGATTGAAAATCCAAAAACCAGATGAGTCGGACCACTCCATCATGCTGCCATTGCCCACCTTGAAATTTTCGGGAACTTTGGTAATAGAAGAATAAATGGGCATATAAACAGTTCCTGAAGCATCGTCAACGCCCCACCAGATGATGCCGCCAATGGCGTCGGGAAGCCAGTTGCGTGATTGTGCCACAAAGGTAAAACCTGTCTGCTGCGTGGCGGTAGCACGCTCGTTGATATATTCAGCACCTTTTACTTTCCATGTGAGAGGTCGCCAGCGGTAAGGACAATGGAATGGACCGGCACCCACATCTTTGCTCATGTCCAACTCTGTGCCTTCCAAATGGTTACGCATAAAATGCATCATCTCCTGCAAAGTAACTTTTTTGTCGGGTTTTACCCAAAGTGGCATCCGGTTGGTGGCATATCCGTTGACGTTTTTATCGCCGTTGGCCAGCCGTTTAGCGTGTTGAACATCACCTTTGGCATAATCCCAATATTTGTCCATACCCGATTTCACATCGTTGAACATGGTCCATACCCGAATCTCGCAAAAACGCGCTCCCTCAAAATCGACAGGTGCATAAGTGTCGGAAAATGAAAAATCTTTGTCCGGGCCTTTGTAAAAACCTTTTTTACGGGCAAAAGAAATCACATCGGAGGAATACACCGTGTTGACTTCCGGTTGGAAAATTTTATCTATCTCATCAGAAGTGATGGAAGTCCTGCCGTTAGCCGGCGGGAAGGTGGTGATACGTGCCTGGTTGGCATGACCGGAAACGTAACCATCCGGGATGCGCCGTGCAACCCAAACCGCGCCTTTTTCGCCTTCGCCTTTGCCAATCATCTCCAGAATCCAGGCTTCATTTTTATCGGAAATGGAAAAGTCTTCTCCTTCGCTGTAATACCCGTATTTCGCTACCAGGCTTGTCATCACTTTTATGGCTTCGCGGGCATTTCGCGACCGCTGCAAAGCAAGATATATCAAACTGCCATAGTCCACAATAGCCGAAGGTTGGTGTTGCAGTGAAGCTCTGCCGCCATAAGTCGTTTCGCCAATAGCCACCTGATGCTCGTTCATATTGCCGATGACATTGTAAGTTTGATGGGCCTGTTCAATTTTCCCGAGATATTTTCCGGTATCCCATTCATACACATCCATCATAGTTCCTTTGGGCCAGATACCGGCAGGCCAATGGTACAATTCACCATACAACACGTGCGAATCGGCATTATACGAAATCATTACAGAACCATCGGCAGAAGCCCCTTTGGTAACAAGATAATTGGTGCAGGCATAACCGTTTCCGGCAAAAAGCAGTAATGACAAAGCAAAAATCAAAAGGAGGAGAAAACCGTTTTTCTTCATATTTTTTTACTTATAAGAGTGTTGTAAATTTTGAAGAGACAAAAATAAGGGTTTTTGGTTAACGGCCATTTCACACGTCCGGCTTAAGGGCTTGTTACGAAATAACTACTCCGTTTATACTCATTCTTTTGCCCGCTAACTTTGTTAAAAAGCCTCGCCGTAGCTTTGCTATGCCTGCATTTTTTGCCTCGTTATCGAACAAAATAACTTTGCCTGATTCAGAGAATTTATTTCGTAACAAGCCCTAACTGCTTGTTACGTCCACCCCTGAAATTTTTTACTGGTTCAACCATCCACTCTTCAGTCTCAGCTTGTAACCGTATATGAAAATTTTATACATTAGCAACTGTTTAACCATTAAAATTCAATAAGATGCCCACATCCTCCGCTCTTGCAGCCATGCAACATTTGCGCGACAGTAGTAGTTTACAATGGTACGTCATTCCGCTGTTTGCCTTTGTAATTTATGTTTACGCCGTAGAAATAGAACGCAAAAACTGGAGTCTTGTCTTTGCCGGACTTACCTTTTGGGGTATGGACTGGTTCAATGAAATCTGGAATGCACTGGTTTTTCATTTTACTAATTATGCACCTGTGTGGGGCGCACCCGGGAAGTCTGCTTACGAGATTCTTATCGGATTGAATATCGAAATCAGCTTTATGTTTGCCATTGCAGGCATCACTTTTGCAAAAATTCTACCCGCAGATAAAAAGTTGAAGATTCTCGGTATTCCTAACCGGTGGTTTTTTGCCATTGCCAATTCCATCTTTTGTGTTATTGTTGAAATATTGCTACATGCTGTAGGTGCTCTTACCTGGGATTATTCGTGGTGGAATGCTTCGGCACCGTATCTGATTGTTATTTTCGGCTACCTTACCTTTTTTGTGGCCTCTTATTGGGTTTTTGATATGGAAAAAGTGCGGAAGAAAATTATTACAACAGGGATTATCTTTACCGTTGACTTGTTGGCTATCATCATTTTTGGCTTTGTGCTTGGATGGATATAATAAGGATGGCTATGAACAAACGGGACGAATGCTATGCACAGGAAGGTTACCTTTATGGTATAGATTCCAATAATTTTTGAAAGAGGACTTTTACAAATTTTCTAACCTGATTCATTCGTCAGTTTTTTGACAGGAGAAGTCAAAATATGAAGAATAAAGGTGAGCACAGATTTTTTACTTCACCTCAGGTTAGGAGCATGCATGTTTAGGGTTCCGCTTTTCCTTGTATGGTATTTGAGAAAATCGCTAACTTTGTAGTCTATGGAACCCTCTTTGTTATATAAAATAGGTGTTACTCTTATTCCCGGCATCGGCGATGTTAATGGCAAAAAACTTATCCAATGGTGTGGAAGTGCGGAAGAGGTTTTCAGGGCATCCGCCAAAACTTTAAGGTCTATTCCGGGTATTGGACAGGCAGCGGTAAACAATATTCTCAATCAGAAAGTGCTCAGGCGGGCAGAAGAAGAGCTTTTATTTATCGAAAAGCATCACATAAAAGCGCTGTTTTTTCAGAATGAAGATTATCCACAACGGCTGCTCAACTGTTATGACCACCCGTTGATGCTCTATTACCGGGGTAATGCTGATTTGAACCATCACCGGATGATAGCTTTTGTCGGAACACGACGTGCCACCGACTACGGTCGTGCCCGTTGTCGTGAAATAATTGATGGCCTTCGGGATAAAGAGGTTACTGTTGTGAGCGGGTTGGCTTATGGTATTGATGGGTGTTCCCACCGGCGTGCTGTTGAGTTGGACATCCCCACTGTGGGCGTTTTGGGGCATGGCCTCGACAGACTTTATCCTGCTCCTCACCGGAAGCTGGCCGAAGAGATGCTCGCCAATGGCGGACTCCTCACAGGGTTTATGTCAAAAACCAAACCCGACCGTGAGAATTTTCCCAAACGCAATCACATCATCGCCGGGATGGTGGACGCCATCGTCGTTGTCGAATCAGACCGCAAAGGCGGAGCACTCATCACTGCCGAGTTGGCAAATACATACAATCGCGATGTGTTTGCTGTGCCAGGTCGCCTTACAGACCGCTTTTCCATCGGATGCAATTTCCTGATTAAGGCCAATAAAGCAGCATTGCTTCAGAGTGCCGACGACATTGAATACCTCTTGGGATGGGACGACCGTCGTACTACTGCTAATCAGCAAACTGCCCTTTTTGTGGAGATGTCCGCAGAAGAAAAGACACTGTACGAACTCCTCCGCCAGGCCGGTACCCTCGGCATTGACAAACTCGTGATACAGTCCGGATATAATCCTTCGCAGGTAGCGGCGGCATTGCTAAACCTCGAATTCAACGCCCTCATACAAAGCCTCCCCGGAAAACAATACCGGGTGGAATGAGAGAATGATGAATGAAAGAACCATATATAGTTCAATCGTCCGCTTGGACTATATATCTCATCAAAATCCCCCGACTTTTATCAATACGGAATAAAATAATTTTAATCTTTTTTGCCGAAAAGAAAATTTTTCTACATTTGCTCTTGACAAAACCAAAATATTGAGTAGTTTTGTTACTCAATTAGTGAATGGTTATGAGTGAGTGGTTCCGGCCAAACCCTGCAAACACACCGCTTTAATTATTCGCGCACAGTTATAAAACCAATCACCCATGAATCACAAAGATTTGGATGTATGGAAATCAGCAATGCTGTTGGCAGAAAGTGTTTACAGAGAGACTGTTGATTTCCCAAAACATGAACAGGTTGGAATAACGTCCCGACTTCGCAGAGCTGCTGTTTCAGTACCTGCTAATATTGCCGTAGGCTCTGCCCGAAAAGGAAAAATGGGATTCATTCAGTTTCCGGATATTTCATTAGGTGTATTGGCCGAAAGGGAAGCCTTCATGGTTTTATCGAATCAAGATGGATGTTTTAATGATAAGAAACAGGATGATCTGACGACAAGGATAACCCTATATTCAAAATTAAATACAGTTTAATTAAAATTTTATAATAAATAATAGGTCTAATCACCATTTACCACACACGATTCCTCCTCTATGCTTGAAGCGTTAATCACATCGAAAACCCGTCTGAAGTTGCTGCTCAAATTTTTCCTGAACAGCGATACCACGGCCTATCTGCGCTCGCTGGAGCCGGAATTTGGTGAATCGACCAACGCCATCCGGCAGGAGTTGAACCGTTTTGATAAAGCAGGCCTGCTTGCTACCGATATGGTGGGGAATAAAAAAGTTTATCATGCTAATACCCATCATCCCCTGTTTCCTGAGATTAACAGCCTGCTTATGAAGTATGTAGGTATCGATCAGGTAATAGAAAAGGTGGTAAAGAAACTGGGTAAACTGGAACGCGTGTATCTTGTGGGCGAGTTAGCCAAAGGGAAAGATTCGCCAATTATCGACCTCTGGTTTGTGGGTGAAAATATTGATAAGAATTATCTGCTTGAATTGGTGGAAAAGGTGGAAGACCTTCTGGAACGCAAGTTGCGATACCTGATTATCAACGAACCGGAACTTCAGAATTTCCTGAAGACTAAAAATAAAAACGAGCTGCTTTTGCTTTGGGAAAAGTAGTTTTTTGAATACACATAAGGGCCTCTTAAACAGTTCGTTCCGCCACCGGCGGATGGGACTTAGGAGGCGGAAGCGTGCCCGTGACGAAGAAAAAGTTTCAGGTTTTGAAGTTTCAGCTGCCATGTTTTTAAGTTACTCAACTTTCGCCACTTCATGAAAGCATTGAAAACCAACCTAAACCAATTAAACCATTGGCTTTAAGCCTTTTTACCATGAAGGCTGTCTGTCGGCAGCTATGCATGAAGAAGTTAAGAACATTAAGAGGTTTTACTGCGTAAAACTTTTGGCAAATCCCCTGCCCAAAAAAAGAGGAGTTTATCTCTGAACGATCATGTGTGTAGGCTGTCGCGCAGAGATTCGTGAAGAGTCTCCCCGCTTCAACCGTTTATCCCTGAGCCCGCCTTCTGGCGGACGTGAGGCTCTTTGCTGAACAAAGCTGAATCTTATAGCATTGAAG
>JAJRQN010000060.1 GCA_024280235.1 Bacteroidota bacterium | reverse complement strand
ATATTTATAGAAAGATAGTTATGCAAAATTCCAGACCTCTTCTGCAAAAAAATTATGCTTCAACTATTTTCAGCGCACTAAAATAGGAATTAACCATTTCAACCACAAAAAGGTGATATGCAAACCTTGCAGTATAAATTTATTTACCTTTGTTTTTTTTCAGAAAGTATGTTATGAAAAAGTTCAAAGAGTTTACTGTTTACTGTGAAAATACCAAGACGGAAAAAAAATATCCTTTTGGAACTACCCTGTCTGATATTATTGAGGATCAGGATATTGATATTGGTGAAGATATTCTCGGAGCTATGGTAAACAACACGCTCAAGGAGTTGGATTACATGTTGTATAAACCCAAAACCGTCCGTTTTATCGGCTACCGGCATCCCGATGGGCAACGCATGTTTATGCGCTCATTGTCTATGGTTCTGTTTAAGGCTGCAGTCGATTTGTATCCCGATTACAAGTTAAAAATCGAGCATACTGTTTCCAAAGGTCTTTATTGTGAGCTGGAAGGGTTGATTAATAACGAAACGCATGATGAGGTAATTGCAAAGTTGAGAAACCGCATGCATGAAATCATTGGTCGCGACCTGCCTTTCGACAGGGAAGAGATTCGCACGGAAGTGGCTTTACGCATTTTTGAAGAATTTGGTTTGGAGGACAAATGTACTCTCATGCGCACCCGAAAACAGTTTTATAGCTCGGTGTACAAGCTTGATGATGTGGTGAACTATTTCTATGGCTATCTTGTCCCTTCTACCGGTTATCTGAAACATTTTGAACTGGTAAAATATTATAAAGGCATGTTGTTGGTTCTGCCAAAGAAAGAAAACCCCAATGAGCTGGAAGACATTGTGATACAGAATAAGTTGTTTGACATTTTTCAGGAATTTAATGAGTGGGTCGATATTGTAGGTGTGCCCAACGTAGGTCGGTTGAATGAGCTGACACAGGAAAGGAACATCGGGGACATTATTAAAATCTCTGAAGCTTTACAGGAAAAAAAGCTTGCTTGTGTTGCGGATATGATTCATAAAAGAGGAAAGGTAAAGGTTGTCTTTATTTCAGGGCCTTCTTCTTCCGGAAAAACAACTTTTGCCAAACGACTTGCTATTCAGCTAAGTGTCATTGGGATGAAGCCGGTGGTTATTTCCATGGACAATTATTTTGTAAACCGCGAGTTGACTCCGCGTGATGAAAATGGGAATTATGATTTTGAGAATCCTCATGCTCTTGACATAAAGCTCTTCAACGAAAATGTACTGGAACTTCTTGCGGATAATGAAATAAAGTTGCCTAAGTTCTCTTTTGCGGAAGGAAAGCGTTTTTATGATGGCACTACGCTAAAAATGCAACATAACAGCATCATCGTGGTGGAGGGTATTCATGGATTGAATCCTGAAATTTCGGCCATGATACCGGAAGATAGAAAATTTAAAGTCTATGTCTCTGCACTAACTCCGCTGAGCATCGATGCCAACAATCGTATTCCTACTACCGACAACCGGCTTATCCGGCGCATGGTTCGCGATGCTCGTTATCGGGGCTATTCGGCATTGGAAACTTTGCAGCGTTGGCCCAGCGTCCGAAGGGGCGAAGAAAAAAATATATTTCCTTATCAGGAGGAGGCCGATGTGATGTTCAATACTGCTCTGTTGTTTGAGCTTGGTGTTTTGAAACGGCTGGCAGAACCCCTGTTGCGTGAGGTTCCTCCAAATGTTCCTGAATATTCCGAATCCAGAAGGCTGCTGAAATTTCTTTCCTATTTAGTCTGTATCAACGAGAAAGAAATTCCGCCCACCTCTATTCTCCGTGAGTTCCTGGATGGAAGTAGTTTCGATTATTCGTAAATAGCTGAGATTACGGTTCTTTTGTGCCGAAGCAAACACCGAGTCCTCGTGCTTTTTTAAGCAATGAATTATCTTTTTGCACAAGCCGGAGCTTTCCGCCTACCTCGCTCAGCGGAAGAGAGCTGATACTTTCACCGTTTTTCATAACCATCTCTCCAAAGTTTCCCTGTGCAATCAAATCAACGGCATAAGCACCATAGCTCGAAGCCAGCAGCCTGTCGGTGGGCGTGGGACTGCCACCACGCTGAATGTAGCCTAAGATGGTTTTTCGGGTTTCCATGCCCACACCTTCCTCTATTTTTTCAGCTATGTAAGTGGCTGCATTAACTTTTTTGGTTTCTTTATTCCTTCAGCAACCACAACAATGGAATAAGGTTTTCCTGATTTAACCCTGTTTTTAAGGTACCTGTTGATTATTTTAATGTCGTAATCCAGTTCGGGAAGCAGAATCACATCGCCGCCGCCTGCCATGCCTGCATACAAGGCCAGCCATCCGGCATGGTGTCCCATCACCTCAATAACCATGATGCGTTTGTGAGAGTTGGCCGTAGTGTGTAGCCTGTCAATAGCATCGGTGGCTATGGTAAGGGCCGAATCGAAACCAAAAGTCTGGTCGGTTCCCCAAACGTCGTGGTCGATGGTTTTGGGAATTCCAATGACGTTAAGCCCTTCGGCAGCAAGCAATGAAGCCGTTCGCATGGTTCCGTTTCCACCAATACAAACTACGCAGTCAAAGCCGGCTTTTTCATAATTATCTTTGATCAGCCTGGGCTTTTCATTCACAAGCTGATGCGTTTTTTTGAAGGGCTTTTCACGTGAAGTACCCAAAATGGTTCCACCTACGGTCAGAATGCCCGAAAGAGAAGCCTCGTCCAACGGTAAGTAATCGCTGTGTAACAGGCCGAGAAATCCGGAAGATATTCCGACGACTTCCATCCCGTATTTCAGAATGGCTGTTTTTCCCACGCCTCGCAAGGCAGCGTTGAGTCCCGGACAATCGCCGCCAGCCGTCAGTATGCCTATTTTCTTTGGTCTCCCCATGTTTGTAAAGGTTTAATTGTGAATAGTATTACAAATTTATTATTTTTGATGCTTCAACCGCTATTTTTCAAAGAATAGTTTTTAACAGATTTTTATGGGACACAAAAGAAAAAAACTTGCCTTCCACTGGCAAATCCTGCTGGGAATGATACTCGGTGTTCTTTGGGGATTTATAGCCATCCACTGGCAATTGCTTCAGTTTACCGATTTTTATATCAAACCATGGGGTACTATTTTTATTAATTTACTGAAACTCATTGCCGTTCCCCTGATTATTGTTTCACTTATCAGCGGAGTGAGTAACCTCACTGATATCTCAAAGTTGTCGCGCATCGGACTGAAAACTCTGGGTTTCTATATTCTTACCACAGTGATTGCCATCACCGTGGGATTGATTATCGTAAACATTACCAATCCGGGCAAGGTATTTCCGGAAGAAAAAGCTGCTGAATTCCAAAAAAAGTTTTCCGAAAATGTGGCAACAAAAAAAACGCAGGCTGTAGCTTTGAAAAATGTTTCGCCACTTCAGCCCATTGTTGATATTGTTCCTTCCAATATTTTCAAATCGCTTACTAACAATACCAAAATGCTCCAGGTGATTTTCTTTTCCATCCTTTTTGGTGTTGCTATGATTTTTATCCCGGAGGAAAAGGTAAAGCCGGTAAAAGCCCTCATTAACAGTCTCAACGATGTGGTACTCAAAATTATAGATATTATTATGAAATCGGCTCCTTATGGTGTGTTTGCCCTTATAGCCGCGTTGATGGTGGATGTGGCAGGCAGCCATCCGAAAGATACGCTTTCTCTTTTTGCTGCTTTGGGGCTATATGCGTTGACAGTTGTTGCAGGATTGCTTGTGATGATCTTTGTAATTTATCCGATTATTATCAGCATTTTCACCAAAGTAAAATATACCAAATTTCTGAAAGCCATTTATCCTGTACAACTTTTGGCTTTTTCAACCAGCTCCAGTGCGGCTACCCTGCCTTTCACCATGGAAACAGCGGAAGAAAAGCTGGGTATCGCTAACGAAACCGCCAGCTTTGTATTACCTCTTGGTGCCACTATCAACATGGATGGAACGAGCCTGTATCAGGCTGTTGCAGCAGTCTTCCTAGCACAGGTTTACGGTATGCACCTCGGACTGGCACAGCAGCTTACCATTATCGTAACGGCAACTTTGGCTTCCATAGGCTCGGCAGCTGTTCCCGGAGCCGGTATTGTTATGCTGGTAATTGTGCTCACGGCAGTAGGTATTCCCACAGAGGGAATTGCCTTGATTTTTGCTGTGGACCGGCCGCTGGACATGTTACGAACTGCTGTTAACGTTACGGGTGATACTGCTATTGCCAGTATTATCGCTTCCGGTGAGGATGAAATTGACCTGACCGTAGCAAATGGATAGTGCCTGTCCATCCGGATATTATGATTGCTGCTCGTTTTACCAACAAGAGTTATATTAAAATATTCTTATTGTTTTTTGTGCATAACAGTAGAATATTTCTTACCTTAGGCGAACAATATTTGCATTTTCTGAAAAGAGTGCAGTTATATTATCGTGTATCATAAAACCATAAAACTATGACACCTGTCAAAAGAATATTCGACCTGCTGACTTACACCGAAGAAAACTTCCCCATGGATGTGGCACTGGCCGTAAAACGCAATGGAAAATGGGAAACATTCAGTACGGCTGATTTTCGGAAAAATGTGGATGCTGTCAGCCTCGGACTGCTTGCTATGGGTTTTGAAAAAGGAGATAAAATAGCCACTGTCAGCAATAACAGACCGGAGTGGAACTTTATGGATTTCGGTATGGCCCAAATAGGATGCGTCCATGTGGGCATCTATCCTACCATTAGCGAAGATGAATACCGGCATATCCTCACACACTCCGATTCACGTATTTTGGTTGTTTCTGACAAAGAGATGTTCGACAGATTGCATCATTTTGTGGATGATATTGATAAACTAAAAGCCATTTATACCTTTGATGAGGTGAAAGGAGCTGCAAACTGGCGTGAAATTACAGAGCAGGCAAAAGGGAAAGAATCCTCTTTGCTACCGCTGCTGGGAAAAAGGCGGGATGAGGTAAAACCGGAAGATTTGCTAACATTGATTTATACATCAGGAACTACCGGGCTTTCCAAAGGGGTGATGCTCAGTCACAAGAATGTGGTTAGCAATGTACTGATGACTCAACAAATTGTTACCGCATTGGGAGAAGGCGACCGTGCACTGAGTTTTCTGCCGCTGTGTCACGTGTTGGAGCGCACCGGAAACTACGTGTGGCAATCGTTGGGAATTTCCATCTATTATGCCGAAAATATTGATACTATTGTGGAAAATATGAAGGAAATAAAAGCCAATGCTTTTATCACAGTGCCAAGAGTATTTGAAAAAATCTATGACAAGATCATCCTGAAAGGCCGTGGGCTGAGTGGCGTGAAAAAATCAATTTTTTTCTGGGCAGTAAAAATCGGAGACAGGTATGATCCCAATCCGGCAAACCGGACAATCGTTTACAATCTGAAACTTGCGTTAGCTCGAAAGCTGGTGTTGAGTAAATGGCGTGAAGCTCTGGGCGGTTCGTTAAAAAGTATAGTTTCCGGAGGCGCTGCACTTCAACCGCGGTTATCACGAATTTTCTGGGCAGCCGACATTCCGGTGCAGGAGGGATATGGACTTACGGAAACTTCACCGGTGGTAGCCGGGAACATGTCTTATTTTCCGAATATCCGTTTCGGATGGGTGGGCGTGGTACCCGAGGAGATTGAAGTAAAGATTGCCGGCGATGGCGAAATTCTGGTACGTGGCGACAACGTGATGGAAGGCTATTATAAAGACCCTGAAAGGACACGCGAAGTGCTGGATGCAGATGGATGGCTTCATACAGGCGATATTGGCGAGCTTGATAAAGATCGGTTTTTGCGTATCACCGATCGCAAAAAAGAGATTTTCAAACTCTCCGGTGGAAAATATGTAGCTCCTCAAATGATCGAAAATACGCTGAAAGAGTCAATGTTCATAGAACAGCTCATGGTAATTGGCGAAAATCGCAGGTTTACCGCAGCCCTTATTGTTCCTGATTTTGATTATCTCCATGCCTGGTGTCATATTCATAACGTTACTTTTCGCGACAACAAAGATTTGGTTAGAAAACAAAAGGTAATTGACCGTTATCAGGAGGAGATAGACAAATATAATCTGAGACTCGGACACGTGGAACAAATCAAGGTTTTCCGCCTCGTTTGCGACAGCTGGAGTACCGAAACCGGTGAGCTTTCGCCTACGTTAAAGCTTAAAAGAAGGGTTATTAAAGAGAAATACAACCTTTTCATAGATGAAATTTATGCTCCCGGAGAAGCCAAATAACGCTGTTTTGAAAACCTAACCTGATTAATTCTTAAAATACCTTTCACAAGGTATTTTCGTTTGGGAAAAGCTTCTCTATTTTTGTCTTGTCAAAAAGAGATAAAGGTATGAAGATTGTTAATAGTTTCTGTCATATATCCCTGTTACCTTTTGTAACAGCCATTATTATTGGTAATTTATTATTGCTGAGTGGCAGCCTTACTGCCCAGGTTGCCGGAGTTTCTGCGTCAAAGCTTACGGCAATTGATGCCACACTGGTTTCAGCCAAAACACTGGAAGCAGAACCTTCTTTTGCTTATTTGTATAGCAAAAAAGCTTTTGATAACAATGGCCATCTTTATCCCGTTTCGTTGGATAGCGACAGTGCGATAATTTTAAAAGACCTGTTTTTCCGGTTTACTTATGGTGTGAACAAACGATTGGAGATTGGAACCTTTATTACATCAAATCTGAGTTCTGTTTCTTTTGGAGCCAAATACCGGTTTCTGCAACATAAAAAGTTTCTTGCTGCTGCCTTACTCGGAGTAAATTTTTCCAATGTGTCTAATTTTGGCTTGCGCAAAACCGGATTCTTTGGCAAGTATATGGGTGTTACCACGGGTGTTGCTTTGACAAGCTGTTTCTCTCCCCGTTTTTCGCTCGATATTACCGGCCAATATCAGAAGACCTTCTGTTACGATGGATTTATTTCAGATAATTATTTTCTGGACAGCGAGTTAGGATATTATGTTTTTAACGGAACATTACAACTTATTGGCGGTTTTAGCTTTCAGTATAACCGTTTTAAAAATGGAGATCCGGATACTTACAGGCTGACTCTCCATCCGGGAGTTACTATTGAAACAGGAAAATCATTCATTATTGTATTTTATACCCCCATTGATATTGTTGGAAGAGACATGGGGCGATTTACCGGTTTTTCATTTGCTTTTACATTTGCTATCAATTGAGAAATCAATTCCTTAGATT
>JAJRQN010000059.1 GCA_024280235.1 Bacteroidota bacterium | reverse complement strand
ATTTTATTTCTTACTTTTACAATCTGGTAATACCACCAACCGGCAGAATTATGACAGAAAAAATATTGGAACCGATTACAACCGAAAGCCTGAAACAGGTTTTTGTCGCTAAGTTTGAAGACCTTATCCTTTCGGGAAAAATATCCATTGGCGAAACGCTGCCGTCCGAAAGGGAGCTGGCTGCCCGCCTGAAAGTGAGCCGCCCCGTGGTGCACGAAGGACTGATAGAGCTGGCGTTGCGCGGACTGGTCACCATCAGGCCGCGGTCGGGAACAGTGGTAAACGATTTCCGGAAAGAAGGTTCTATCCCGTTGTTGCTTTCGCTGCTGAACTATCACGGAACGCTGGATCCGAAAATTCAGCAGGACATCCTCGCCATGCGCATGCTTTTTGAAAATGAAATGGTGCGCCTCGCCACACAACACCGAACGGAAGAACATCTACACCAACTTGATGAAATTATCCGGCAAGAAACCGCTATAAACCGGGACGATTTTGAAGAAGTAGCCAAACTGGACTATAAGTTCCACCAAATCATTGCACTGGCTTCGGGTAATTTTATCTATTCGTTGTTAATAAATTCATTTCGCGATATTTATCTCCATCTTTCCACCCTGTTTTTTTCCGAAACAGAAGTCTGTACCACCGTTTTTGAAACCCACAAAAAAATTGTGGAAGCCATAAAAAACCAAAATCCGGAAGAAGCAGTGCGCCTTATGACCCGGATGCTCAATCATGGTGCCGAACACCTTGAAGCCACCATCCGGAAGGCCCCATCTGTTACCAAAAATAAACCATAAAATACCTTTATCATGGAAACTGTGCTGCAAATACCCAAAATCAAAGAGCCTAAAAAGCTCAGCAAACGCATTCAGTGGTTGAGAGATTATTATTTCTCGGGAACCGCCAGAAAATGGAACAACGAATTTACCGCCTGGACTACCGGAACACCGTGGGACATCCAGTATGACGAGATGACTTATTACATTGTTCCCGAAACCTATCCTTTTTTGGAAACTTTTAAATCGTCTATGAAACAAGTTGCCCGCAAAGTAAAAACGCCGGACGACTTTTTCCGTTGGAGCCTTCCCGAACGCAAAGCCTGGTTTGTAAAAGAAACCATTGTCAATTACGTTCCGCAGGAAATCCTGCCCGGCGATTTGATTGCCGGTGCCCGTTTCAACCTGATGACTTCCATGTGCTGGACGGAAGAGGAATCCAAAGCCGTGAATAAACTGATTTACGGGAAAAACGGTTCACGTGCCCAAATGAAATGGTTTCACGACCACGGCTATGGCAATGCGGGGGCCACTTCCGGACATGTTATTCCCGGTTACGACAAAGCACTGCGAATAGGCTGGAAAGGCATTTACGCCGAACTCAACAGGTTTTACGAAAACCTCACGGCAGAAGAGAAAAACGGTCCCAAAGGCGCTCAGCTCCGTGCCATGATGACCGCTGCCACCATGCCCCGCGATCTTGCAGCAAAATACAGCACACTTTGTCGCCGGAAAGCCGAAAATGAGACGGATACGAACCGTAAAAATGAGCTGCTGCAGATGGCCGGAAATCTGGAAAAAGTCCCTTGGGAACCGGCCGAAACTTTCTGGGAAGCCGTGCAGGCACTCTGGCTTACCCACATGCTGGTGATGAGCGACGAAAACTATCCCGGCCCGGGCGTTTCCTTCGGCCGTATCGACCAGTATCTGCTGCCTTACTGGGAAAAATCTCTCGCCAATGGCATGGACCGCGAATTTGGAAAAGAAATTCTGAAGACATTTTGGATTCATGCCAACACCGCTTACGATGCCATGATACGTGTCGGCGCCAACCAGGGAATTACAGCAGGTTACGGCCAGCTGATTACCCTTTCGGGGATGGGCCCCGGTGGCAAAGATGCCACCAACGATTTAACTTATGCCATTTTGGAAGTGATTGACGAAATGTCGCCCATACTGGAACCCAAACCCAACGTACGACTGCACCGGAATTCGCCGGAAAAACTGTTGGATAAGCTGATCGATATGATTTCGGACAGCCAGGGTTCCCCGTTTTTGATCAATTTTGACGAACGTTCCATGGCCGGCTTGATGCGCGAAGCCGAAAAAGGTCAATTTGAACATCTCATTACGAAAGACAACATCCACGATTATGCCCCGGTGGGCTGTCTCGAAAACACCATGACCGGCAACGACCGTTCGGGTACGGTGGACAACAACCTGAACCTGCTGAAAGCCGTTGAATTGGCACTAACCAATGGGAAAGACATGAACATGTTTGTGGATCCCATTACCGGAAAAAAAGAAAAAATCAGACAGGATGGCCCTAAAACAGGTGATGCCACCAAATTCAAAACCTGGGAAGAGTTTAAAACAGCTTACATCCGGCAAACGGAATACATCGTAAAAAAAATTGTCGATTTGTACGAAAAATCAGAATCCATCCGGGCGAAATACAATCCTACGCCTTACCTTTCGTGTTTGGTGAAAGGTTGCGCCGAAAAAGGGATGGATATAACACAGGGCGGAGCCGAAATCAGTTTTACCACCATCGAAGCGGTAACTTACGCCACCACTGTCGATTCGTTACTCGCCATCAAGCATTTGGTTTTTGACAAGAAGCTGACTACCATGGAAGAACTTCTCAAAGCGCTGAAAGCCAATTGGAAAGAATTTGAAGTGTTGCAGGCAAGGGCCAAGTACAAAACCCCGAAATACGGCCGCGATGACGATGAAGCCGATGCCATGGGACGCTTTGTTATGGAAACATGGACCGGCGAAGTGTGGAAACACAAAACCCAAAGTACCCACCGCCAGTTTCGCCCGGGCATGTTGAGTTGGAATTATTGGGTGGGAGATGGATATATATTGGCTGCCAGTGCCGACGGACGCGAAAAAGGGCAATTCCTGTCCAACGCCATTTGTCCGGTAAACGGAACCGATATTTACGGCCCCACGTCTAACACCAACTCGGTGGGAAAAGTCCTTGGCGGACGTACCGAAAACGGCGACTATGAAGACTTCGTCAACCTCGTTTCCAACGGCACCAGCCACACCATTACTTTTAACCCTTCGTTTATCAAAGATGCCGAACACAAAGAAAAATTCAAAGCCTTTTTAAAAGGATATGTGGAAAACGGCGGTACCGCTTTACAAATCAACATCCTCGATCCCGACATGCTGCGCGATGCACAGAAACATCCGCAAAACTACCGTCATTTGCTGGTGCGCGTTACAGGTTACAACGCCTATTTTACAGCCATTGGACGGGAATTACAGGACGAGATTATTGCACGGATCAGTCACGAAAAAATGTAACAGACATGGCCGGACACAACACCATACAAGGCCGGGTGCTGGAAATTCAGCGCATGTCCACCGAAGATGGGCCGGGACTCAGAACCACTGTTTTCCTGAAAGGCTGTCCGTTACACTGCAGCTGGTGCCATAACCCTGAAAGCATTTCGCCAAAGCCACAACTACAATGGATTTCGTCCAACTGTATCGGATGTCAGCTTTGCGTGGCAGCCTGTCCGAACAACACGCTATCGTATATTGAAAATCGGATTGTTATCAACAGAGACCTTTGCGAAGCCTGCGGTATTTGTGTGGAAGAATGTCCGACCGGGGCATTGGAAATTATGGGAAAGGATACCACCGTGCAGGAAGTGGCCAACGAAGTACTGAAAGACAAAACTTATTTCGAAAAATCGGGTGGCGGCATCACCGTTTCGGGTGGCGAACCCACCCTGCAGGCGGATTTTACGGCAGCTTTTCTGAAAATTATGAAAGAAAACGGCATCCATACGGCAGTGGACACCTGCGGCATGGGAACCGCCCGGGCTTACGAAAAAATATTGCCTTATACCGACCTGATTTTGTACGACCTGAAAGAAATTGACAGCGCAAAACACAAAGATTTTACCGGCAGTCCCAACGAAAAAATCCTGAACAACCTGTTGGTGATTTCGGAATGGATGAAAATTCACGATTTTCCCAAAACATTGTGGATACGGACACCGGTCATACCGGATGCCACCGACACGGAAGAAAATATTGCCGGCATAGGAAAGTTCATGGCGCAAAACAACATACGGCCCCACCGGTGGGAACTCTGCGCTTTTAACAATTTGTGCAACGATAAATATCTGCGTCTTGGCAGACAATGGATTTTTGAAAAGTACGATTTGTTAGAAGCCGAGAAGCTAAACCGTTTGGTGGAAGTTGCACGAAACAGCGGCGTGGAAAGCCCGGAAATTTTGTGGACCGGTTCGGCCAAAAGCCAAAATGAAAGGATCACGGTAAAGCAAATCGAACCCCGTCCGGTGGACTATTGCCGCATTACAGGCCTGCCGGATAAATAATGGTTCAAGCGTCTGCTTGGACCATTATTGGACACAACTGGTTCAAGCGTCCGCACAATTGGTTCAAGCGTCCGCTTGGACCAGTTGCAACAAACGAAAATAAAATTTGAAAAAAATGAAAACAAAAACACAATTCAGTCCCGAAGACATCGAAGCTTTCAGACCGGAAAGTAAAGTGGGCTTGCTGGCTACTATGAATGAAGCCGGACTTCCGCATATCACACTGATTACCACCCTTCAGGCCAACAGCGAACAGGAAATTGTATGGGGCCAGTTTACCGAAGGCAAAAGCAAAGAAAACGTGTTGAAGAATCCCAAAACCGGCTTTTTGATTATGACCCTCGACAAAAAACTCTGGCGCGGAAAAGCCGTTTGGCGGGAATCAAAAAAGGAAGGCCCCGAATACATCTATTTCAACAAGCTGCCCATGTGGCGTTACAATTCCTATTTCGGGCTGCACACCATCCACT
>JAJRQN010000058.1 GCA_024280235.1 Bacteroidota bacterium | reverse complement strand
GCAACTCAGAATCCGAAGGACTTTTCAGCCCTTCGGGCTGAGGACAACAATCCTTCTGGCTCAAATATCACTCGTGAATTAACAACCCAAAAGGTGAAAATAAGTAAGTGAAAACGGTCAACGCTATTTAGGCATCAACATGAAAAAACTTCCGTCTTCGGTCTTCTGACTTTTCTTAAGAAGTGTACATTGGACACTACAAAAATAATTTACCCACTAAAATGGTAGTAGAACCGTATTTTATTCATCCTTCGAAATTATTCGTTCCTTTTTTACCTTTGCAGAAAAAAGCTGTGTCATTACTCATTATTGACAATTACGATTCTTTCACCTATAATCTGTTACTGTGTGTTGAACAGGCGGGAGACACAGATTATCTATTGTTAAAAAACGACTATCCCCGCAGCAGTTTGCCATCCAATCAGTCCGGTTCAAATAAAAAGGTCAGTACTTTGCTTTTTCATCCCGAATCGTATAGGAGCAATTTTGGAATAGGAATCAATAAACCGGCATAATTTATGAGAATTAGAAAGACATTTGTTCATCTATTGACCATCCTGATTTTGCTCAGTGCTTTCTCAAAACCGGCATTCAGTCAGGATTATTCATGGTGGAACACACATCAAAACTGGGATGGTGTTACGGCATGGGACAATTACATGATTTACTCCCCTGATTATCTTGGCCCCAATGCATTACCGGTTCCTTTTTCGGAAAAAGGCCGGGTGCAAAACAGAATTTTCATTCGCTTTTATTCCGATGCCCATTTTCATCCCGGTGACAAAACGCAGGATATTGGAGGAAGGTTGTACATACCGGTAGTCAATGGAGTGGTGGCACTCGAAGCGTGGGGTATTCTTCAGGAACATTACCATATGTCGGAGCAGGAGGCCATTAACCGACGTGTTAGAAATCAAAAAGCAGGTGGTTTTGCTGTGGGTGATGCCTATTTTGCAGCAGTTGTCAACCTGCTTAGAGGACGAAAATTTCCCGATATGGCTTTTCGTTTTGGCCTGCGTACAGCTTCCGGTGGAAAATTGGATGATGCACGTTATACTGACTCACCCGGATATTTCTTCGATCTTTCTTTTGGGAAAAATGTAAAGCTGGGAACAAAGAACTTTCTCCGGTGGTACGGAATGTTAGGATTCTATTCGTGGCAAACCAATCTCACCAACAATCAACAGGATGATGCCGTTTTGTTCGGCTTCGGAACCGACTTCCATTTACAAAAAAGCATGCTTGGCATCAGTATGGATGGCTACAGTGGCTATTTTGGTAATGACTCACTCATTATCATCAACCCCGGAAAACCCGTTGCCTTCAACGATCGTCCATTGGTTCTCAGAATAAAATTTGAACACCAAATGGGAAACTGGAAGTTAGGAGCGGGCTATCAGTATGGTCTTCACGACTTTAACTACCAAACCATCTGTTTGGAAATAAGTTATTATCTTCCCGAATCATTTTTGAAAAATAAGCAAGATGGAAATCCGTAACCTGACACAACAAACGTTAAGAGAAAAGATCGTGGAAGCCGGGCTAAGGCTGGTGGAAGAAGGATTGGTAATGCGCAGTTGGGGAAACATCAGCATACGGGTGGATGATAAAAACATGCTCATCACGCCGAGTGGGCGAACTTACGAAAGTTTAAAACCTGAAGAGGTGGTTCTGATGAATTACAAAACACTGACCTATATTGGAAAAGTGAAACCTTCTTCAGAATATTATCTGCATGCTGCAATTTACAACCGACGTAATGAAATTAATGCAGTCATTCACACACATCAAATGAATGCTACTACTGTAGCCACCGCCAGGCGCGAAGTTCCTCCGATTATTGATGACATGGTACAAATTATCGGACCTTCCGTGCGGGTTTCGAAATATGCTATGGCCGGAACAAAGAAATTTGCAAAAAATGCAGTCATAGCACTAAAAGGCAGACAAGCCGCACTTCTGGCCAACCACGGAGCAGTTTGTATCGGGCGAACTCCGGAAGAGGCTTTTGTTGTTTCTCAAGTGCTCGAAAAGGCATGCAAAACTTTTATTGAAGCTGAGTTTCTCGGAGGTGCTAAAAACATATCCCGATTTTCAACTGCCATCCTGCATCAGATTTATCTGAAAAAATATTCTAAACTGGAAGAGAAAAACAGATAAATGATAGTAGGACGAATAAAGGAACAAGCGGATGCTCATATCTTTACAAAAACCATTGCGAGGTTGTAACTGCAAAAAAAGTCCCTGTGAAAAAATTCCACAGGGACTAAAAATAATCTTGAGTACTAAATGGTTATCTAATCATGTTGGGCATCCATCACGGCGACCATAATCATGTTGACGATTTCATTCACACCACTTCCCATTTGCAACACGTGAACCGGTTTGTTCATCCCGTTCAGGATGGGGCCGATAATTTCAAAACCCGCTGCTTTATTCAGCAGTTTATAGGCAATGTTGGCGGAACCAAGATCAGGGAAAATAAGCGTGTTCACTCTTTTGCCAAGAATTTTGGAGAAAGAGAAGCTATCCTTCATCAATTCCTGGTCAAGAGCAACGTTGGCCTGTATTTCGCCATCGACTTTCAATTCGGGATGTTCGTTATGGAGTCTGTTAACTGCATAACGAACTTTTACCGGTTCTTTTGCATCCACCGAGCCAAAATTGGAATAGGAGAGCATGGCGATATTGGGTTCCATTTTGAAACGTTTGACAACCTCTGCCGTTTGCAATGTAATTTCCACAAGGTCTTCGGCAGAAGGTTGTTTATTTACGGTACAGTCGCTGAGAAACAACGGACCTTCTTTTGTCATTATGATGTAAATTCCGCTAACAATCTGAACATCAGGTCTTCTTCCTATAACATGTAACGCCGGACGGATGGTGTCGGGATAGTTACGTGTCAGGCCCGAAAGAACGGCATCGGCTTCCCCGTTTTCTACCAGCATAGAGCTGTAATAGCTGTTCAGTTTCATGTTTTCTTTGGCAGCGAGCCAGGTCATGCCACGTCTTTTTCGTTTTTCAAAGAGTTGTTGAACGAACTTGTCTTTTCTATCTTTTTCATTCTTATCTTCCGATTTGGGATCAATGATACGAATACCTTCCAATTCCAGTTCATGGTCGGCAATAATTTGCTTGATTTTTTCTCTATTTCCCATGAGGATAGGCTCCGCAAGTTTTTCGTTTACCACAATTTCAGCGGCTTTCAGGACTTTATAATGTTCTGCATCAGCAAGTAGCACACGTTTAGGATTGTTGCGGCAAACGCTTTTCATTTGGCGTTTCAACGGATTGGTCAGCCCCATACGTTTACGCAGTTCTTCTTTGTATTTCTCCCAGTCTTTGATGGGATGTTTGGCCACGCCTGACTCCATAGCGGCACGGGCCACTGCCGGGGCCACTGTTTCGATAAGCCGCGGGTCGGTAGGTTTGGGAATGAGGTAGTCTCTGCCGTATTTCAGGTTGCTGATGCCAAAGGCAATATTTACCTCTTCCGGTACCGACTCTTTGGCTAAACCTGCCAGTGCTTTGGCGGCAGCAAGTTTCATAGCTTCATTGATTTTGGTGGCTCTCACATCGAGTGCACCACGGAAAATAAACGGGAAGCCAAGCACATTGTTTATTTGGTTGGGATAATCGGAACGTCCGGTTGCCATTACCACATCGCTGCGGGCATTCATGGCTTCATCATAAGAAATTTCAGGAACAGGATTGGCCAAAGCAAAGACAATAGGATTGTCGGCCATGGTTTTTAACATTTCCGGTTTCAACAGGCCGGCAATAGATAGGCCGAGAAACATATCGGCACCTTTAATTGCTTCTTCCATAGTATGGACAGGCAAATCCGTAGCAAACTGTTTTTTAATTTCATTTAAGTCTGAACGATCTTTATGAATGACACCACGGCTGTCCACCATAATAATATTTTCGGGTTTGGCACCGAGTTGGATATACAGTCTTGTGCAGGAAACGGCGGCGGCACCGGCACCACTTACCACAATTCTAATATCTTCAATTTTCTTTCCGATAATATCCAAGGCATTCAGCAGTCCGGCGGAGGAGATGATGGCAGTACCATGTTGGTCATCGTGCATGAGCGGAATGTCTAATTCTTCTTTCAGACGATCTTCGATATAAAAACATTCGGGAGCTTTTATGTCCTCAAGGTTAATTCCGCCAAAGGTAGGAGCAATAGCTTTTACTACTTCAATGATTTTGTCAGGGTCTTTTTCGTTTATTTCGATGTCGAAAACATCCACATCAGCAAAAACTTTAAAGAGAAGACCTTTGCCTTCCATAACCGGTTTCCCGGCTTCCGGGCCAATATCGCCAAGGCCCAAAACGGCTGTGCAGTTAGAAATAACTGCCACAAGGTTTCCCTTGGCAGTATATTTGTAAACATCTTCAGTGTGTTTCTCAATAGCAAGACAGGGATCGGCAACGCCGGGAGTATAAGCTAATGATAAATCTCGTTGGGTTGAATAAGGTTTAGTGGGAATGACTTCAATTTTTCCCGGACGTCCCAATGCATGGTAATTGAAAGCGTCTTTTCTAAATAATTTGTCCATTATTTTGTGATTTTATTTGAGTTACAATAATACAACTTATCCTGATAACTGTTACCTGAAAAATAAGAAAACAGAGGTGATATATATCAATTTTCGTTTCTGCTTAACAGGTTTAAACAATTTATTGTCAGGCTAATATTGCAAATTGTGATGTGTAAATTTTTATAATAATTCTTTATCAAAATCGCATAAATCGCTGATTATCCGGTAAATATTGTTTTGTGTTAAATATTGGCAAATTTTTTGACAAAATGTACATAGTTGATATTCAGGTTGTTATTTTTATGTTTACTGCTGAGTAACAACGAAAAAAAACATATATTTGCATTACCATTAAAATAGTCCGGTTAATAGGGGGTTAAGCCACTAAAAGGCTAACCTTTAATTCAATTTACAATGCTAACAAATAAAACCCTCCCGACGTCAGAACAATTGGCTCAGCTGCAAATTTATCCTAAAAATATACCCCTGTAGTGATGATTAATATTTTAAAGTTTAAAATCAAAACCGATTCTGGTGAAACAGGTCAGGAAACCTATGCCCGTTATTTTAAAAATGCTAGTCCGTTTGTGGCTAAATCGGGGACTAAATTGATTTGGCAAGAACGTGTACATACCAGTTTAATTGGTAATATAGCAAACCAACCCCATGTCATTTTTTTAGTAGAGTACCCTTCTGTTGACCACTTTTTTGCAATGGTTTCTAATCCTGAATATCAAAAAATAATAACAGACAGAGATTTAGCTTTAGAATATCGTGAATTGATTGCCTGTAAAACATCTGAACAATATGGAGTCTATTAAAAAACATTATCGCACCTGCAATTTTTGTGAGGCTATGTGTGGTATAGAAATCAGCTATAAGGGCAAAGAAATTATCGCCATAAAAGGAGATAAAAATGACAGTTTAAGCAGGGGACATATTTGCCCCAAAGCGATAGCCTTAAAAGATTTACACTTTGACGAAGACCGTCTGAAAACACCCATTAAACGCACCAAAAACGGCTGGGTTGACATCTCCTGGGAAGAGGCTTTTAATGAAGTCGCCGCACAAATTAAAAATATCCAAAAAAAATATGGTAAAAACGCTGTGGGTTCCTATCGTGGTAACCCAATGGTTCATAATATCGGTTCGATGTTATTTGGCGGTCCATTTATGCAAAGTATTGGTTCCAATCAAAAATATACTGCCACATCGGTTGACCAACTACCACATCATTTTGCCTCACTTATGATGTTTGGCCATTATTTATTGCTTCCCATCCCCGATATAGACCGAACTGATTTTATGCTGATTATGGGTGGCAATCCTGTGGTTTCTAATGGCAGTATTATGACAGCTCCCGATTTTTCAAATCGCTTAAAAGCCATTCAAAAACGCGGCGGACAAGTTGTGGTCATCGATCCTCGATATACCGAAACAGCCAAAATTGCCACATCACATCATTTTATAAAACCCGGTAAAGATGCTTTGTTGCTTTTAGCTTTACTTCAGGTTATTTTTGATGAAAATTTAGAAATCCGCGGACATCTTAAAAATCACCTTAACGGATGGAATTCGATAAAAGAAGTTGTAAAAAATTATTCTCCTGAAAAAGTAGCTGCTATTATTGGTATAGATACAGAAACCATCAAAAAATTAGCCCGTCAATTTGCCAACGCCAAAACAGCCGTTTGCTATGGCCGGTTAGGACTTTCTACTCAGGAATTTGGTGGTTTATGTCAATGGTTAATAAATGTGCTCAACATAGTAACAGGCAATTTAGATAGCAAAGGAGGTGCTTTATTTACCAAACCCGCTATTGATATTGTGGGCATGTCTAAAATGACTGGTAATGCAGGTAGCTTTAATAAACGGCAAAGCAGGGTTAAAAAATTACCTGAATTTACTGGAGAATATCCTGTTTCTACCTTAGTGGATGAGATTTTAACTCCGGGAGAAAATCAGATAAAAGCCATGATAACTATTTCGGGTAATCCTGTTTTATCAACCCCAAACGGCAAAAAACTTGAAGAAGCTTTCGAGTCCTTAGAATTTATGGTGGCTATTGATATTTATCTAAATGAAACTACCAAATATGCCAACATTATTTTACCTCCAACCACAGGTTTAGAAACGCCTGTTTACAATTTGGTTTTTCATCAGTTTGCCATAAAAAATTCGGCCAAATACGCTGAGGCTCTGTTTGAAAAAGAAGACAATCAACGTCATGATTGGGAAATTTTAGAAGCCCTGACATCCCGCTTAAGCGGACAAGAAAATCCTGCAAATCCGGAGCAGGTACTAGATTATATGTTGCAATTTAGTTGCTACAACGACCCTAAATTATCTGTAGCCGAACTCAAAAAACATCCTCACGGAATAGATTACGGCGCTCTAACACCGCAGTTCCCTGAGCGTTTATTTACAAAAGACAAAAAAATAGAAATGGCACATCCCTTATTTATAAAGGATTTGGAAAGACTAAATAAAACTTTGGAAGAAAAGGAGGACGCAACTTATCCTTTTTCACTTATCGGACGCCGTCATTTGCGTTCAAATAATTCGTGGATGCACAACATTGAACGTCTTACAAAAGGTAAGGAACGTTGTACTTTGTTGATAAACTCAGAAGATGCACATCAGCTAAAACTTAAAAATGGTGAAAAAGTAAGCGTTACATCAAATGTCGGGCATGTTGTTTTACCAGTAGAAATTACAGATAATATTATGCCAAAAGTAGTGAGTATCCCTCATGGGTGGGGGCATCATCGCAAAGGCATTAAATTAGAAACCGCTCAAAAACACGCCGGGGTGAGCATTAACGATTTAACAGATCCCGAAAAACGGGATGAATTAACGGGTAATGCCGATTTTAGTGGTACACGTATTAAGATTGAAAAGCTGAAATAGGTATGTCTAAAACATTTAACTAACTAAAACCGCCTCGTTATGTTTAAAAATCAACCCTCATTCTGACTTCTTCTGAAAATGATCAACTGTTATTTGTTACAAGTACATCTCCCTGTTTATTTATTATTTGTTTTTGTGTCAGAATTATTGTTTTGTGCGTCCATAACAGAAATCATAATCATATTGACTATTTCGTTGACACTGCTGCCCATTTGTAAAACGTGGGCCGGTTTGTTCATTCCGTTCAGTACAGGACCTATCGTTTCGAAACCGGAGGTTTTGTGTAATAATTTGTAAGCGATATTTGCTGATTCCAGATTGGGGAAAATCAAAGTGTTCACTCTTTTACCCAATAATCTGGAAAAAGGAAAACTCTCTTTCATTAATTCCTGATCAAGGGCAATGTTGGCCTGTATCTCTCCGTCAACCCGTAAATCAGGATATTGTTCGTGCAATATTTTTACCGCTTTGCGCACTTTCAGGCTGTTTTCATCAGATACCGAACCAAAATTGGAATAAGACAACAAAGCAATATTCGGTTCCATTTTAAAGCCTTTAACGGCAGAAACCGTTTGCAGGGTAATCTTGACCAGCTCTTCTGATGTGGGATTTTTGTTGACGGTACAGTCGCTCAGAAACAACGGCCCTTCTTTGGTAAGAATAATATACATTCCGCTGACAACGTTCACATTTTTTCTTTTCCCAATCACCTGCAGGGCGGGACGAATGGCTGAAGGATAATTTCTGGTCAAACCGGAGAGCAATGCGTCGGCAACACCGTTTTCGACCAGCATGGGGCTATAATAGGCATACCGTTTCAGGTAGTCTTTTGCAGATTGCAAAGTCATACCTTTACGCCGGCGTTTTTCGAACAGCTGTTGAGCATATTCCCGGCTTCTCTTCTTTTCCTCACCGGATTTTAAATCAATAATTTCCACATTTTTTAATTCCAGTTCGTTGTCTCTGATAATTTTATTGATTTTCTTTTTGTTACCAAGAAGAACGGGAATGGCCAGTTTTTCATTGACGGCTATTTCTGCAGCTTTCAGGATACTGTAGTGCTCTGCATCGGACATCAAAACCCGTTTCGGATTTTTTTTGCAGCTGGCTTTCATTTGATGTTTTACCGGATTTGTCAATCCCATGCGTTTGATGAGTTCGTGATGGTATTTATCCCAGTCTTTGATGGGCCGGCGGGCAACACCTGATTTCATAGCGGCTTTTGCCACCGCAGGAGCAACGGTTGTAATGAGCCGTGGGTCGGTAGCCTTGGGTAAAATATAATTTTTTCCAAATTTTAAATTGTGAACCCCGTAGGCAATGTTTACCTCTTCCGGAACCGGCTCTTTGGCCAAAGCAGCAATGGCTCTGGAAGCAGCAATCTTCATTTCATCGTTTATGGCAGTAGCCCGTACGTCCAGCGCACCGCGAAAAATATAGGGGAATCCCAGTAAATTATTGATTTGGTTGGGATAATCCGACCGACCGGTACCCATAATGACATCTGAACGGGTACTCAGGGCCTCTTCATAAGAAATCTCCGGTGTGGGGTTGGCCATGGCAAAAACAATGGGATTGTTGGCCATAGACAACAAATATTCTTTTTTTAACACGCCTCCGGCAGACAGACCAAGAAACATGTCGGCACCTTTGATTCCATCGGCCAGTGTGTGTATGTTTTTATCGGTAGCAAATTTTCGATTCTCGTCGCTCAAATCGGTTCTGTCCTTGGTTAAAACGCCGTTGATATCTGCCATGATGATGTTTTCGGGGGCAACACCCAGCTTAATGTACATGTCAGTACAGGCACAAGCTGCAGCACCGGCGCCACTGACAAATAATTTGATTTTGTGGATATCTTTACCCACAATTTCCAGTGCATTCATTAATGCAGCACCGGTGATGATGGCTGTACCATGCTGGTCGTCGTGCATCACCGGGATGTCCAACATCTTTTTCAGCCGGCGTTCTATCTCAAAACATTCCGGAGCTTTGATATCTTCCAGATTTATTCCGCCAAAGGTGGGGGCGATGGCTTTTACCGCAGCAACGAACAGGTCGGGGTCTTTTTCATCTATTTCGATGTCGAAAACATCAATATCAGAAAAAACTTTAAACAAAAGACCTTTGCCTTCCATCACCGGTTTACCGGCACCGGCACCGATATCTCCCAGTCCCAGTACTGCCGTTCCGTTGGAAATAACGGCCACAAGGTTGCCTTTTCCCGTATAACGGTAAATGTCGTCCTTGTTTTTGTTAATCGCGAGACAGGGATCGGCTACTCCCGGCGTGTAGGCCAGCGACAAATCGCGTTGGGTAGCATAAGGTTTTGTGGGGACCACTTCCAGCTTTCCCGGACGTCCTAAAGCGTGGTAATTAAAAGCATCTTTTCGGAATAATTTATCCATTTTTTTGTTTTTTTTAACAGATCCTTAACGGGCGGCAAAAGTACCATTCCTTGTCATTAATTTTCTTTTGGAAATATAGGTAATGCTTATTTATAAGCTATTTAGAAAGAAGGTGTAAATGTTCTGATTTTCATATATTTGCCGGATATGATGAGGTTTGAAAATATGATATTGATTGGTGGTACAGGCAGAAATACCGGAAAAACCACTCTTGCTGAAAGGATAATCGAAAAGCTGAGTAAAAAAGTGCCTGTAACTGCCATAAAAATTGCTAATATTAAGCCGGAAAACAAGCAATTTCATGGACATGATGTATCCGGTTTCACAGATAGAATTTTTGTGGAAAAAGAAATCCGGATGGATGACAACAAAGACAGTATGCGATTTTTAAAGGCAGGAGCGCAGGCTTCATGGTTTATCCAAACCGAAGATGCTTTTCTTCCGGAAACTTTTCCGGAGATTCAAAAGATTCTCAACGATTCACAATGGATTGTCTGTGAGTCGAACAGCCTGCGAAAGTTTGTTAAGCCGGGATTGTTTATTATGATAAAAGGAGAGAATGATACTTTGGCCAAAAAGGATGTTCCGGCACTGTTGCAGTTGGCCGATGTTACGCTTCCTGCCAATGAATGGGAGCGTTTTGATGAGGTGATTAAAAAAATTGAAATAAAGGGCGGTGAATTTGTACTGATGAAACATCATGTTAAAATTTAAGCACCCCCGCCTTTGTAATCAGGGCAGGTCCGCCTATATCCGGGCGGGCAGGAGAATGATTATCCCCAAAAAATAATCGGGGCAAGCTGTTTAATCCGCCTGTCCCGCCTGTTGGTACAACAGCAAGCGGGGATGATAAATATATTGTGTTAAATGACAGTTAATTACAAAATTATAAACACATGAAACAATCTGAATAAGAAGAGTTTCAGAAGGGTTTGTCGTACAGCACTTCGTCAACCACCGTTTGTACTTTATACTCCATGCGGGTTGTCTCCAATGCCACAAGACTGCCATAACCGGCTTTATGAGACATGTAAATTCCATTATCCAAATCGATGAAGTCAGAATGTGGGTTTCGGATAGCCATATCTATAAGCTCCAGATTAACAGGGACATGGCCATGAATCAGAATTTTGTTGTTGATTTTTTCGGGTTGAACAACAAACTCTCTGCTCCAAAGCATGTAACGGACATCGCTAAAAGGGTCTTCTGCATCAAAATTTAATCCGGCATGAACGGCGATGAATTTCTCAGATTCTTCATAATTTTTCAGCGACTGCATCCACCGGATATAATTATCCGGAATCTTGGAGGGCCAGGTTACACCAAAACTTTTCAACGTTTCCACACCACCAAAATGTTCCCACTCTTTTTGCAGAGAAGATTTGGTTCTCATGCTGAGAAAGCTTTTTCTGTTTTTATCTGCTTCCCAAGCTTTTACACACGAATCTTCATGGTTCCCCTTGAGAGCGGTGATGTTGTATCCCTCCGCTTGCATCTGCATAATGAAATCAATAACTCCTTTACTGTCCGGCCCGCGATCAATATAATCGCCAAGAAAAATCAGCCGGTCGGATTTATTAGGTTTTATTTGCTGTGCCATCAACATCTCAAGTGTAGCAACGCAACCGTGTATATCAGGAATAATCCAGATTTTCGACATAGTAAAGGGAGTTTTTTCAGGTATTGTTCTGCTTTGGGAAAAAGTTTCCCAAAGCAGAACAGGGAAACGATTATTTTCCTTTGGCCTGATTAGCCACTTTTTCCATCAGCTTTTTTACCTCTTCGGGATCGCCTAGGAAGTAATCTTTGACAAAGTTCATGTTGTCATCAAACTCGAAGACATAAGGAATTCCTGTGGGAATATTGAATTTCAGGATTTCTTCTTTACTCATGCCTTTCAGGTGCATTACCAGCGCACGCAGGCTGTTTCCGTGAGCGGCCACCAGCAAGTCGCCCTGTTCTTTCAGCGAAGGTTTGATTTCACTATCCCAGTATGGTAGCATGCGCTCTATCACTTCTTTCAACGATTCTGTCAGAGGAAGTTCATCAGGAGTAAGGCTGGCATATCGGGCTTCAAAACGAGGGTTTCGTTTGTCATCATTCGAAAGAGGTTCCGGCGGTACATCAAAGCTGCGGCGCCACATCAACACTTTCTCATCACCGAATTTTTTGGCAGTCTCCGCTTTGTTCAGCCCCTGCAGGTTACCGTAATGTTTTTCATTGAGCCGCCAGCTTTTGCGTTCTTCAATCCACATCGAATCCATCTCTTCCAACATGAGCCAAAGAGTCTTAATGGCGCGCGTAAGATAAGAAGTATAAGCCATCCGAAACCGGTAGCCTTCATTTTTCAGGGTTTGTCCTGCTTTTTTTGCTTCTTTAATACCCTGTTCCGAAAGGGGAACATCTGTCCATCCGGTAAAGCGATTTTCTTTGTTCCAGATGCTCTCACCGTGCCGGACTAATACAAGTCGTTTCATTATTTTAATTTTTATCTGTTTATGTTTTTTGTTTCCGTTAAGACCGTATCTTTGTATTCAAATGAAATTTCAAACGCCGGCATTTGTCCACCGTCTGTTTCCGGAACTCCTTTGGAATGTGCCGGTTACAGATGATGTCATCTACCTCACTTTCGACGATGGGCCTCATCCGGTCATCACGCCAAAAGTACTGAATATTCTTTCGCAATACGATGCCAAAGCCTGCTTTTTTTGTGTGGGAAACAATGTACATAAGTATCCGGAAATTTTCCATCAGGTAGTGGATGCAGGACATTTGGTTGGCAACCACAGTTATCATCACATCAATGGCTGGCGGACACCGGATGAAGTTTATTTTAAGGATGTAGATGCGTGCGACAAGCTTGTACGTTCACGCTATTTCAGACCTCCTTATGGCAAAATACGTCCTTCACAAATGAAACATCTGAAAAAACATTACCGGCTGGTGATGTGGTCGGCAATAACGTATGATTTTGATTACAATATCACAAAGAAAGATTGTCTTAACATTGCCATTAGTAAAACCAGCAGGGGTGGTATAATTGTTTTTCACGACAGTCTGAAAGCAGAAAAAAACATGCTGTTTGCCCTGCCACGTTATCTGGAGCATTATTCTAAATTGGGCTACCGGTTTGAGACCTGGGAATAATAATCATAGCTAAGCAATTGCCATAAAACTACTTACCCGTTTCATTTAGTTCTTTTGTCCGTTTCGCTGTTTTTTTGTATTTTCGACTACTCGAACTTTAAAGACAGGAACCATGCCCCCGCCACCCGAATACATACTGGAAAAAGCGCGTAACTATTGCGCTTATCAGGAACGTAGTATCTTTGATGTAAAAACAAAATTATTTCAATGGAAAGCAACAGAAGATACGATCGAAGAGATTATCCGAATACTAAAAGCAGAAAATTACATCAACGAAGAACGTTTTGTCAAAGCTTTTGCCCTTGGAAAGTTACGACACAATAAATGGGGACGTAACAAAATTATCTATGCCTTGAAGCAAAAACAAATCCCCGACCTTTTTATCCAAATCGGCCTGAGTGAAATTGATAACGAAGAATACATCAACACCCTAAAAGCCATTTTATCTTCCAAAGAGGTGAAAGCCAAAGATGAATTTACCCGCCAAAATAAGCTGGTGAAGTTCGCAGCGCAAAAAGGATTTCAGCCTGAACTAACATGGAAAATACTGAAAGGAGAAATATAAATCATATTGGCTTAGCATATTAAGCCGAAAATGAATAAACCAATAACTATCAGAATCGGGATGGAAGAAGCTGTTTGATAACAAAGAGGCTTAGTACACAGCATTTTCTATATCTGACAGTATAAATCATCTCTAAAAGAAAGGATTACAGAATCAATATCCAACAAAAAAATATCTGTTGTTAAAAAAAAACAAGTTTTTTATAACAGAAACCAAAAAAAAATATAATTTTACAGAATGATGAAATTCTGTCTTTCTAAAATAAGAAGGCGAAAAAACGGAGAACCATTTCCATAGCAACGGGGCCGGATACACAAGGCTGTGTAAATCAATTTGATGTAGCCTGAATTTATCATTTCAAAATTAAATAATCTAAATATTATCGATATGAAAAAATTTATGAAGTACTTTTACATTGCATTCTTTTCGGGACTCCTCTTTTTGGTTTCCTGTAATCCGAATACGGATGATAATAACACAACTCCCGGTGCCGGTAGTGCTGATTTTACCAGCTATGTAGCTGTGGGCAACTCACTTACTGCAGGTTATGCTGATGGGGCGTTATATACTTCGGGACAAAAGTTTGGCTGGGCCAATATCTTATCGCAGCAATTAAAACCTGTGGGGATGACAACACGTTTTTCGATTCCTCTTATGCCTACGGAAGACGGAGTGGGAGTCTCTGAAGGATCGACCGGAATCCCTGTGTTGAGGACAAAACTTGTTCTGGGCTATACTACGGATTGTTTGGGGAATAAAAGTGTAGGGCCTGTTCCTGCCAATCCCAATGCTTCCCAGGCCGAACTCTATTTTTACCTGACTACTTCAGTAGCCCAGATGGGACCTTATCATAACCTTGGGATGCCCGGAATAAGGGTTACCGACTTGTTTAAAACAACGCTGGCAACAACAAATCCGTTTTTCACAAGAATAGCCTATCATAAAACAGATACACTGGAGACTTATGCTGCAAAAGTGAAGCCTACTTTCTTCAGTTTGTGGATTGGCAACAACGATGTACTGGGATATGCTGCTTCGGGTGGCGTCAGCTCTATTACCCCCATGAATGGCGCTGTGGGCGTCGGTTTTAAAGCCAGTATCGATGCTGAAGTTAAGTATCTTGCAGGGTTAACAGGAGAAGGTGTCATTGCTGATATTCCGGACATTACTTCCGTTCCTTATTTTAATACGATTCCTTACAATGCCATTGTGCTCTCCAATCAAACACAGGCAGACCAGCTGAATGCTGCTTACACATCTTACAATAATACAATGGCAGCTTTGGGCCTGCCTTACCGGATTAAATTTAAGGTCGGAGCCAACCCTATGGTAATTGCTGATAAAGATATGCCGTTGCCCGACTCCCTTTCCTTTTTAAAGATAAGGCAAATAAAAAGTGACGAACTGGTGATTCTTGAAATGCCTGTTGATTCGTTAAAATGTGCCGGTTGGGGAACGCAGAAACCAGTTCCCAATGAATACATCCTTACAGAAAAAGAAATAAAAACTGTAACGGATGCAACCAACGCATTTAATGCACTTATGGCTGGTCTTGCAAAACAGTATAACCTTGCATTTGTTGATTTTAATTCCATTATGGAAGAAATTGACAAAAATGGCGGAGTTACAGAGGATGGAATAAAGTTTACTACCAAATATATTACCGGAAACCTGTTCGGACTTGATGGAATTCATTTAGCCCCACGCGGTAATGCACTGGTAGCTAATTATTTCATTGATGCAATAAATAAAACATATGGTTCTAAAATAGCCAAAGTTAATGTGAGCAATTATCCGGCTCTCAAGATGCCGAATGGATCGACAAAAATCACAAATTTACACAGGGTTACATTATATTAAGTACAGATTATCTTAGCCCTCAAAAAAGGGGTTGGTCGTAAGACCAACCCCTTAACATTCAATTATTAACCTAAATTACCTATGAAAAATCTTACTACTGATTAGCAAGAGAGTTTCCTTTTTATTAACCTAACATTTTCTCAACCAAGTCAACAACGCGTGAAGAATATCCCCACTCGTTATCATACCATGAAAGAACTTTTACAGTTTTTCCCTGTACCATCAACGATTCCGCATCATAAATAGAAGAGTGGCTGTTGTGAATGACATCCACCGAAACAATGGGGTCTTCGCAATATTCCAGAATCCCTTTCATGGGGCCTTCTGCGGCTTCTTTCATAGCAGCATTAATTTCATCTTTGGAAGCTTCCGTTTTCAGGTTGGCCACAAGGTCAACCAGCGAACCGGTTGGTGTGGGAACCCTGACAGCAAGGCCATCCAGCTTGCCGGCCATATCGGGAATAACTTTTCCCACAGCTTTGGCGGCACCGGTAGTAGTAGGAATTTGAGAAACAGCAGCCGAGCGTGCTCTTCTCAAATCGGAATGGGGTGCATCCAGAATACGCTGGTCGTTGGTATAAGAGTGAATGGTGGTCATCAATCCGTTTTCTATACCAAACCTGTCGTTCAGAACTTTGACAATCGGCGCAAGGCAGTTGGTAGTACAGCTGGCATTGGAAACACACTCATCTTCATCGCGAAGGTCGTCGTCGTTTACCCCAAGGACAATCATATTGTCAATTTCATCTTTGGCAGGAACCGTCAGGATAACTTTTTTAGCACCATTTTTAAGGTGGTCGCCATAACCACCCTTGTTGCTCTCTTTCTGACGGAAAATTCCGGTTGATTCGATGACAACATCGGGTGTTTCAGCCCATTTTATTTCCAGCGGAGAGCGTTCGGCGGTAATAGGGATGGTAACTCCGTTTACAATCAAAGCTCCTTCGTCGTGTTGAACAGTTCCGTTAAATTTTCCCTGAGTCGAATCATATTTCAGCAAATGTGCCAGAGTTTTTGTATCGGTAATATCGTTGACACCGATAACTTCCATATTATCTCTTTCAAGGGCAATCTTGAAAACATTTCTTCCAATACGCCCAAATCCGTTGATCCCAATTTTGATTTTTGTCATGGCTTTAGTCTTTTTTTAATTTAATTCATTAATGAGTTTTAATAATAAGCTTTACATTTGTCAAAATGTCCATTGTGGATGCAAAAATACCAATAAAAGAAGTGAAAAATAACAACACCTTTTCGCACTATGGAAAAAAAATTAGTCTCAAAAGCCCTCGAAGCAAATCTCGCCGAAACCCGTTACCGAAACATTAAAATACCCATTGAGTATCAGTCGTTTATAGATATATCAAAAAAGTACTACGGAATTCACAAACGTGCAAACGATTGCATTATCGAATACCAACACCCTTTTAGCAATAAAAAATTTGTCATTGAGGAGCTACGGAAGATTCTTATCACGGATTTCTGGTTTTATATTGAGGTGGAAGAACCTGAAAAGGCCTTCCGGATACCCTTAAAGTTATTGGGAAATTTACTTAATGATGAGCAGGTAACCATAACTCTTAAAACATTTATTCTTCGTACTCTTCTCGAATTTACACGCAAAATTTACATCGAAAAACATGATTTTCAGGTTACACTTATAACCTGTTGTAATACGCTTAGCCAAAGTTTTGAGAAAAATAAGAAAAGCTATATTGAAGCGTCGCGATATTTTAAACGTTACATGAAAGAGCTGGCAACAGATGACCGTTTCAAAGAGCTGGCACTCCGGGTTACCAATAACATTTACGAAGCTGTTATAAGCTTTTGGGAAGAGGACAGTTGTGTGGAAAGCTGGGTCCAACAGAAAGAAAGTGTCCTGAAGATTGACAAAGCTGTTTTGGAAAACGAAATAGGAAAACCCTGGTTTCGTCGACTGCGGGGCAAACTAAAGAAAATTGGCGACTGGCAGCAGATGGTGGAAGAAATGCCTGACTTTGACGAAATGGGCGAACGGTTCTCAAATACCATTAATCTATTCCCCAGCTTTATCGAAAAATTTTACTTCATCTTTTACCTGCTCAGGCTGCAGGGCATGCGCGACCAGAAAGAACGGCTTATCTGGAAACTCAATAAAATGTTGGTTCAAACCATGAAAGAGATTGAGCTAAAGGATATTACAGATTTCATTGATCATCTTTTTCAGCATCTCGAAGAGCTAAAAGCCGAACACGCTTCTGCTGTCCTTGATATTTTGCTTACAGTGGGAAAAAAGTAATCGACATTGACCATTCCGACGAAAGGCTTCTCATCACTCATTTGGAAACCAAACTCATTCATTTTGGCTTTGAAACACCGGGAATGGTGTACGTGAACGAAGACTGGCAACTGCATGTCAACGAAAACCATATTAAAAACATACGTGTCTGGCTGGAGCTGATAGAATATTCACAATCGGAGATGGAAAACCTGCTGTCGGCTTTGATTGTCAATCTGAAACTCGGTGGCATTTTCATTAGCGACACCGACTTGTTTCAACGTGAAATAACCAAAATATTAAATTCAAATATTGCCCCGTTTTACAAAAAAGTAAAACAGCTGACAAGAATCTTTCCGGTATATTTCAATGAAATTGGTGCTGAGGGCGAAATACGAAAAGTAACCACCACCATGGATGAAATTTCACACCGCGAGGACAAGCTCATCCACTTTCTGCGCAAGCAGGTACATACTGAAAGCAATAACACGCTGATAGACCTCACATACCGGATTTTTCAGTATTGGCACGACGGAAATCTGGAGAATTTGAAAGATGCTTTGCCGCAAAATGTTTTCAACAGTATTGACAAGAAAAGCCGTTGGTATGCACCGATTCATAAAATGGTACGAAGGCTTTGCAACCTGAGCGGACGTTCTCCTCGTGAAGTGCTGTCGCTCGAAGAACAGGATTTTGAAACACTGCTGGCACAACTGTCAGAAAAAAATGACAAAGACAGGGAACGCCTGCGTGATATTAGAACGTTATATGCTTTCCTCAAAGAGAAGTACTCCTTTGAGACAGTGGATATTATCAATTTGCTACGACGTTATTCATACATCCCCGACAAAGAGGTGGAGAAGTTAAGTGTAGCCCTCGAAAAACAGGATATTGAAAGTTCACTCAAGCTGATTTACAGCTTTATGAACCACCTGAAAGAAATTATTTTCAACCCTAAACCCAGTCAGAGCTGGGAAAATATTTACCACAAACGCCATATTGCTATCGGTATTCCTTCTATGTACGGCGTTTACCGCGAGCCTAAATTTGAAGCACTTGGCCTTACCTTTCGCCTCGAAAAAGTCGCCACACGCCTTATGGAAAAGGTGGTGGAAAACATCAATCTGAACTATATCTCAGGGAAGACATTGCGCAATATTTATGTAATCCTCAACTATTTCAAGGAAGGCCTTGACCTGGATGGTATTACCAATCAGAGCTTTAACTCAAATCTACTCATGCTGAAATACAGTTTGGTATCACAGAGTTTTTCTTTTGATCAGTATATCAATATATTTCAGTTTGTGGCCGACAACGTAAAAAAAACACTGATTAAATATTTTCTAAAGACCTACGAAATTCCTCTGAACATTGTCATTCCCCAGTTGTTTGACAAAAATCAAAAGGAGAGTACAAAAAAGCGGCGTGAACTCATTAATAAGGTATCCGAAGAGTTCTACCGCGATGCTATTGCTGAAGCTTTTTTGATGCAGCCGTTAGACAATTTTGTATTGAAAATTCTGGAATCACTTCGCGACATGGCAGACAACCTGCCCCCGGACATGATAAAAGAGGTGATGTCGTACAATTCGGATTTAATCATTGCACGACTGGCACATGCCAACCCAAACCTCGACAATCAGGTGTTTCTCGGCTCTAAAGCTTACCACCTGAAGATTTTGCGAATGGCCGGATTTCCTGTTCCCCCGGGTTTTGTAATCACTACTGAAGTCTTCAGACGTCATCCGGCTATTGTGGGACATGCCGAGTTGCGTAAAGAGATGAATGATATGATAAGGCAGCATCTGAAAAAGGTGGAAAAAGTTGCCGGCAAACAATTTGGCAATCCTAAAAACCCATTGCTTCTGTCAGTTCGTTCCGGAACAGCCATCTCTATGCCCGGTGCCATGGATACCATTCTAAATGTAGGTATGAACGACCAAATTACAGAAAATCTAAGTAAACAACCCGATTTTGAGTGGTCGGCGTGGGACTCCTACCGCCGGTTGTTGCAAAGTTGGGGTATGGCTTTCGGGCTTACCCGCGACGAATTTGATGAAATAATGAATGACTTTAAAATCCGTAAAAAGATTGATCAAAAAGGTGATTTCCCGCCGTCTATTATGCGCGAAGTGGCTTATGCATACAAACAAAAGCTCGCAGATTCCAATATTTTCTTTGAAGAGAATGTTTTTGAACAACTTATGAAAACGGTAAACCTTGTCTTTGAATCCTGGTCGTCTGAACGCGCCATTGTCTATCGCGAACATTTGCAGATTGCAGACGAATGGGGAACAGCTGTCATTATCCAGCAGATGATTTTCGGAAACAAAAAAAGCAGTTCCGGCAGCGGCGTAGTCTTTACACAAAACCCCAAAAGTGCCCGACAAGGGGTGCATCTTTTTGGCGATTTTACCTTCCGAAGTCAGGGTGAAGATATTGTCGCCGGCCTCGTGATGCCTTTTCCCGTGAGCAAATCACAAAAACAGGGGAACAGAGAAAACATGATTTCTCTTGAAGAAAAATATCCCAAACTGTACAAAAAGCTTCATAGCATTGCAGAAGATCTGACAGAAAATCTGGGGTATAACCCGCAGGAAATTGAATTTACTTTTGAATCGGAAAATCCCGAAGACTTGTACATCCTGCAAATCCGCGATATGGATATGTCTTCTTTCCAAAGCATCAGGCGTTTTAGAACCTCTGTGAAAAAAATGAACCTTTCCGGAAGGGGAATAGGCATTGGAGGTGGTGCCCTCAACGGACGAGTGGCCATCGACATGGCCGACATCGACTTTATCCATGAAAATTATCCGGAAGAAGCGGCTGTTCTGCTGAGGCCGGATACCGTTCCCGATGATATTGGAATGATTTTCGAAACCGATGCCCTGCTTACCGCAAAAGGAGGAGCCACTTCCCATGCTGCTGTTACCGCTGTGCGTTTAGGCAAAACATCCGTGGTAAACTGCACCGGACTTCTCGTGTACGAAGACCGGAAATTCTGCAAATTGAACAAAGATATTTTTCACGTAGGAGACAAAATCGCCATCGATGGGTTGCTTGGAAATGTTTACAAAGGCCATTATCCTATTCAGGAAGGAAACGACCCTGTTGAATTCAGTTTTTAAAAGCCCTTGCCTGATCAGGGTAAGCCCGTCTGTAATCAGGGTAAGAAAGAACATGATTAACAGGCTGCTTTGCGGACGACTCAAATGTAGCCCCGGACTATAACCCGGGGCGGACAGAGTAAAAATATAGATATTCAGTATTTTACAAAAACATATGAAAAGTGATAGTGATTGTTTCTGAAAAGTTCAGCGAAAAATTAAACTGTTGGGGAAAGACCCCCATTTATAAAAGATGACACACAGGAGATACTTTGACGATCTGCATTATTTTGCTAATCAGGCTTATCAATGCTATGATCGCTTTGAGGATATACTCAGTGGTTCTGTGATAAAAGTTAATCGGGTATTTTCCTGTTTTATATTCTCATTGTCTTTCTTTTTCAATATCTTTGAAATGTCAAAAATTGTAGTTTATCTGTTTCTGTTTATCGAATTTAGTATATGGAACTAACACATATTGAACATATTGGTATTGCAGTAAAAGACCTCGACAAAGCTATTGGCTACTATGAAAAGGTGTTGGGCGTTAGTTGTTATGCCATAGAAGAGGTGAAAGACCAGAAAGTAAGGACCGCATTTTTTAAAGTGGGACAGACCAAAATAGAGTTGTTGGAGAGCATGGACCCGGAGGGGCCTGTTGGGAAGTTTATTACGAAAAAAGGGGAGGGTCTTCATCATCTTGCTTTTGCGGTCAAAGGAATTGAACAGGCTTTAACAGAAGCTGAAGACAAAGGTGTCCGGCTGATAGACCATAAGCCGCGCAAAGGTGCCGAAGGTCTGGACATTGCTTTTTTACATCCCAAATCTACTTTTGGCGTACTCACAGAATTTTGTGAGCTTAAAACCCTGAAAAAAGAATAAGGCATGGAAGACTTTTG
>JAJRQN010000057.1 GCA_024280235.1 Bacteroidota bacterium | reverse complement strand
TTTTCAACTCGTGGGCTGCATCGGAGGTAAACTGCTTTTCTCTGACCATGGCTTGTTCAATACGGTCAAGTAGTTGATTAATGGTGGTTACCAGCAGGTAAAGTTCATCTTTTATGCCGGGAGGCTGTATGCGTTCGCCCAAATTATTTCTGGTTATTCTGTCTGCTGTATCTATGATGGAAGTTACCGGCTGAATACTTTTGCCGGCAATAAAACGTGCCCAGAAAAAAAGCACAAATAAAACAATGGGAAAGGCTATTAACAAGGTGGTCTTCAGTTTTTTAAGTACCATTTGGGCACTATCGAGCGACATGGCTACCAACAGGTAACCGTAGTTTCTTCCATTTTTTTGTATCGGCAACTGAAATTGACGGATAGGTCCATCCGCCAAGGTAGTGTTGATAAATTTACCTGTGTATCCTGAAATAAAATGGAGGGAATCGTCTTTTAAATTGGGTGAGCGGGCAACAACTTTTCCGTGCGTATCCAAGGCTTGTACAAAAACCGGGCTTACCTGTACCATTTGATGTTCCCGTTCCATCCAGGCATTTTTATCGAAACTGATTGTTCCGTTGTTTACGTGAATATCGGCTGAATGCTTGATGGCTTCAATATAAATATCGTGATCCAGATGCTGAAAGACACTCTTTTTTACAGTGAATATAATGACCATAAACAACAAAATGATAATTCCTGCCGTACTAATCAGGTACAAAAAGGCCATCCGTTCTTTAAATCCCGCTTTCATGTTCCTTATCTTTTATTATGTAGCCTATTCCTCTGATGGTTTCAATAAAATTGTCTGTCTTTTCAAAAGGAAATTTCTTTCTTAAAGCGTTTATGTAAACATCAATCACACCTGAACTGTATTCAAAATGAATATCCCATACCTTTTGGAGTATCTCTTTACGGGTACAGATATGGTTTTTGTTTTTCAGGAGAAAGAGTAATAAATCATATTCTTTTTGTGTGAGCGTAACCACGCTGTCTTTCCACTTTGCTTCCCGTTTGGCATGGTTTATCACCATCGGGCCATGTTGAAAGATGACAGGCTCCGGTTTTGGTTTTCTAAAATGTACATTTATCCGTTCCAGCAATTCTTCAAAGCTGAAAGGTTTTTTCAGATAATCGTTGGCGCCGGAGCGTAGTCCGAGGATAGTATCCTGAACCGTATCTTTGGCCGTTAAAAAAATGATGGGAGTGGTGGGGTCGGTTTTACGGAGATCGGCAGTAACTTCCACGCCGTTTAACCCGGGCAGCATCCAATCCATTAATATCAGGTCGAATTTCCCCGATTGTGCTTTTTGCAAACCGGTATTCCCGTTGTTGGCAATGTCAGTTTCAAAACCTTCTTCTTCAAGTCCCTCTTTTAAAAAGGTGCTGATGCCTGCTTCGTCTTCTATAATGAGTATTCTTTTCACATTACAAAAGAACGATATTTTTTTCTGCGTGCGGAGAAACAATTCTTAAAATTATCTTAAGATACAAAAATACAATGAGTTTGGCATGATGCTTGAAAAATTTTAGCGAAATCAATTTTAATTTTAATCAAAAAATAATTGCTATGAAAAATTTAATGAATGTAAAACTAAAAAGTGCTTTGACGGTTATCCTGGTTGCTGTATTATTGGGCGGAAGCCTTATGTTTTCCGGTTGTGACAATAAGTCGGATACACCTGAGCCGGCAAAATTGACAGCAGAAGACTCCACTATGCTGATGCAAATGCGGGAAGAAGAAAAGCTTGCCCGTGATGTGTATGTTGCTTTATATTACAAATGGGGTTTGAGAGTATTTACGAATATCTCCCGTAGTGAACAAACACACATGGATGAGGTGCTGAAACTTTTGAATGAATTTGGTCTTCCTGATCCGGCCAGCAGTGAACAGGGAAAATTTAACAACCCAGATTTACAAACCCTTTATGGGGCTCTTGTAGCTAAAGGAGACAGTTCATTGGTAAATGCGTTACTGGTTGGTGCTACCATCGAAGACCTTGATATTTATGATCTTGAAGAATTTATGAAAAAGACGTCCAATGCGGATATCCTGTCAGGTTTTCAGTTTTTGACCTGTGGTTCGCGCAATCACATGCGGGCTTTTGTTTCGCAATTGATGGCTCAGGGTGCTTCTTATACTCCTGTTTATATTTCTCAGGCAGAATTTGACGAGATAATAAACAGTACGAACGAACAATGCGGACGCTAACAGCTAAAATAACCTGTGCATTTTTTTCTGCTTCCTGTTTTGTTAATGAAACAGGAAGTTTTTTTTGTTAACTTATTTTCCAGAGCGGGAAAGGGATTTTGTTTTGGTCAGTAGGAAGATGCTGTAAGAAAAAAGAAAATTACTTTTGCAGTATTACTTGAACACATGACAGAGAAGAAGAAAGACCGAAATATGAAAAAAATCATTTTTGCAACCAACAATCCGCATAAATTAATGGAAGTACAGGCCTTGTTAGGTGATCAGTTGGAGATCGTTTCGTTAAAAGAACTGGGTTTTGAAGGGGATATTCCCGAAACGGGAAAAACCCTTGCAGAGAATGCCTCGCAAAAATCGCATTTTATTTACGACCGTTATGGTCTTGATTGTTTTGCCGATGATACCGGATTGGAAGTGGATGCCCTTGGCGGGGCTCCGGGTGTGTTTTCGGCGCGGTATGCGGGAGAAAAAGCTTCTTATGGTGAGAATGTTACTAAACTGTTGAAAGAACTTGAAGGGAAGCCAGATCGGAAAGCCCGATTTAAAACGGTGGTTTCACTCATCTTAGATAATAAAGAGTATCTGTTTGAAGGGAGCGTGGAAGGCCGGATTTTGACACAGCGTACAGGGAATGCCGGATTTGGGTATGACCCTGTGTTTTTGCCGAATGGCTATTCTGATTCTTTTGCAGAAATGTCTTCGGAGCTAAAGAATAGGATTAGCCACAGGGGAATAGCCATGCAAAAACTGGTTGCCTTTTTGACGAGTAAGGATTTTTAGAGGATAGATTTAAGCCTTTTTTCGGGAAAGAGGAATCAGTACTTATTAAACCTTTTTCCCATTGAAAAAGCAAGGTAAAGTGTGGGATAAAAAACTGTGTTTTTTTGCCCCGACATAATAATGACTCCGAAAGGAATTACATCGAGTGTGGCACCTAACTCCAATGCTTTTACTTTTGTCTGTACTTTTCCAAACTCAAAATTCACACCTATTTTGCCATAAATCCCTGGATGAAATGTCATTTCGCCAAAACCTTTTGTAAATGGTGCTCGTCCGTAAATGTCATCCCATGAATTATTGGCAGGGTTAAATTTCTCCGTACGGGTTTCCGAACTGTATTTTCCGGGACTAATTTCATGATAATAAATTACATACAGATAGTAAGGTTTGGCAAGCGAAAGTGTTAGCCCTCCTACATAAACGAGTCGAACTTCAACACCTCCGGAATAGGGTTTTTGGTTAAGTTGTTTTTTCCATGAAATACCTGCACGTAGAAAAAAAACATCGTTCAATTTTCCGTAAACGTATTTCTTTGAATAGGGATAGTAGGGATTAAGGAGTCTTATCTGTTTATAAGAATACATATAAACACCTTCAAAATCCCATAATCGTGTTTTAAAGATGGAAAGACGTTTTCCTGTTCTGAAACGGATACCATAACCAAGATTGGTAGCTACAACACCAAAAGTGCGTGTCCTGCTATAAAGAATTTTGTTGGTGATACTGTCAGGGACTTCAGTGTCAAATTGGCTGTAGGCTGGGGAAAACTGTGCTATTAATAAAAACAAAAAGAAATATCTAAAAAGTCGCTTCATTTTCCTTATTACCTGTTTTTTGAAAAGCCAAATATAAACAAATCTCGTATTAGAACATTTTATAAATGCCGGTTGGGTTGTTTGAGCAAGATAGATCTATCCGTTGGTAAGGAGTTATACGGTTGGTTGTTAAATTGTTGCCATACAGGTTGTTTATGATTGGTGATTTTGTTGGTGTATTTTTTGCGGCAGGCTCCGAAGGAGTCCTCTTGGGAGATGGAAGCGGTATCCCCCGGTGGCGAAAGTGGATGTGGAGCAGGCTGGCAAGAGTGACCTTAGAATCTCCTTGCCGGCTGTTGCGGAATATCACTTTTGGTAACGGGGATAAAGCGGACAGCCCGGTTTGCCTTTGGCAAAAGCCGCCATGACAATATAAAAACAACAGGATTAAAAGGAAAAAATTTATTACGGCGAGGAAGGTGATGTTTCCGGAGATATTTTAGGCTCAGGCAGGGTTGTACGGTACTAATATTTTACCTCTTTTTGGTACTTTTGTACGTTATTGTAAGCAGCGCAATTGCTGGTTGTGGAACATGAGGTAGCCATCATGGCGAGGAAAATGGCGGCAGAAAGGAGAATGATAATTTTTTTCATAACTTGCATACGTTTAAAAAGAAGTCTGTACAAAGAAAGGCAGATTTTATTAGAATAACAAAGTTTCTTTGTTTTTATTGTTAAATCGAAAAAATATATGGCAAATTCTGCACCTGAAATTGAGGAGAGTTGGGCTTTGGCACTCAGCGAGGATTTTGAATCGGAATATTTTAGCAAATTGAGCACATTTTTGCATGAGGAAGTGAGAACACAAACGGTTTATCCTCCCGGAAAACTGATTTTCTCGGCTTTTAACCTGACTCCGCTTACGGCTGTGAGTGTGGTGATTATCGGACAGGACCCGTATCATGGTGCAGGACAGGCTCAGGGGCTTGCTTTCTCTGTTGCGGATGGCATCCGTATTCCGCCATCGTTGCAAAATATCTATAAAGAGTTGCATGAGGACGTGGGTATTCCTATTCCCGTCACGGGAAATTTAGAGAAGTGGGCGCGGCAGGGTGTGCTTTTGCTGAATGCCACGCTTACGGTTCGTGCCGGACAGCCGGCTTCGCATCGAGGGAAAGGTTGGGAAACATTTACTGATGATGTGATTCGTACTGTTTCGGATTTACGTGCCGGCATTGTGTTTTTGCTTTGGGGCAGGTTTGCACAGGAGAAAGCGGCACTAATTGATACTTCTAAGCATTATATTTTGAAAGCGGCACATCCTTCACCGTTTTCGGCACATAAAGGTTTTTTCGGCTGTCGTCATTTTTCCAAAACCAATGAAATTTTGCGTGTCAACGGTATGGCCGAAATTGACTGGAATCCTGCTGGGAAAATCATATCTTACTGATATAGAGAGTTAACCATGGTTTTGTGTATCTCTTCTCGCGGTTTCGGTACTGTTAACTTACTCCGGAAATTTATAGACGATGGAGTTGATATTCAGCCCGGCGCCTACCGATGCGAAAACAATACGGTCGCCTGCAGAAAGTTTTTGTCCTTTCATTTCGTTTTTTAAAACGATGTCGAGAAGTGTGGGAACGGTTGCCACAGAACTGTTGCCCAACCATGAGATGGACATGGGAACGGTCTCTTTTGGGTATGTCTTCATACCGTAAAGTCTAAAAAGGCGTGAGATGATGGCTTCATCCATCTTTGCGTTGGCTTGATGAATAAGGATTTTGCGAATATCGCTTATGTCCAATCCTGCTTTTTCGAGGCTCTCTTTTACGGTGGAAGGCACGTTGGTAAGGGCATAGTTGTATAGTTTGCGGCCATACATTTTCAGGTAAACTTCATTTCCGGTATATTTTGGATCGTAGGATTTATCCATCCACAGTTCAAATGCATGTTCAACAGTGTCGGAGCGGGTAGTGTGTGATAAAATTCCAACCGGTGTTTCACTTTCCATGGCTTCGATAATGGTCGCACCGGCGCCATCAGCATAAATCATACTGTCGCGGTCGTGTGGGTCGCATATTCTTGACAGGGTGTCGGCACCAATGATGAGCGCACGGGAAGCGTCGCCCGATTTAAGAAAATAGTTAGCATGAATCATCCCCTGTACCCAGCCCGGGCAGCCGAAAGGCAGGTCGTAAGCTACTGTTTTTGGGTTGACAATGCCAAGCTTGTGTTTTACCCGTGAAGCGAGTGCCGGAACCAAATCGGTGTGCCTGTTGTGTGCCGGAACATCTCCAAAATTATGGGCAAAGATGATGTAGTCAAGACTTTCAGGGTCAATACCCGAAGAGTCAATAGCATCTTTTGCAGCAAAATATCCCATATCGGAAGCCACAAGGTCATCGGTTACATACCGGCGTTCTCTGATACCGGTAATATTGACAAATCTTTCAACAATTTCTTTGGTGTCAGTTTCAAACTTTTCACCTTTTTCGTCATAAAATTTTGAATTTAAGAAGTCTTCGTTACGTACAATTTGTGTGGGAATATATTTTCCCGTACCTACAATGACCGAATACCGCTGTTTCATAGTTTAATATTGTTTACCGGAGGACAAATAAAAGGAATTTTTCTTAGCAATGCTAATAATTTTTTTTAAAAATTATGAACATACAAACCTGAATGGCAGCAAGGGCTTCGCTCAAAGCGAGGGCAGCGAGGGTTTCGCTCAAAAAGCGAAGCCCTCACTGCCAACCGGTTTTCTTTTCTTTGTTTTCCAGTTCTACTGAGAGCTGGTTTTGTTTTTTAGACAAGTAGCAGGGGTTGCCGAAATAAAGGGTTCGTTTGATCATTTTATTGTTGTTATATTCAGATTTTCACAAAACAGGACGTTGAATATCAAAAATAAATAAACTTTTTTGCAATCTCGTTTCGTATAATTGTTCCATGACGTAATCCGGCATAATCTTTTGCCGATGAAAATTCCCAATCTGTTTGATGATCTGCCAGTTTTGCTTTTACCGGATTATTATGAATATAATCAAAACAGACCTGAGGGTATTCTCTGTATGGTGTTGATAATAAAGTGCCTGATCTTGTGTCTATAAAAGAAGGGCTTAGTTCTTCCGTACAGTTAATGCATTCGGCTTTGGTTTGTTTTCGGAATAGAGAACCGCTTCTTCTTTCCTGTTTATTGATAGCGTTGGTATAAGATCGCAGCATTATTCCGATAGAATGGTTGGGGGTACGCTTGCGAGCGAGGGCTTCGCTCAAAGCGAAGCCCTCGCTGCCTTTACCTTGAGTGAAACGCTCGCTACCAATTACTACCTCAACTTCTCTAAAAACTATTTCGTGGTAAACACCCCCGATATGAGAAAAAAACAAAACATGCGATTCCATAAAAGAAAGGGTGTCTTGCCGTTCATATAATACAGCATACCGGTAGTTGGAATAACTACTTGTGAACACCGCCATTTGAAATCGTTTTAACTTTCCCCCTATCGTCAGTTTTACTTCGCCCCAGTCAAATTCGCAACTCATCCCCGGAGGATATTCCTGCCGTATAAAGGTTTCTTTATTCTCTGTGGAAACACGCAAAGTCTTTTGTTTTTGGGTAATGTAATTGCATACAGTGGTGTAGCCTATATCGTAACCTTGTTCCCATAAGCTTGCCAATACATCGATCTTTTTTAACCGCTGCTTGGCCTGTCCCATAAGAAGCTTCTTTTGGTTCTCTGAAAGCATTAAATCTATCAATGCAGCCACTTCTTGTGTAAGCCGTATTTTATGACGCCCGGACTCATTGTAGCGTGGCTTACTGCTTAAACATTCGCCCAGCGCTTCCTGAGAACTTTTGCCGCTTTGTACCAGCTGTTCATATTCTTTAATGTATTTGCTAACTGTTTTCCGGCTTATCTCTAAGCTTTTGCTTATCTGCCGCTGGCTGGTGCCTTCCCGGTACCTGCGCAATATAATCTCTTGTTTTGTATACATACTTATCATTTTTATTGAACGGAAAAAAATCGTTAAATGGTTTATAAGTGGTATACTTTTCGATTGAAAGGTGGGGTAGTTTTGGATTAATATAAACATGGGATATAGCCCATTTAAACCGGTATAAGTGGGCTATATTTTGTTTATAGGGTTTGTTACGAAATAAGTTCTCCGAATCTGGCTAAGTTATTTTGTTCAATAACGAGGCAAAAAATGCAGGCATTGCAAAGCTACGGTGAGGTTTTTTTAACTAAGTTTGCGTGTAAAAGAATGAGTATAAGCGGAGTAGTTGTTTCTTAACAGGTCTTTAACACGGAATACGCATCTCCTAAAATGACAAGTCACTGACATTTTTTGTCCGTAGCACCTGTTTTTTTATACTTATTCATTAGTCCAAAAGCAAAAGGTGTCCAGTAACAAGCTTTCAGCCCGCTTTTCTTAAAGGCTTTGTTAACCCATGAGTTACAAGTATTGAAAAGAGAGTATCGTCCTACCGCTAAATAAAAGTCATCGTTTGTCGAATAACTTTTGTTTTTGAGAATTATCTTTCTTCCGTTCGTCCTCTTTTTAAATGATGCTGATATGAACTGATTCAATTTGCTTAGTTCCATATCAGTAATTTTTATATTAACCCATGATTTATTTTTGTATTTATATCTAGCCAAATGGATCAAAGTAGAACCTTTTAAGAATAAAGCTTTGAAGACATTGCCAAAAGTTAAATCATCCCAGGAAGGAGTGTTCAGGTAAAAGTTCTTATCTCCCCATCCAAAGGAAAAATATTTTTCGTCCTGTGCATATTTTAAGCCTCTCAACAGTTCGCTGCTTATGTCGTTAATATGCACTACAATAGCAAGATGTACTCCATTGCTGCTCAGGTATATCTCTTGGTTTTCTTTGGAAGTTAGTTCTGATTTATTTACAGTTATATAGGAGAGAATCAATGAAATAACAACGTAGCCTGTTGGGATAAGAAGAAAGTATAAGCACCATTTTAATATTTTCAGAAGTATTTTCATTAAATGTTTGCTAACTTGTAACAGATTATCTTCAAATGTACAGACTATTCACAAACAAGGAGATCAGGCAGCAAGGGCTTCTTTGAAAATTCAGCCTCTTATCCGGCTGTAACCGGTGTGGACTAAAACTATCTTTCCGTTTTCTTCCCAACAGCAATTTTCTTATCATCCTTATATCGCCGGATTTTGATGTTCATGTAAGCAAAAAATACTGTCATTAGCGGACTAATGATGTTGAAAAAAGCATAGGGCAGGTAGGAGAGGGTTGGCACACCAAGTACCCTCGCCTGCGTGGCACCGCCGGTATTCCACGGAACCAGCACAGAGGTTACCGTCCCTGCATCCTCCAGCGTACGGCTTAGAACTTCCGGCTTTAGCCCGCGGTCTTCAAAAGCATCGTGGTACATCTCGCCGGGAACCACTATGGAAATATACTGGTCGGAGGCGGTGATATTGAAAAAAATACATGATATTGCCGTGGAGGCGATAAGTGAGCCATCTGTTTTTACCAGCTTCAACACCGATTGTGTTATCTTTCGCAACATGCCGTTGGATTCCATAATACCTCCGAAAATCATGGCTGCCAGAATGAGCCAAATGGTATCCAACATGCCTTCCATTCCACCTGTAGAGAAAAGGTCATTCATATTCGCATTACTCGTTAAAATTTTGGTGGGGCCGTAAATAGCCTGCATAACACCGATATAGGAAGCTTTGGCGTAATTGTTTGTTATGTGTGTAAGGTTCTCGATGATCTGTGGCTGAAAAATAACCGCTGCAACAGCTCCAAGCAGAACTCCTATCGATAACGCCGGAAGCGGAGGCATCTTTTTTATGATAACGATAAACAAAATTAGGGGTACCAGAAATAGCCACGGGGTTATATGAAAAGTGTGCAATATAGAGGCTTGTACTTCTGATATGTGTTCCGGCGGCTGTCCGCTATGCGATGTGAAACCCATAATTAAAAAGATGATGAGCGTAATAGAGATGGAAGGAACAGTCGTATATAACATATAGCGGATATGGGTAAAAATATCGGTTCCTGAAACGGCAGGCGCCAGGTTGGTGGTGTCGGAAAGTGGTGACATCTTATCTCCAAAATAGGCACCTGAAATTATGGCACCGGCTACAATAGCTTTGTCGAAACCCATGGCATCGCCAATGCCCAATGTGGCTACGCCAATAGTGGCAATGGTGGACCATGAACTTCCCGTAGCTGTAGAAACAATCATTCCTATCAGTACCGCGGCAAAGAGAAAAATGTCCGGCTTTAGGATATCCAGTCCGTAATATATCAGTGCAGGAACTACACCGCTGATGAGCCATGTGCCTGCCAGTGCACCGATGAGCAACAAAATAAGGATAGCCGGCATAGCTGTTCCGATGGTTTTTACAATCTGGTCGCGCATTTCTGTCCAGGTATATCCCATGCGTAAGCCAAGTATCCCTGACAACCCTGCAGCTGTCATCAACGCCACCTGGTTGGCCCCTCTAAGGGTGTCATTCCAGAACAATACGTTCATTGTCAGAAGAATGATTAAGAAAATAATAGGAATCAGCGCTTCGGCTAGGTTTGGTTGACGTTTGGTTCTCGACATAAAAAAATGATTTGGCCTGTCCGCCGCAAGATAGGGATTTTCCCGGCTTAAAAACGGTTAACTTACATAAATATCCTTTTTGCGTTTCAGCAGAACGTAAAGGTTTGTGCCACTGTAAATGATTAAAACAATGGCCACAAGACTCGGAATGTTCTCTTTAAACCGGGGATTAAAGTTCATAATGACAAAGCCCATGGCAAGAAACGTGATGCCGGCAAGCAGGTAAAGCCAGAAATAGTCGCTGTCCTCCATGTTTTCAAACCCGGAGACAAGTTGTAAAGCTCCCATGAAGAATATCCATGAGGAAAAAATAATCAGAAAAAACTGGTTATCAGGTGTTGGATAAGTGAATATCACAATCCCGAAAAAGGCATCCGCAAGGCCTTCCATCATAACTTTGGCATTGACTTTTTCATCAAAATGAAAGAAGATGAAAAGCATGGTGGCAAAAGCACCGGTGAGTACACTGGCACCAAAGACGATGGAAATTCCCTCCAAAGAGATATGCGTGGAAAAAATCACGATGGCAGGGATGAGCAACAAAGCAAAGCGGGTGATACGATAACCTAACTTCATAACTTTTTCTGACAAATGTACATGAATTTTTTTTGCCTTTGCATCATACAAACAATTTGAAAAAAATCATAATAGAAAGGTAAAAAGTTATGAAGGATATTGACATTGCTCCCCTCACATCTCACATTAAAAATCTCACATCCCCACATCCTTACATCCTCACATCCCACATCCTCACATCCCACATCCTAAAATGTCCATTTCAGCCTCAGATAGTACATCTGCCCATAATCACCGAATTCGGTTTGCGGTTTCCCGAAAAACAGCTGTCCCATAACAAAGAGTTCCAGATTTTCGGTAAGACTGAAATCTAATGATGGGCCTGCAAAAACCGAGTTGTCGTTAGGGTTGTAGATTGTTGAAATATCAGCTTTTATCAACGGTGTTATGGGGTAGGATACTTCGCCGAAAAGGTCAAATTTGGAGCGGGTCAGTGTTTTGGGACTCATGTTTCCCAGTAGAAAAAAGGCTCCCTGGCCGGCAGGGCCGGTGGTGCCTGCACTGTTGAAGATAAAGGAACCGTTCACAAAAAGCCGGTTCGAAAAAGTGTAGTTGGCACTAACGGAAGCTACAAATTGTCCTGTGGTATCAGCAAACCGGTCAAGGTCTCTGAACCAGGAGGCTTCGCCTGTAAACCCTACGCCCTTGATCTGACCGGCCCAGCCCATGCCAATTACTAAATCTTTTTCCATAACACCGCCGAGAAATTGCAGATCGTAATTGTTCACATTAAATTTGTACATAAGTGCGGCGGTAAACTGTTTCTTGTTGTTCAGCTTTGCGGCTAATTGTAGCGAGGAAAAGTCGCCGGTGTAGTACTGCAACAACAAGGCATCGCTGCCCGGACGCTCCACATAGTCAAAATCAAAATAGTTGTAAGTGTTAAAAATATCGTTGGGATTCCAGACCATGTTGATGCCCCAGTTGATGCGTTGTCGTCCGATGGTCAGCTCGAATTTCTGCAACGTCCATTTCATATAAAGCCGGTCGATATTTGTGTAGAGCAGGTAGGAACTGTCTTTGGCAAGGTTAAAAGTCATATCGAGCCAGCCGTAATCTTTGAGAAGTACATCGGCATAATAAGGGTAGTAATCTGCCATCATGGGACCAAAGTTGAAGTTGTTACGAATACCGGCAGAAAACTCCAGCGATTTCACGGGATACCAGTGCAGGTCGATACGGTTGTAAACATTAGACAGATTTGTCCACGTTGTATGTTCCGAAGCCCAGGTTGTGTTCAGGTACTCCAGGAACCCCGTTGCGGTAAACTTGTGGGTCTCCTGTGCCCGAACATGGCTCCCGGTGAGGAAGATAAAAAGTATAAAGAGTAGTTTTTTCATTGTATCCATTTTATTTCCATCGGATTGTAAATCCTGTTCCCCGGAACATTCGGATTGCAAATCCGAATGAGCAGGATGACGCAGTCGGGCAGGAATCCGAATGAGCATAGGTAAATCGACTAAAGCTATCTCCCTTTAAACGTTTCATCTCCGATAATTTTTCCATCATCAATAGTTACAATTCTGTGTGCTTTGTCCATAACACGCTGGTCGTGGGTGGCAAAGATGAAAGTGGAATGGTATTTCCGGTTCATTTCCGCCATAATCTCCAGAAGTTCGTTGGTGGAGCGTGAGTCAAGATTAGCAGTAGGCTCATCGGCAATGATAAACCGCGGCTGCGATGCCAGTGCCCGCGCCACCGCTACCCGTTGTTGCTGTCCGCCCGAAAGCTGACCGGGTTTATGATCGACTTTGTCAGCTATGCCCACAGCCTCCAGTAATTCCAGCGCTTTCTGCATCCGCTCTTTTTTAGGAACTTTCTGTAATTCCAAGATAAATTCTGTGTTTTCCTTTGCCGTTAAAACGGGAATCAGGTTATAGGATTGAAAAACAAAGCCGATGTTATGCAGCCGGAAATTAATCAACTGCCGCGAGCTAAGATCCTTCAGGTTTGTTCCTTCGATAAAGATATCACCTTTGGAAGGCAGATCCAGCCCGCCGAGGATATTCAGCAGCGTGGTTTTCCCCGACCCGGAAGGCCCGACAATTGCAGTGAACTCCCCCTCTTCAATTTTCAAATCCACACCGTTCAGTGCGTTTACAGGAACCTTGGTTTCGTTGTAAACTTTATAAATATTTTTGGCTTCTATAATACTCATTGTCTTTTTGTTTTTAAATGATTATATATCTTCTCTTATAGCTTTGGCCGGTTGCAGTTTAAGTGCTTTCAGTGCCGGCGAAATACTCGATAATACGGCAATCAGCACCACCAGTACCATGCTCATAACGTAAAAGTTGGTGTTTACCCGAAAAAATATTCGTGAGCTGTAACCAATATAATTTAAGCCTTTGGCGACGCTCGAAAGGTCAAAGCCATAGGTAGCGTAATGATTTATGACAAAGATACTGATGAGAAGGCCCAGCACAGCACCCACAATGGATAAAAAGATGGTTTCCAGCATAATCATGGAAAAAATCTTACGTTTATTCATACCCAGCGCCATGAGCATACCAATCTCACGGGTGCGTTCCATAACGGCCATCAACATGGTGTTAATGATGGCAAAAGCCAGTGCGGCAAGGATGATGAAAAGAAAAATATATGAGAAATAATCCATCATCGAAATCATTGATTTAAGTAACGGTTGAATCTGATCCCAGCTACGAACGACAATTTCTTTATTTTGAATCTCATTTTGAAAAATATGATGTAACGCTTTCATAGCCTCTGGCGTTTGATTATTGGTTTTCAGGCGTATGGCAATTTCATCACCGGTATTTGCAGGATAACCTATGAGGTTGGAAAGATCTTTTTTATTCACAAAAACATTGGCCACATCAAAACGATCGTTGGCAGTTTTAAAGATTCCCACAATCCGAAAAGCGCCGCTGGTGATGGTACCTGAAGAATCGGTTAAGGTAACAATAAGCCTGTCGCCGAGTTCAAGATTTAATTTGTGCGCCAGTTTCTGACCAATAACAGTCGGGTTTTTTTCTTTTACAGACAGGTATTTACCCTCGATGATGAGCGCATGAAGGTTACTCACCTTCCGCTCTGCAGCCGGGTTTACACCCAAAATAGTAATTCCGGCACCTGAGTTGGCAGAAGCCGCCATAGCCGATGTCTTCATACGAAGGCTCACACCTTTTATATCGGGGATGGATTCAATCTTTTTTAAACTTTGCCCGGCATCGGGAATTTGGTATTGCATTTCGCCGTTGAGCAGAAAAGCAGGATTGTGGATTTGAATGTCCGAAACTTCGTTGGCGATGGCTGCATTGACACGTTGGTCCGTCATTCCCGACATAAAGCCATCGGAAACTACTGATCCGATAATACCCACGGCAATAGATGTAAAGATAATCGCGCTGCGCAGTTTGTTTCTCCAAAGATTTCTCCATGCAATGGCAAATAACATAATTTCCTGGTTTTAATGCCTGAAAGCGTTTAAAATATTAAATCTTGACAAGTAAATAATAGGATACAATGACGATAAAAGAGACAAAACAAGTACTATTATCGTCTGACTTAGAAAAACATGAGCCTTAATGGAAAACGGAAGAACCGGCTCAATGTTAAACTCCAGATACATTTTGGCCATATCGCCAGTGATAGGAATAGGGTGAAAATGCAAATAATAAATAACCGGAGAGGCCAATAGTAATCCGATAATAATCCCGATAATCGAAATGATAAACGTTTCGAAAATACTCACCCAAACCAATCTTCTGCGTTCCATGCCAATGGAAACCATAATGGCATACTGTCTGCGTTTTTCCATGGTCATCATCAAAATGGTACTGAAAATGCCGAAAGCGGCTATAATATACAAAATGAGCAACATAATCTGTCCTGAGATATTATCCACTTTTATTGTTTGCAGAATATCGGAAAGCATTGTTTTCCATGATATTACCTCAAAATCAGAGTCTAACGCGTGTTCTATTTCTTTTTTTTTCGATTCCAGCTTGGCAGGGTCTTTTAAAAAGACCGAGAGACTGGTCAGCAGACCCGACTGATATGGATAAACAAAATCCTGCGCGGCTTTCAGATTCATGTAAACTAACTCGCTGTTCATTTGAAGAGAAGGCAGATGAAAAATACCGGATACTTTATAAATACCGTAGGCTGTGATACCCCGATAACCTTGTCCGAGCAACACCAGTGTGTCGCCCACTTTCATTTTTAAAAATTCAGCCAGCTTGTCCCCCAGCAACACATCGTTGTGATCTCCCGTAGGGTATTTACCCTGAATGATTTTGCCGGAGAGATGGTTTTGTTGGTTTTGCAGAACAGGATTGATACCGGAAATAAGCACTCCTTTGGTTTGTTTTCCGTAGGAAGAGAGCGAAAAGGTTTTTAAGCCCGGAAGGACTCTTGTTATCCCCTGAATTCCAGCCAAAGTTTTACCCATGCTTTTACGATAGAAAAATGCTCTGTCAATACTTTGGTTGGCTTGGTAACCTGTGTCGTGCACCTGCAAATCGCCCACCTGACTTACCCCTGCGCTAATCATTTGTTCGTACGATCCGAACTGCATGGAGCGCATGATTAAAGCGAGAAACAGTGCCAGCACAACAGCAGAAGCCGTTAAAATAGTCCGCCTCCGATTGCGCCATAAATTCCGCCAGGCAATTTTTATTAATGTCCTCATCTGCTTTTGGTTGTGTTTAATAAAATGCTAACGGGTCTCACATTTCTCACATTTTGAATAGAGAAAAAGTCCTGTTTAAGTCCTTTTACATCAAACTTTTGATGTCGGATGTCGATGAGAGTTTTGTGTCCTTTTTTTGTATTGGAGGTCATCTCCATGTGGGATGGCAGCAGTCGGCCTCCCATCGTTTTTATCCGGGAAGCTGTTTCAGTCTTTATCAGTTTACCATGGGTGTCGAAGTATTCTATTTTCAGACTGATGAGATTTTTTTTTGCAATCCACATCTTAATTTTTCCCCAGACGACGGCTGCTTCGGGAAGCGGCTCCAGATTTATAACGTAACAGTCGTATCCTTCCAGTTTCTCGGTTCCTGCAAAGGTGTGCTTGTAATCGGTAACGATGCTGTTTTGTTTCATTAGGTCATTGTTGGTAAAATCGGATCCCATCCACGATTGCATCATCATGGAAGGTGGGATTTTTATCATACGGTTGATGGCAGGAATAAAATTCCACATATTTTTTTTCGATTTCAGGAAAACTTCGCCTTTGTCGCGGGCAGGAGCAGTAATCAATGTCAGGTAATAGTCGGTACCGATGGACCAGCTTTGCATGCTAATGCTGCGTTGCCATTCGGGACGGACAATGGTCATGGTCATTACACTGAAACTACTTTTTCCCAAAAACAAATTGTACGATTTCTTAACCATCTCTTTAGCAGTCATCTCCTGACTTATCGCTTGTTTTTCCACGAGAAAAAAACTTAAAAAAGTAAGAAAAAGAAGTGGAAATATTTTTTTCATGATGTTTGGTTTAAATAAATTTTTCAATGATAATGGCTTTTATGTCGTCGATAGGATAGTCGGTGGGGCTGAGCATATAATCGATGGCTATACCATCCAGTACGGCACCGAGCAGAAGACTATGAGCTTCCGGATTTTTGATTCCTTTTTTGGCATAATATTGTGAAAGTGTTGCGATAAACGGGCCAACGAGTTCAAAGATTTTATCTTTTACCAGGGAAATTACCGCCGGTTGTGTGATTACGGCAATGTACAGACTCCAGTAAGAAACTTTTTCCTTAAGCAGAATGAAATTTCTTTCGATCATCTTTTTAAAGCTTTCTTCGGAAAGTTCCTGCTGGAAATCAAAATCTAACTCTTCCATCATCTGCCGGAGGCCCTCCAAAACAATTTCTTTCACTAACGCTTCTTTGTTGTCGAAATAGTTGTAAAGCAAGCCTTTGGAGATGCCTGCTTTGCGTGCAATGGTACTGATGGAAACGCCTGTGAAACCATTTTCTGCAAAAAGCTCCATGGCTGCTTTTTCTATGGCTGTTTTGCGATGGTGGCGAATCTGTTCAAATTGCTGTTTACTGCGTGGCGACATATTTTTGACTAAACGTTCGGTCAAAGATATAAAATAAATTAAATGACAAAATATTTATCTGGGAAAATTCGGGAAAAAATAAGGATGTAAGCCGCAGCCTGACACTTTGCATGCCTGAAAATACGATAAGGTTACATATAAATTGGTTCTTTATAAAAGTGAGTGGGTAGAACAATAATGATTAACCTGAGAGAAGTCGAGTTTAGCAGTAAGCAAATAAATAATAGCTTTAATTGTTTCTGTTTTTTTATAGCCTCTTGCTTTTGCTTTAGCTGCCTGAAAG
>JAJRQN010000056.1 GCA_024280235.1 Bacteroidota bacterium | reverse complement strand
GGCTCGAACCCGGGACCCTCCCGACAAAAAAAGTCGGGATGCTCTACCCACAGAACTACGTTTTTTAAACGAAAAAAGCCACTTCAGAAGAAGCAGCTTTTCGTGAAAGTGACTCGTCCGGGGCTCGAACCCGGGACCCTCTGCTTAAAAGGCAGATGCTCTACCAACTGAGCTAACGAATCATTCCTCAAATGGAGGCGCAAAAATACTATTTTTTTTAGTTTTCCAAACTTTTATGTAAAAAATTATGTAAAATATTTTCTCATTATTTTTTGTCGTTATCATTGAATTTAATCAAGCAGTATTCCTTTTTCCTGACGTACAATCATCGGTTCTCCGGAAGTGCAGTCCACCACAGTCGAAGCCTCATTATCTCCGTAGCCACCATCTATCACAATATCAACCATTTGTCCGTATTTTTCGTAAATCAGCCCGGGATCGGTGATGTACTCCACGACTTCGTCTTCGTCGTGAATGGAAGTGGTAACCAGCGGATGCCCCAGCTCTTCCACAATAGCCATCAGGATACGGTTGTCAGGGATTCGTACACCTAATGTCCGTTTTTTACTTTGAAATAACTTGGGTACTTTACTGTTGGCATTTAAAATGAAGGTAAATGGTCCGGGGAGGTTTTTCTTCATAAGCCTGAAAATATTGTTGTCGATAGGTAACGTGTATTCCGAAAGCATGGAGAGGTCTTTCACGATGATAGAGAAATTATTCTTGGCTTTTTCCTGACCTCTTATCTGTTGAATCTTTTGAAAAGTTTTGTGGTAAAACAGGTCGCATCCCATGGCGTACACCGTGTCTGTGGGAAAAATAACAATTTGTCCGTTATTTAACGCTTCAACCACAGTGCGTATGTGCCGGTGCGCCGGGTTTTCAGGATAGATTTTTATCAACATGGTTTCTGTAATTTTTTAGCGAAGATAGGAAAAAAAGCATCTGAGACTTAGTGAAGTACAACGTTAGAAATAACCTGAGAACAGGATTCCGGCTTCTGCAAAAAAAGATGAATCATTTTGCTCTCTGATAATTTCAGACATAAAAAATGGGTAAGCTACTTATATCGCACCGCTACAACCACCTACCCTTGCTCCCTTCCGGGCCTGGGGGAATTCAGCAGGAGCTGGTCGTATAAGACTTACCCGCTGCAAAAATACAAATGTTTTTCTTCCGGTAACAAATTTATTATTAATTTTACGTGTTTAATCAAAACAATAAAAAAATGGAAAACAAATCTACTTTTTTGCCCTCGCTTCAATTTGGCTTACTCACGGGTTTAGTCATGGTTGTTTATACGTTAATCCTCTATCTTGCAGGTGTTGATATGCACTCTTACTGGAATCTTTTCAGTTACGTCTTTTTTATAGGTGGTATGTTCTGGGGGATAATCAATATTCGTGAAAAGCAATTGGATGGTGTGATGTCGTATGGAAAAGCATTTGGCACCGGTTTCTGGATTGCTCTTTTTGCTGCTGTTCTGTTGGCCGTTTTTGCATATTTTTATATGAAATATATTGATCCTTCTGCCTTAGCCAAAGCCACTTCCGAGGCTGAAAATAAAATTCTGGCTTCTAATCCCAATATCAGCGACGCAGATTTGCAAAAAGCATTAGATATGGTGAAAGTTTTCACTAATCCGATTATGAGTGCTGTTTCACAATTTGTCTCAAACCTGATTTTCGGAACCATTTTTTCCCTGATAATTGCTATTTTTGCCAAGCGTGAGGACAGAACCCTGGCGTAGCAAAAAACGAATCCATGGATATTTCGGTTGTTATCCCTTTGTACAACGAGGATGAATCGCTAAAAGAGTTGAATGATTGGATTTTACGTGTAATGAAATCCAATCATTTTTCTTTTGAAATTATTTATGTGGACGATGGTTCCGGCGACCATTCGTGGGAGGTGGTAGAAAAGCTTTCGGCAGAAAACGAAAACATTAAAGGAATCCGGTTTTTGCGAAATTACGGAAAATCGGTTGCTCTGAACGAAGGCTTTAAGATGGTATCGGGTGATGTGGTCATTACCATGGATGCTGACCTGCAGGACAGCCCCGATGAGATTCCCGAACTTTTCCGGATGATAAAAGAGGATGGATATGATATGGTTTCGGGCTGGAAGAAGAAACGCTATGATCCCATTACCAAAACGGTTCCTTCCAAATTTTTCAATTACACGACCCGCGTGCTTTCAGGAATAAAACTCCACGATTTTAATTGTGGCTTGAAGTCGTACCGCTCGGATGTAGTGAAATCCATAGAGGTTTACGGTGAGATGCATCGTTACATTCCGGTCATTGCCAAATGGGCGGGTTTTCGCAAAATCGGTGAAAAGGTAGTAGAACATCATAAACGTAAATACGGTGTTACCAAGTTCGGTATCGACCGGTTTATCAAAGGCTATCTTGATTTGCTTTCCATCACTTTTACGTCCAGGTTTATTCAAAGTCCCATGCATTTTTTCGGTGCACTGGGATCGCTTTTGGTCTTTATCGGTTTTGTGATTGCCGGATATCTCGCTTATGCGAAAATCTTTCTCGAAGCCTACAAAATGACTGACCGGCCGCTGTTCTTTTTCGGGCTGTTGGCCATGATTTTGGGAACGCAACTTTTTTTGGCGGGTTTTCTTGGCGAGATGATTTCGCGCAGCTCCAACGAAATGAAAAAATATAACATTAAAAAATACATCAACTTTAAAAAATAATTCATGAAAATACATTTGGTATCAGGCGGTTGCGGCTTTGTCGGACGAAATGTGGTGAAACGCCTGCTGAAAACTACTGAGGATAAGATTTTTGTGGTGGACGATCTCTCCATAGGACGCCATCCCAAAGAGTGGTTAGATAATTTTGCTTCCAAACAATTGAAAGATTTGGAAATTATCGGTGAAGATGAAAGAATCTATTTCTGGAAAGGTGATTTCCGGAATTTCTTATTTTTCCAAAGAGAGAATCCGCGTTACATACAGGAAAAATACGGACTGGATTTCGATCACTTTAATGATGTTTTCCATTTTGCCGCCATTGTGGGCGGCCGGATGAAAATTGATGGCGACCCTATGATGGTGGGCCTCGATTTGAGTATTGATGCCGAATTTTTTTACTGGATTACGCGTCATAAACCCGACCGGGTGTTGTATCCCAGCTCCAGCGCAGCGTATCCCACCAGTTTGCAAAACGTGGAAGGTGCCCTCGCCCTGAAAGAGAGCGACATTGACTTTAACGGAAATCTCGGCACACCGGATATGACCTACGGATGGACCAAACTCACCGGCGAATTTCTGGCGCAGATTGCTGCCAAACATTACGGCATTTCCATTGTGTGCATTCGTCCGTTTTCGGGTTACGGCGAAGAACAGGAGACGAGCTATCCCGTACCGGCCATTGCGCTGCGGGCGGCCAAAAAAGAAAACCCTTTCGAGGTGTGGGGAACCGGCAAACAGGGGCGCGATTTTGTCCATATCGATGATATTATCGATTTTATTGAAATTCTTATGGATCGGGTTCACGATGGTTCGGCTTACAACATCGGCTCGGGCAAATTGACCAGCTTTCTGGAGCTAATCGATGTGTTCACCTCTTTTGCCGGATATCATCCTCCCATCAAACCTCTGTTAGACAAGCCTGTTGGCGTTCAGTCGCGTTACGGCGATCCTACACTGGTGAAAGAGAAATTTGGCTGGACACCCAAAATCTCCCTCGAAGAAGGGATGCGCCGTGTGTACGAAGCGGCTTTGAAAAAACTGTAATAACTAATCTACACGGATTTTTTGTACGAAGCTTTTTTTAAAAGTCAGGATTGCAAAACCTGACCAGCATGAAGTTTTAATATGAAAAAAACCATTGTTTGTTTCGGCCCCGGGCCTGTGTTTAAGGGGGGTATTGCCAACTACAATACTTCGCTGGCGAAAGCTTTCGATAAAATGGAGAATACGGATGTACACATTGTGTCGTGGACCCAACAGTACCCGGCCATCATTCCCCGCGATTTTATCGATCGCAAAAGCAAAACCGATCAGCTGGCAGGTACAGACATTAAGGTGCACTACATTACCAATTATAACAATCCGCTTAGCTGGAAAGCCACCGTTAATCTTATCGAAAAACTTAAACCACAGAAAGTTGTTTTTCAGTGGGCCATCGCCATTCAGGGATTGCCACTGGGATATATTGCCCGCCGGCTGAAAAAAAATAAAAATATTGAAGTGGTTTTCGATTTGCACTTTGTGATACAAAAAGAGGGCAGTGCACTGGATAATTTTTATACCAAAAAGGGGATTCGCCATGCCGATGCTTATGTGGTGCATGCTTTCAAAACAGCGGATGAACTGAAACGGCTTTTCCCGGAAAAACGGTTTGAAGTTCTGGAACGCGGGCAAAAGTTCAGTGGCAATGGCATAAAGGTGATGACATTGTATCATCCGGTATATGATATGTTTCAGCCTGATCCCGAATTTGATGTGAAAAAAGCCAAAAAGGAGATGGAATTGAAAAAACATGTGTTTTTGTTTTTCGGCTTCATTCGCAAATACAAAGGATTGCACAACGTCATCAAAGCATTTGCCCGCCTTGCCGAAGAGCATGATGATGTGTCGCTGCTCATTGTTGGCGAATCGTTTTGGAATACTCTTGACAACAGCAAATTCTCCACCAAAGTGAAAAATGCCACTTTCGGCCTGGCCAAAAAAATCTTTCTGAAAAAGCAGGACGACGAACGGAACTACAATCCGCTGGCTTTGATTGATGAGTTGAAACTAAAGGACAAAACCTATGTCGTAAACGATTTCGTTCCCAACGAGATGGTACACAAATATTTTCAGGTGAGCGACAACATTATGCTGTTTTATTTGACGGCTACCCCTTCGGGTATCGAATCCATTGCCTACAACTTTAACATGCCCATGCTGGCCACCAAAGTAGGGCACTTTATGGAAACCGTGAAAGATGGTTACAACGGTTACCTTGCCGAGCCGGAAAATATCGAATCGATGACGGAGGTGATGCGCAAAGCCATAGAACATCCCATTTCCCGTAAAAATGTGGCCGAAACTTCCAAAGACATGAGCTGGGACAATTATGCTGCGGAGATTTTGCGGTAATTTATTGGCTAATTAGTTGTAAATAAAACCTTTTTCGCTTTTTCTTTCAACTGTTTCATGGCAACCACTATGTCTGTTTGTCCGAAAATAGCGCTGCCCGAAACCAGCACATTGGCACCGCTTTGTACAATACTTTCCACCGTAATGGTGTCCACGCCGCCATCCACTTCGAGCAAAATATCCTTTCCGGAGGCATCGATCATTTTCCGGGCCTGGGCAATCTTTGTCAGTCCCTGCGGGATAAACTTTTGTCCGCCAAAACCCGGATTTACCGTCATGATTAAAAGCAAATCAATATCATCCAGCACATTTTCAATTGTGGATAACAAGGTGGCGGGATTCAGCGAAACGCCGGCTTTTATCCCTTGATTATGAATGGATTGAATGGTGCGGTGCAGGTGGGTGCAGGCTTCCTGATGTACTGTGAGGATGTCGGCACCGGCAAGGGCATAATCGGCAATGTACAAATCGGGATTGCTGATCATCAAGTGCACGTCGAGCGGGATATCTGTTATGCGTTTGAGTGCTTTTACCATGTTGGGGCCAAAGGTAAGGTTTGGCACAAAGTGGCCGTCCATCACATCCACATGAATAAAATCAGCGCCGTTTTCTGTAAGCAATTTTACCTGTTTTTCCAGCTGCAGCAAGTCGGCTGACAGAATAGAAGGGGCGATATAAATTGGAGTATTTTTCATAGGCTTTTATTTTTCCGGATAGCGTTCTGTCACCAAACGGGCAATATTCTCGGGTGTAAAGCCGAAAGCTTTTTCCAGCTCGCCGGCGGGAGCGGAAGCCCCGAAATGGTCGAGGCCGAAGCACCAGCCATCGGCCACATATTTTGCCCAACCGAAAGTGCTGCCGGCTTCGATGCTTATGCGGTATTTTACCTCCGGCGGAAGAACGGCTTCTTTGTATTCCTGTGTTTGTTCCTCAAAGAGTTCCATGGAAGGCATGCTTACCACGCGTACTTTTTTGTCTTTGATCATTCGGGCTGCAGAGAGTGCAAGGTGCACTTCCGAGCCGCTGGCTATGAGGATGATATCCGGTTTTTCGTTTTCGTCTCCGGCAACAATGTAAGCGCCTTTTTTGGCTTTTTCTTCCACATTTTCCACGTCGAGTGTGGGAACTCCTTGTCGTGTGAAGGCGAAGGCCACCGGTTTGTTTTTCTGTGTAAAAGCCAGCTGCATCAGTCCGGCTGTTTCGCGGGCTTCTGCGGGACGGAAGAGGTATAAACCGGGCAGGGCACGCAGTCCGGCCAGCTGTTCGATGGGTTCGTGGGTAGGACCGTCTTCGCCCACGTAAAACGAATCGTGTGTAAAAGTATAAAGCACAGGAAGTTCCATGAGTGCCGAAAGGCGCATGGCCGGTTTGGCATAGTCGGAAAAAACGAGGAAAGTGGCGCCGAAAGGCCGGAAACCGCCGTGCAGGGCAATGCCGTTGAGCATGGTGGCCATGGGAAATTCACGAACGGCAAAGGAAAGGTTACGACCGCCGCGGTTGCTGCGGGTAAATTCGCCCGAAACATCAGCGTAGGCTTTGGTGTTGTTCGAAGGTTCGAGGTCGGCAGAGCCGCCGAGAATCACCTCTGTTTGCTGTGCAAAGTAAGCCAGCGTTTTTCCAAAAGAAGCACGGGTAGCAAGTTTTTCTTCCGGTTTAAATTCCGGAATTTTTATTTCCGTAATTAACTCGTTTTTCAAAAGGGCATCCATTTTTTTGGCAAAAGCAGCATCTGTATGCGCTTTTTCTTTAACGAGTTTATTCCACAGGTTTACCGTTTTTTTTAAGGTTTTGTGGGAAGCGCGAAAATGGTCGTAAATTTCGTCCGGAACATAAAAATCTTTGTCGGCAGGCAGTCCGTTTTTGGCTTTGGTAGCGGCAATTTCTTCCGGCGACAATGGGGAGCCATGGGTGTGAAAATCTCCTTCCACGGTGGCGGCTCCTTTGGCCATAATTGTTTCACCAATAATGATTGTCGGCTTGTTCTTCTCTTTTTGTGCTTCTTCGATAGCGAGGCTGATTTGCACGTGGTCGTGGCCGTCGATTTCGAGTACCTGCCAGCCGAAGCCTTCGAAAACCTTGCTGATATCGGTGCTGTCGGCACGCGAGGTGCTTCCGGAGATTTGGGCATTGTTTTTATCGTAAAACAGGATGAGTTTTCCCAGTCCGAAATGGCCGGCATTGGCGGCAGCACCAAGGGATACCGGTTCCTGCAGGTCGCCATCACCTGCCAGTACGTAAGTGTAGTGGTCGATAATGTCGTTTCCCGCTTGAGCGGAAAGTACTGCTTCGGCAATGGCCATTCCCACCGCCATGCCCACGCCCTGTCCCAGCGGACCGGTGGTGGCATCAACGCCGGACGTCAGCCCGTGTTCAGGATGGCCGGGTGTCAGACTACCCATTTGCCTGAAACGTTTCAACTCTTCCATAGGAAGATAGCCCTGTAAATGCAGCAGGCTGTAAAGCAGCATGCTTTCGTGGCCGGCCGAGAGGACAAAACGGTCGCGGTTGAGCCATTGCGGGTTGTCCGGGTCGTATTTCAGATAATATTTAAAAAGAATGTATGCCATATCGGTGGATGACATGGCACCGCCGGGATGGCCGGAGTTGGCTTTGCGGGTGCCATCCATGATGAGGGCACGAATAACGGATACGGTTTTTTTATCAAATTCGGTATGTAAATTCATTGTGTTTGATTGTGTTACGAAACAAATTTTAAATGTGTGAACATAGTTCCATGTTCTCTTTGCAAAAGTACGATTTTCCTGCGATTTCAAATATGCGCCGCTCTCATCCAGGTAGTACTAATTTATGTAATTTTGAAAAAATCAAGTTGGAAAAAATGGAAACGAAAACAATTCTTATTACAGGTGCCACTGATGGCATCGGTAAACAAACAGCGCTTGAGCTGGCGCAAAAGGGACACAAAGTGCTGGTACATGGACGAAATAAAGTAAAAAGTGAAGATACGGCAGCCTGGATTTGCGAAACCTCCGGCAATGACAAAACGGAAGCTGTACACGCCGACCTCACTGATTTTGACGAGATAAAAGCCCTCGCTGAAACCATCAAAGCAAGACAATTGCGCTTGGATGTATTGCTCAACAATGCCGGTGTTTTTGAAAACGAGAAAGTGATTTTACCCAATGGTTTGGAGCGTACTTTTATGGTGAATCACATGGCGCCGTTTGCCCTGACACTGGAGTTGCTCGATTTGCTGAAAGCTACGCCGGGAGCGCGTATTGTCAATGTGAGTTCCATGGCACAGTCGGGGAGTATTGACTTTGACAACCTGAACGGAGAGAAATATTTTGATCCGTATAATGCTTACGCGGTTTCCAAACTGGAGAACGTGTTGTTTACCTATAAGCTGGCGCGGATGTTTGCCTCTTCGGAGCTGACGGCCAACTGTTTGCATCCGGGTGTGGTGAGTACCAAGCTGCTGCATGCCGGCTGGGGCATGGGCGGGGTGAGTGTGCATGCCGGGGCGCAAAATTCGGTTTACGCTGCCGTTTCGCCCGAAATGGAAGGAAAAACGGGGCTTTATCTTGTCAGTAAAAATCCGGCCCGGTCGGCGGCTTTGTCGTACGACAAAAAAGTACAGGAGCGGTTGTGGGAAATCAGTTTGGCGCTTGCCTTTTAATCTGTTAAATCATCTTAAACCGCGTTGGCGTTCTTTCTATTCTACGGCAGCGGGGACAAACGTTTTGTTTTTTCAGGTAAAATAATCAAGGATAATGAATCCTGTTAGATGATAGCAGCCGGTAAAATGGCCTGTAAATAAATTTACAGGCAAAAATTGAGTCGTCCCTAACGGGACTATGGCCTCCATGGCTTTACTCATACCTCAGTGCTTCTTCCGGGTTGCGGCGGGCGGCACGGAACGTAAAAACAGACACCACACTGAGAACGACCGCCGATATCAAAACGGAAGCCAACACAAATACCCACCATTTCATGGAAATAGCATAAGCATACTGTTGTAACCAAAGTTTTGAGATTTGATAAGAAACCGGGATAAAAATTACGAGTGCTATGGCAATGTT
>JAJRQN010000055.1 GCA_024280235.1 Bacteroidota bacterium | reverse complement strand
CTGTTTTATCTTTCAAATTGACATTCCATATTCAATGGGAAGGGGAGGTTATGTATCTATACGAAAAGACAAAAACTTCATCCTATTCAAAATCTGCTAGTTATGTTGTTTCAGCATTTAACAAATAAACACATGAAACAATCAGATACGTTACTTCGAAAACCCGACTGGCTAAAAATAAAAATACCGTCCGGTAAAGGATACGTCTCCGTAAAAAATATCGTTGCCCAACATAAATTACACACCATTTGCACCAGCGGCCATTGTCCCAATATGCAGGAGTGCTGGGGCAGAGGTACGGCTACGCTGATGATTCTCGGCGACATTTGTACACGTTCCTGCAGGTTTTGTAACGTGAAAACAGGCCGTCCGCTGCCGGCCGATTGGGAAGAACCCCAACGCGTGGCGGAATCGGTAAAACTCATGGGGCTGAAACATGCCGTACTTACCTCGGTTGACCGCGATGACCTTGAAGATGGAGGCGCTGAAATCTGGGCCATGACCATCACGAAAATCAAGGAGTTAAGTCCGGAGACAACCATTGAAACGCTTATCCCCGATTTTGATGGCCGCGAAGAACTTATCCAACAAATAATTGATGCAGCACCTGAAGTTATCTCACACAATCTGGAGACTGTCCGTCGTATTACGCCGGCGACACGCAGCCGCGCCAAATACGACCGCAGCCTGAAAGTGTTGAAATATATCGCCGACTCGGAAATTGTAACAAAATCGGGAATTATGGCCGGCCTCGGTGAAACACCCGGAGAGGTTTACGAACTTATGGACGACTTGCTAAATGCCGGGGTCTCTGTGTTGACTATCGGTCAGTACCTGCAGCCGACAAAAACACATCTACCGGTGAAAGAGTATGTAACACCCGAACAGTTTAGAGAATACGAACAGGTGGGACTGAAAAAAGGTTTCCGTTTTGTGGAAAGCAGCCCGCTGGTAAGGTCATCATATCACGCTGAGAAACATGTAGCAAAGATAAATTAACAGTAAAAATGGATAAAAACTGTACCATTAAAATTTTGGATTTGGGATTGACAGACTATGCCGAAGCATGGGAATATCAGAAGAAGATTTTTAACAAAATACTTGAGAAAAAGCAAAAGGGAGAACCCACGGAGAATTTTCTGATTCTGTGTGAACACCCGCACGTATATACCCTCGGCAAAAGCGGGGACAGGAAAAACCTGCTGGTAAAAGACCAATGGTTAAAAGACAGAGGCATATCCTGTTACCAAACCGATCGCGGCGGCGACATTACATATCACGGGCCGGGACAGCTTGTGGGCTATCCTGTTTTCGATCTGGATAATTTCAGCAGTTCCGTTAAACAATTTATTTTCGAAATTGAAACGGTTCTTATCCGTGTTGTAAAACATTTTGGTTTGCAGTGTGAGCGGCTGGAACATGCCACCGGCGTTTGGCTTGATGCCGGCATCAAAGGAAAAGAGCGTAAAATTACTGCCATCGGCATGCGCATTCATAACAAGGTGAGTATGCACGGTTTTGCGCTCAATGTAAACACCGATCTAAAATATTTCAGCTACATCAACCCTTGTGGATTTCAGGACAAAGGGGTAACCTCATTGCAGAAAGAATTAAACCGGGAAGTAGATATGAGTGAGGTGAAAAATTTTTTAAACAAGGAGTTTGAACTTATTTTTGAGGCTGAAATGGTTGAAAACGGGAAATAAATACTTCTTGTTATTCATCAGTAAAAATCGGCAAAATAAATACCGCAGGCGTTGTTTACAAAGCAGCTGTTGAAATCCTGATTCTGTTTAAAACCTGAGGCGGAATAGACTCCGCAGCCCTTCAGGCAGCTACAGCACAGGCCTGCTTCGACCTGAAAAGCGGATGAAAACGTGTATAAAATAAAGTTCCCAAATTGCGAATCATTTATTATCTTTGCACACTGATAACTTGAAAGTGAAAAGAATATTTGCAAAGAGTACATTAAGAGAGTACTGGGAAAACCATCCTGACGCTGAACAGTATTTAAAAACATGGTTTGACACAGCGATGAGTTCAGATTGGAAGACGCCAAATGACGTTAAACAAACTTATGCAAGTGCAGGTATTCTTAAAGTCGGGCGGATCGTGTTTAATATTAAGGGGAATTCGTACCGATTAATTGTTAAATTTAATTTTGAAAAACAATGGGCTTTTATACGTTTCATTGGAACTCATGCCGAATATGATAAAATTGACTCAAATACAATCTAAAAGCTTAAAGCCATGGATATTAAACTAATAAAAACAGATTTGGATTATCAAAATGCCTTAGGCAGACTTGATAAAATTTTTGATGCCCCAATGGGGACTCCTGAAAGCGATGAAGCTGACATTCTCGGACTAATGATTGATGATTATGAGAAAACATATTTCCCGATTGATGTTCCTGACCCTATTGAAGCTATTAAAATTCGAATGGAAGAAATGCGACTAAAACAAGTTGATTTAGTTCCGGAGATTGGAGGGAAAAGTAGAGTTTCTGAGGTTTTGAATCGTAAACGTAAATTGACTGTCAATATGATACGAAGGCTGGCAGGTAAATTGAATTTATCGGCTGAATTATTAATTAGAGATTATCAATTGTCGCGATGAGAAAGTACGGTTACCAACAGTACCTCATACACCATTGTGTATAGCTGCATATCGCTGACAACAATCAGACAGAATGAAATATCCCGGAATAGGAAAACATTTAAAAAGCGTTTTTGACCCATATTTTAAAGTAGATATTGAATTATGGAATTCTTTTGCTGAGAATATGGTTTTACGGAAATTTAAAAAAAATCAAATACTAAAAAGGGCAAATGAAACAGAAAAATATCTAAACTTTATCCTAAAAGGTTCTGTCGGGACATTTATTTCAAACAATGGAAATGAAACTTGTATCAGTCTGTCAATTAACGATAGTTTCATTTCTGATTATCTTTCTTTCTTAAAGCAAAAACCAAGTTTAATTTATGCTACTGCTCTTGAAAACACAGAAGTATTATCAATTTCATTTATTAAACTATCTGCATTGTATTCAAGATCAACTACGGGCGTTTGGTTAGGAAAAACAATAGCAGAACAATTATTTTTACAACGTCAGCAGATTCAAATAGATTTATTGACGCTAACAGCAAAAGAAAGATATATAAAATTATTGTCTGAAAAACCTGAAATTATTCAAAGAATATCATTAAAATATATAGCATCATATATTGGAATAACGCCTGAAAGTCTGAGTAGATTGAGAAACCAAATTGTTCGTTAGGATATTTTCTTATCATAGGTCAATTTTATTTCAAATATTATATACGATTTTTGTGGAATAGTAATTTAATAAAAATGAGATTTTCACAAAAGTCAGTCAACAATAAAATATTCGCAATAATCGTATTTTATTCTATTGCTATATTATTACGATATTTAACAAGCAAAATAAATATCCTGAAGAGTATAGATAGTTCTTTCCTGCAGATAGTTTTACAAGGAATAGGACCTGCAATTGGTGCACTTGTCGCTTTCAAATTATTTGGTATAAAACTATCGTATAGTTTAGCCGGTAAATTAAAGCCATTTCTATTAAGTCTTATTATTTTTGTCATCATTCCTGTAATTGGATTTGCAATAATTGGAGTTCATGAAAGTAAAAACTTAAAAATAACAACAAACCCCTTTATTGCAAGTGCAAAGCTTAGTTTTTTCTATATCATATACTCTATTTTAGAAGAAATTGGCTGGCGAGCATTTTTACAGGAACAGCTCACTTTCGTAAATAAATATGTAAAAATATTGCTAATAGCAACTCTATGGTTTGTGTGGCATCTTAACTTTGCTTTGACAACTTCTAATTTTATATTCTTCTTAATTTTAGTGTTTGCCAGCTGGGGGATTGGAAAAATCGGAGATATTACGAAATCAATTATGGCAGTTGGTGTTTTTCATGCATTTTATAATCTTATCAGCATAGGTAATTTCCCAACTGAGGGTAAATATTTTGTATTATCATTCAGTGCTGTAATTTGGATTTTGTATATTACTTTTTATGATAAAGTAAATAAGAAATTTATGAATGTTAAAAAATAAAAGTGTCTAATAATCACCACTCTAATGTACAGAACAATCTCTCCCTGTTTATTTATCGGGAGCCAAACCTGAACGTGGTGTTGACGAAACCGATAAACAGAGCCTCGGGACATTCCTATGCGAAAAATAAATTATCATAACAAAAACTTCCGTAAATATTTAGGGTGGACAACGTTGGGACTACTTTTCCTGCTGGCGGTGTTGAAATTCCTGCTTGGCGGTTGTCGTCTGTGGCTCTGCGCAGCTTTTGTGGCTGTGGTGGTGAGTTACATGATCTTCAGCGACCTGTCCGCAGAAGATAAATCCGGCGAAAATTCAGCAAATCGTTAAAACTCGGCATGCTCCGTTCGCCGGATGATTTCGTTTTGCAGCTCTTCACCCAAATCATTGAAATAATCGCTGTAGCCTGCCACCCGTACAATCAAATCTTTGTGGTCTTCGGGATGTTTCTGGGCTTCGCGCAAAGTTTTGGCCGTTACCACATTAAACTGAATATGATGTCCATCCATGCGGAAGTAGGCGCGGATAAGTTGTACCAACGCACCCAATCCTCTTTCATCTTCGAGCAGTGAAGGATTGAATTTCTGGTTCAGCAGCGTACCTCCCGTTTTCAGATGGTCTATTTTGGCTGCCGAAAGAATAACCGCGGTCGGCCCTTTGCGGTCGGCTCCCTGAAACGGCGAAATGCCTTCGGACAATGGTTTCCGCGCTTTCCTGCCATCCGGCGAAGCCTCCATCATGCTACCGAAATAAACGTGTGATGTGGTGGGCAGCATGTTGATCCGGAAATGTCCGCCTTTCACCGTAGGACGACCATTGACCGCTTCATAAAACAGATTGAATATCCACACGGCCTGTGCATCGGCATAATCGTCATCATTGCCATATTTGGGCGTATGATTCAGTAAGTCGTTGCGCAATGCATCATGTCCTTCAAAATCGTCTGCCGCGGCTTCTAACAGCTGTGTCAGCGTATATTTCTTTTGATCAAAAACGTTGTATCGGATAGCGGTCAGCATGTCGGTGAGTGATCCAAGTCCCACGCCCTGGATATAACTGGTGTTGTAACGTGCGCCACCGGCATTGTAATCTTTTCCGTTCATAATGCAGTCGTCGATGAGTAAGGACAGGAACGGAACCGGAATATTCTCAGCGATAATGCTATCAATCAGGTTATTGCCTTTGATTTTAATATTGATAAAATAGTTAAGTTGTTTTTTAAATGCTTCCATCAACTCCTCAAAACTGTGAAAATGAGTTGGAGCACCGGTTTCAATACCGGTTTTTGGCCGGTCATAGGGTCGGTGCCGTTGTGCAGTGTGATTTCAAATACTTTGGCGAGGTTGAAATAGCCGGTAAGGATATAACTTTCCGTACCAAAAGCTCCGGTTTCCACACAGCCGCTGGCGCCGCCATTGCGGGCGTCTTCGAGGTTTTTGCCCTGATTGAGCAATTCCTGAACAATGGCGTCCGTGTTGAAAACCGAAGGTTGCCCGAATCCCGTTTTTATAATTCCGGCTGCCCGTTTGACAAAGCGGTCGGGATTTTTTTTGCTGACCTGAATCATGGAGCCTGGTTGCAGCAAACGCATCTCTTCAATGACATCCATGATTATGTAAGTCAGCGGGTTGACGGCATCGCTGCCATCGGCTTTCACCCCGCCGAGGTTGATAAGGGTAAAATCGGTGTATGTGCTGCTCTCTTTGGCTGTAACACCAATTTTCGGAGGAGATGGATGGTTGTTGAATTTAATCCAAAACGACTCCAGCAACTCTTTGGTTTTTTCTTCCGTCAGCGTTCCGGCGGTCAGCTCTTTTTCATAAAAAGGATAGAGATGTTGGTCGAGCCGGCCGGGGTTGAAACTATCCCACGGATTCACTTCGGTGATGACGCAAATATGGATAAACCAATAATGTTGCAGCGCTTCATGGAACGTCTGCGGAGCATGTGCCGGAACACGTTCGCAGATTTCTGCCATCTTCAAAAGCTCTGCTTTACGTTGGACATCAAAGGTTTTATCCACTTCTTCCTGCAATTTCCGCACATAACGGCCGGCAAACATAATGATGGCATCAGCAGCAATATCCATGGCTTTTAGCTCTTCATTTTTAGCGTAAGCTTCAGGGTCATTAAAATAGTCCAGTTTTGCTTGTGCCTGCTGTATCTCCTTTTTCAAATCAAGAAAACCCTTGCTGAACATTTTCTTTCCGATAACCGTGTGTCCGGGAGCGCGCTGTTCCTGAAATTCTGTAAATACACCGGCTTCATAAGCTTGTTTCCACTCCGGATCGAGGCGTGCAAAAATTTTGTCGCGGTTTGATTTTCCTTTCCAGAAAGGGATAATCTCCTGTTTGTAAATTCTTTTGGTTTCGTCATCCACTTTAAACCAAACCTTGGGGCGTGTGTCGAGGACTTCGAGGTCGTGCATCGAGTGCAGGGTAATTTCAGGATAGGTGGGAACGGCTTTTGGCGCCGGTCCGCGTTCTCCCACGATGAGTTCCCCTTCGTTCAGGCAGAGGATTTTGTGTTGTAGAATATATTCCAGTGCCAGCGCTCTTTTCACCGGAACGGAAACCTGTCCGGCAGGGTTACTTTGGCAAAACCGGGTGATGAGTTGTGCTCTTTCCGGTGAAATGTGTGGAATGGCCTGCTGGCTTTGGGTTCTGAGTTTCTCTATTCTTTTGTTCATGGCTTTTGTTTTTTTGTTTCATTACAAAGGATAATTTCCTATCCGCCAACATTGGTTTTGAAACCTCCTTTTTCAAAAAACTGTTTTACTTTGTTCACGGCTTCTGCCGTTGGTTCGGCCACCCCGTTCATTTTGTATTCCATCCCAAAACGGGTGTATTTATGGCTTCCGATTTTATGATAAGGCAGAATGCTGATTTCCGGCTTTTGGCGTAGTTCTGAAAGGAAAGCCATCATTTTGAGTAAATTACTCTCATCGACATTCATAGCCGGAATCATCGGAAAGCGGATGATGAACTTTTTCCCCGTTTCGTCCAGTAACCGGATATTATCCAAAATTATTTTATTGCCGACTCCGGTATATTTCAGATGTTTAGTGTCATCCATCTGTTTGATGTCCACGAGAAAAAGGTCTGTCAGTCCGGCAATTATACGTAACTTTTCCGGTTCGGCAAAAGCTGTGGTATCTACACAGGTATGTATTCCGCGAAGTTGGCAACCTTGCAGTATTTCTTTCAGGAATTTGAATTGCAGCAGTGGTTCGCCACCCGAAAAAGTAACGCCTCCTCCCGATTCTTCAAAAAACAACCTGTCGCGTTCTATTCCGGCAAGCAACTTTTCGGTTGAAATTTCGTATCCGACAATTTCCGTTTCCCGGATGATTTTGCCATCGATTTTCTCCTCTTTTTCGTAAGAAAACGGTTTTCTGCTGCGGCTTTCCGGGTTATGACACCACCAGCAGGCGAGCGGACATCCTTTCAGAAAAACTGTCTGCCGGATTCCCGGTCCATCGTGCAATGCATAATGCTTAATATCAAAGATAACGCCTTTCATGGCAATAAAATAAAGTGATAGGAAATAAATTATGGAGACAAGCGGGAAGGAGAAGTATCAGAAAATCCAGCACTCGAAGAGGCATTTCCCAAAGCAATGGGACAGCGGATTATTTTTGATAACAGCGTGCATCATTTTTTTGTTTAAAACACAAAAGTAATAAAAAGGTTACAGATTGATTTACATTACACAAAAATTAAGTAACACAAGTATCAGACAGATGCCAGAATCACTATTACACTTTTTATTTAAACAAAGAGCCATATCAGTGCTTTTAGGAAAAATTGCCGAGGCGAAACAATTTTTTGAATCTGGTTAGATTCTTCCTATTTTTACCGTGTCATAAAGGCACGTGTCTCATGAAAAATATCCTGCAAAATATCTCCTGGAAAGAAATCCTGCTATTTTTTATTCTTTCTTTTGTTTCTGCACTTTTTGCCTCCTATCTTCAAAGGATTTTGTCTGGTCTGACGACGCTTTATTTCAGTTACGATTTGAATATCAGGGCTATACTACATCTGGATGGCATACGTTTTCTTACATCTGTAACTTCCCGGGCATGGACACGCGATGCTATTGTTACCATTAATCTGGCAGCCCCCATTATGAATCTCTTTTTGGGACTGATTATTATGGCTGTTTTTATTTTTAGTTACCGGAAAAGTCAGTCGATGGCTTTTTTTCTTATTTGGCTTATGATTTATTCTTTCACCGGTATCTTCGGTAGTTTTGTGGAAAACAATATAGCCCGCACCGGCCTTTATGCTGTTTCAAAACTTATGGACATCGGGGTTGTATTTCAGATTATTTTCATAGTACTCGCCTTGTATTTCCTTTATATCATGGGTCTTACCATTGGAAAACTTGTCATGCTTATTCTTCCTGACAGGTTTAAAAAAGAAGATAAAATGCAATCTTTCTTTTTTCTTTTGGTTTTTTTACTGCCTTGGCTTTTGGTGTTGCTTGTTTCCTCTCGGGGGTTCTCTGTTTCCACCATGTTTACCTACTTACTCGGCCTCATTATCCTATTGCCATTCAACTGGATGCAGGAACCTGAGCAAAGGGGACTTCATCTGAAAACACTTCCGGGATATTTGCGTATTGACACCTTCAGCCTTCTGGTTTATCTTTTCGGTGTGTTGCTGATACATCAAATGCTTGGCATGGGATTGAGCCTTTAAATGAAAATACACGGAAGGGCGGTACATACTTTTCCGCATTTTTTCCATTCTCGCATCTTCCACCTTATCTTTCATCTCATCTCTCCACCCTATTCATCATTCAATCAATTTTTTTTTTATACTTTTAACCTTTTAAAATCAATATCAACCAATCTTATATTACCATGAAAAATAATTTTTTACGTAAGATGTTTTTCATTCTGCTGGCGCTGATGGTATCATTCAGCACGCTTCCGGTGAATGCAAAAACAAAGAAGAAAAAAGCTAAACCTACACAGAACGAGCTGAAAGCTTCTGTATTCAGTGGCCTGAAATGGCGGAGTATAGGCCCGGCATTTACTTCGGGACGAATTGCCGATTTTGCCGTTGACCCGAACAATCACAGCCATTTTTTTGTGGCTGCTGCTTCCGGAGGTATTTGGAGGACCACCGACGATGGCATAACATTTAAACCTGTTTTTGACCATTACGGCGCTTATTCTATGGGCTGCCTCGCCATGGATCCCAACAACCATCATGTAATTTGGGCCGGAACCGGTGAAAATAACTCCCAGCGGGCGCTGGGTTACGGCAATGGTGTCTGGAAAACCACCAACGATGGCAAAACATGGAAAGACATGGGGTTGAAAACTTCGCGTCAAATTGGTAAGATTCTTATCGATCCACGCAACTCCGATGTGGTTTATGTGGCTGCCGAAGGTTCTGCATGGGGGCCGGGTGGCGACCGCGGCTTATACAAAACTACCGATGGCGGAAAAACCTGGAAAAAAGTACTGAATATCTCCGAAAATACAGGCGTGGCCAACATGTGCTTTGAGCCGGGGAATCCGGATGTGATCTATGCCGGTGCCGAACAACGGCGCAGAAGACAATTCACAAAAATCGGCGGCGGCCCCGAATCAGCTTATTACAAAACCGTTGATGGTGGCAAAACATGGAAAAAGCTCACTAACGGCATCCCTTCTGTGGACAAAGGCGGAATGTGCATTACCGTTTCACCTGCCAACCCCGATATCGTCTATGTTATGTTTCAGGCTTCCAACGGAAAGGCGGATTTTTTCGTTCTACCAACAGGGGCGCCTCTTTCAAAAAGATGAGCAGCTATTTTAGCAGTGGCCAATATTTCAGTGAGTTGTATCCAGATCCGGTAAATCCGAACAAGGTTTACTCTGTGGATACTTACGGGCAGGTTACGCTGGATGGCGGCAAAACATGGAAAGCCATTGGCAACAACAAGCGTCATGTGGACGACCATGCTTATTGGATTGACCCCAAACATACCGACCACATGCTCATAGGTTGTGATGGCGGAGTGTATGAAACATGGAACGGAGGCAAAACATTCATTTTCAAAAACACATTGCCTGTAACACAGTTTTATCGTGTCTGGGCCGACAATACCAAACCTTTTTACTGGGTTTACGGCGGCACGCAGGATAATAACAGCCTCGGTGGACCTTCACGAAACTTAAGACGTGGCGGTGTTATTGGCGCCGAATGGGTTGTAACCGTGGGCGGCGATGGTTTCTGGCAGGGAGCCGATCCTACCAATCCTGATATCGTATATTCAGCTTATCAATATGGAAATATTTTTCGCTACGACCGCAAATCGGGTGAACGTATTAAAATAAAACCCACGCCGAAAGAAGGTGAAAAAACTTTCCGCTGGAACTGGGATGCTCCTTTTATTGTGAGTAGTCATCAGGGAACCCGCTTATACATGGGTGCTAATAAACTTTTTGAAAGTGATAACCGCGGCGACAGCTGGCATGAAATCAGCGGTGACCTCACCCGGGACGAAAACCGTAACAAATTTAAAGTTATGGGAAAATACTGGCCTTCCGATGCTGTGGCCAAAGATGTTTCCACTTCGCAGTGGGGAACTATTGTTTCACTGGCCGAATCACCGATTAAAGAAGGACTGCTTGTTGTAGGGACAGATGACGGCGTTGTTCAGGTTACCGGCGACGACGGAAAAACATGGAACAAAACCACCAAATTTCCGGGAGTTCCCGAATACACTTATGTGAGCGATGTGTTTCCTTCCAATTTTAATGAAAATGTCATTTTTGCCTCTTTCAACAACACAAAAAGCGATGATTTTAAACCCTACCTCCTGAAAAGCATGGACAAAGGTAAGACATGGACCTCTATTGCAAGTGATTTGCCTAAGGAAGCAATACATACTGTGGCTCAGGATCCTGTGAATAAAAACCTACTTTTTGCCGGAACGGAATTCGGGTTTTATTTTAGCCTGAATGGCGGACAGCACTGGATTAAACTTGGGGGCGGCATGCCTGACATTGCAGTGCGTGATATCAATATTCAGAAACGTGAAAAAGACCTGGTCATCGCTACTTTTGGTCGCGGAATCTACATTCTGGATGATTATTCTGCATTACGCCAACTCACCGCTGACAAGTTGAAAAACACCGAAGCCATTCTTTTCCCTGTACGTGATGCATTGATGTATATTCAAAAGGGAGATCGCTATGGTACAGGTTCAGCTTATTTCCAGGCTCCCAACCCTCCTTTTGGAGCAAATTTCACCTATTACGTAAAAGATGTTCCAAAAACGCTGAAACAACAACGACTAAAAAAAGAAAAAGAATTGTTTAAGAAAAGCGAACCTATCCCGCAGCCTACAAAAGAAGAGCTGCTAAAAGAGAAAAACGAAACAGGCCCGTATCTTGTATTTACAATTAAAGATACCAAAGGAGAAACTGTACGTAAAATTTATAAACCGGCAGTAAAAGGTATTCATCGTGTTAACTGGGACCTGCGGTATGTAAGTCCTCAGCCGGTTCGCCTGACTAACAAGACTTTTAACCCAATGAAAAATGGCTCGGATGGAATGCTTGCCCTTCCGGGGAATTATACAGTTACACTCTCTATTTTCCACAATGGAAAAGAAAAACCGCTGGCCGGCCCGGTAGAATTTACAGCCAAAGTATTGAATAATACCACATTGCCGGATAAAGATCGTCAGGCACTGAATATTTTCTTTGGTAAAATGTCCAATATGTGGCGCATTATGAGTGGAGCTCAGCAATATCTGAACAGCCTGAAATCTAAAACTGCTTATGTGCAGCAGGCCATACAAATTACACCTGCCGCAACACCGGAAATGAAAAACAAAGCCCAGGCGATAAAAGAAGAGATTGAGAATATCAATTATCTGTTTCACGGTACGCCTGCCAAAGCAAGTTTTGAAGAAGTTCCGCCCGAACCTATGCCGTTAATGAAACGGCTGAATGAAGCTGTTTATGCTTCATGGCAATCTACTTCGGCACCCACAGCCATGCAGAAAATGAATCTGAAGATTGTAAAAGATGCCCTTCCCGCTGTTTTGGCCCGTATCAAAAAAGTGGATGAACAGCTGAAATCCATCGGTTCTGAATTAGACGCTTTGAAAGCTCCCTATACGCCTGGTAGAGTACCGCACTTGTAGGAGTAGCAATGCCTTAATTCTGTAGGGCCTTTTTCATAGTGAAAGTTTGAAATGAGTGCCCGTATTGGCGAGCATAATGATGAAGCATTTCAAACTTTCGCTATCTATGATGAGAAGATTTAAATAGGGTTTGCTGAAAAGCTCAGATGTGCGTCAGATTTGGACTTTATAAAATGAAGATGTATCCATACCTCGGACTGAACAAGGTACAAAGATGGCGTGCAGTTGAGCAGTATAAATTTTGAAATTGAATCTATAATAAATGCATTATATTTAGCAAAATTGTAAGAAAGCCACGCGCTTTCGTCTTTAATTAATAATGTTATAACCTGATTATAAGTAGTTTATATGTTTTTTATTAGGGCCTAAGTAAAATGAAAGCGGGCCTATCAGAATCGTTGTACAGACGATGAGGCAGCCACTATTATGATTTTGATAAATGTTTTCATTCTGATAAAAGGCAGCCTTTAATTTCTCTATTTTTGTGGTGAGATTCCACAAAAATTGTCTCACTTTATTTCATGTATCGAAAGGATTATTCAGCAAGGAAATACATAATCATGGCCGGCTTTATTTTCGTGGCTATGGTTTTTATTGTGCGTCTTTTTTACCTGCAGGTATATACCAATCAGTATCGGCTTTCTGCACGCGACATTGCCCTGCGCCGTGTGATAGAATATCCTGCCCGCGGCCGTATTTACGACCGGAATCATAAATTGCTGGTGTATAACGATGCTGTCTATGACCTTATGGTAATTCCCCGGCAGGTAAAAATGATGGATACCACTAAATTTTGCCGGTTGTTACAGATTGATACTGCCTTTTTTGACAAAAAAATGAAAAAAGCGAGACATTATTCTTACTATAAGCCTTCTGTTTTTTTAAAACAGCTTTCTAAAAAAGAGAAGGGACCCATCGAAGAAATCATGTACGAGTTTCCCGGATTTTATTTCCAAACCAGAACGCTGCGCCACTATCCGCAACCGATTGCAGCTAATGTGTTAGGAAGTGTTGGCGAGGTTAGCCCTCGTGATATGAGACGTGATCCCTATTACCGGCAGGGTGATTATATCGGGAAATCCGGTATCGAGTGGTTTTACGAAAAAGAATTGCGCGGGCGGAAAGGTTCGAGACTAATGGAAGTGGATGTCCACAACAACGTGAAAGGCAGTTTCCAAAATGGAAAATTTGACACCCTCGCTGTGGCCGGCGCCGACTTAACACTGAGCCTTG
>JAJRQN010000054.1 GCA_024280235.1 Bacteroidota bacterium | reverse complement strand
TTCGCCTTTTTCGATTCGTGCATTCATGGAAAGCAATGAAACAATGGATATGTCGGCATCTGTTTTTCTGAGTTGGAGATTATGGATAATGTCCACAAAGGCCGAGGGGCCAAAAAGTGCCTTGCGGGCATCAATGGTTTGGGTAAACCTGCCAATGGGTTTGTTCACAAATTTTTGAACTTGTACAAAATCGGGCATAAATTTGTGCATGAAAGCGCTATCGGGTTTGTAACCCGCCATGTTGCGCAGATGACCGGTAACGGATTTTTCATAATGTCCGGTGTTGGGATTATAGGTAAGGTTTATATCCGCTTCGGAGACTAATTCTGCATGGGCACCCGGGTCTATCAGCAGCACCTCTTTACCGGCTGTATTGGTTACAATCTGGTTGCTCGGCTTATGGTCATGGCCGGCAAAAACCACATCAAAACCGGGTACTTTGCGGGCAACCAGTTTCGAGGCATCTTCTATTGGTTGATCTTTCTCATGAATTCCGTAACCGGCGTCGGTGCCCGAATGAAACAGGCCAATCATCAAGTCGGGATGTTCGTGTTGTTGAATGTATTTTACCCAGTAACGGGCAGTTTTTACCATGCCTTCAAAGTGCATTCCCGACCAAATGGAGGGAGGAAGCCAGTCTGGAATGGCAGGGGTTATCATCCCCAAAACAGCAATTTTCAGCCCGTCGCGATGCAAAATAACGTAAGGTTTAAAATAGGGCTTTCCGGTAGTGTTGTCCACCGCATTGGCAGCAAGCCAGGGAAAATTTATCTCCTTCCGGAATTTGTCATATACAGCATGTCCGGGTTCGATATCATGATTTCCCACAGTTCCCACAGCATAATGCATGTAGTTCATTATCGGGGCCAATTGATGAACTCCGGTGGTGTTCACATAGTCATAATAATACACAAATGGCGTTCCTTGTAATATGTCGCCGTTATCCAATAAAATAACTGTTTGATTTTTGTTGGCTCTTAATGTCTTGACAAAGGTTTCTACCTGTGCAAGTGAACCTTTCGGGTACGCTGATTAACCAAATCCTGAGGAAAAATACATCCGTGTACATCGCTGGTTTCCAGTATTTTCAAATGAATGGTTTTGGGCTGTCCTTTGGTTTGTGCAAAAAGGGTAATGGAAAGGAACAAGCTGATAATCAGGAAAAACTTTTTCATATCTCCAATTTTTATAGTGCAAAGATAGCTATGTTTCCGGGGTTCCGGTTGATGTAGCAGGTGAAATTTTCTTAAATTAGGTTAAAAAGAGGTAGAATTGCAAATAAGTATACCAAGAAAAGGTTAGGCCAATGCTGACATAAATTCGGCTATAATAATTACCAGTACCAGAGAAAAAGGATATACTGCAGCGTAGGCCAATTGAGGAGCTTCGGTTTCAGTCATCGATTCGGCAGCACTCAGGCCTGGTGTGGATGTCATGCCACCGGTGAGTGCTCCCATGAGCGATAGAAAATTAATCTTTAGTACGGATTTCCCTACAAAAGTGGCAATAAACATGGGTACAATGGTTATAAGCATACCATAACCAAACAAACTAAAGCCGTGCCGAGCTAATGCCGAAGTCAAATGTTCGCCGGCACGAATCCCAACCGGCGTAAGAAACAACAGCAATCCCATTTGTCGCAGCAACTGGTTTGCCGGTCCGGATAGATTCCAAACGATGGGGCCTGTTTTTCCTTTCCAGCTCAGGAATAGTGAAGAGAGCAAAACTCCGCCTGTGAGTCCCAGCTTAAAATGCAGGTTTCCCAGTGGAAATTCCATAGTTCCGAGCAATATCCCTAAAACAATACCTACAGCCACCGGCAAAAAACTGGTTTCTGAAATATGTCTGAGACTGTCGCCGAGCAGGGATGTCAGTTGCGGGGCGTTCCCCTTGTAAACCGAAACCATAATTTTATCGCCATACCGTAACCGTGTTGAGGATTGAGGTGTTAACTCAATGCTTGAACGCCGGATGCGGGTAACTGTAGCGTGATAGTTCTCCATAAGGTTTAACTCGGCAAGACTCTTGTTGACAACATGCTCATTGCTTATTACATACCATTTTATTTCCATGTTTCCACTTTGTGGAATTACCTTCTTTGTGGGTTTCCCAATGAGCACTTCCACGCAATGCAATGCTTTTTCTGTTCCCACTGCTTTTACCATATCCCCCAAATAAAGAAGTACCTCCGGGGCAGGGATGATTAGTTCCCCGCTTTTTCGCATAACACGCGATATGGTAGCTTTTGTCATTGATTGAACATTTAGTTGTGCAAGACTTTTTCCGTCAATATTTTCATTTGTTACGACAAAAGTATTGTGCGTAATAGGTTGCACAGAAGAATGAGTCTGAAGATGAAACTTCTGCTCTTCTTTTTTCAAATCAACCCGGAAAATCTTAGGACTGAACTTGATAAATAAAATAACTCCAAGTACCCCAAATGGATAAGCAACTCCGTAGCCGATGGAAGCCAGAGGCGATCCGGAAGCCTCTATGGCAGCTGCCAGTCCGGGTGTAGAAGTCAGAGCACCTGTAAACAATCCGGTCATAAGAGGCATGTCCACACCGGCAGTAAATGATATAAGAATCGCAATTACAGCACCGGTTACTACAATTACAGCGGCAAGCGTCATAAATTTAATCCCCTGCTCTTTGAAAGCACTGAAAAATGAAGGTCCGGCCTGCATGCCGATGGTGTAGATGAATAAAACCAACCCCACATCCTGAATAATGGGAGGAAGGACAAAACGAATGTGATAAACATTAAAAAGGTATCCGAAAAGAAGGGCAACAAAAATAACCGCAGATAAATCAAATTTCACCCCCCTGAAGCTGATTTTCCCTACCATGATTCCCAATCCTATAACCAAAAACAGGATAAAGTAACCCTTTGTTATCAAGGCTATTAAATAATCCATGATGTAATTATTTTTCAAATTTTAAAGTCGCAAAGATAAAATGATTATGGATGAATTATCATTTTTTGTGAAAGAATTAACAATTATTTTTACGTGTTTTATTGAAAGGAATTCCCGGACTTGAGATAAAGTCATTTTTCTCAGGGATTTAACTGAGAAACGAAAACCTCTAACGACCATCTGTGTCATTTCTTAGAGTGTTATATTAATAATCAAAACAATATTCACCAAATTAACTTATAAAATATTACAAATAAATGAAAATTAACCTATAAGATATTACAATCAATTTATATTTATATTCATTATTATTACAAATATTATTGACTTAACTTATATTATATTACAAGAAGTTAGAGAATAAGTTGCAAATCGTAACAAAAAGTTGTATCTTTGTGGCGGATTAAAGCTAAAAGAGAGATGTTTAACAGAACCATTATCGAAGATTTGCTGGAGTGGTCAAGAGAAAAGGATCGCAAGCCACTTGTGTTGCGGGGAGCGAGACAAACAGGAAAGACATCCATTGTAAAGCTTTTTTCAAAATATTTTAAGCAGTATGTCTATCTGAATCTTGAGAAGAAAGAAGACCGAAAGATTTTTGATACATCCGGAACTGTTCAGGAAGTTTTGGAGGCCGTTTTCTATTTAAAGGATGCAGCGAGATATGGCGGGAAGACACTTTTGTTTATTGACGAAATTCAAAACAGCCCCAAAGCCGTTGCACTGTTGCGATATTTTTATGAAGAAGCAAAAGATCTGTACGTTATTGCTGCCGGTTCTCTTCTCGAATCATTGATTGATAAGACGATTTCTTTTCCTGTGGGTCGTGTGGACTATTTCCCTGTCCGACCTTGTTCCTTCGATGAATTTCTTTCTGCAATTGAAGAAAGTAAGAGCCTAAATATTGTACAGGAGGCTCATATTCCGTATTATGCACATGCCAGGTTGAACAAGCTGTTTTGGCAATTTACGGTTATCGGTGGGATGCCAGAGGTCATCAAAGACTTCTTTGAATACAGAGATTACAACCGGCTAAACCGTATTTTCGAACGCCTCATAATTTCTTATCAGGATGATGTGGAGAAGTATGCACGTAACGACACGATGGCCAGGGTTATCCGTTACATCATAGGTTCTGCTTTTCGCTATGCCGGCAGCCGGATTACATTTGATAAGTTTGGTGATTCACCTTACCGT
>JAJRQN010000053.1 GCA_024280235.1 Bacteroidota bacterium | reverse complement strand
TCTTCTTTCAGGTCTTCGTTGAGGCGAAACAACAGGTGGTGATGGCCTCTTTCCCAGTCGGCGAGCATTGAGTACATCTCTTTTTCAACAGGGTCGGTGGCTTGCTCTGCGCGGTCGGAATAGACTTTTATGGCGCGGTTTTCAAAATCAATGGCTGCGGAAATGGCTGCGGCTTCAAAACCGGCGGCATTAATTTCTTTTTTGATATTTTCCGTTAAAATTTCGATGGTGCTGTCCTCTTCTTCAACATGTGCTTCGGGGTGAATAAAGGTGTGGCCTTTCACATAACTTTGTGCTTGTTTTGTAAGGAAGTCGATATGTTCATCTTCTTCTTCGGCCATTATCTCAAAGATTTTTTTTGCCGATTTGCTTTCGCTGTTCCGGGCGGCTTGTGTGTAGAAAGCTTTGCCCTTTCTTTCCAACAGGATAGCCGTCTTCAGGATATCGAGTGCTGTATCTTTTGTGTCCATAGTTTTGAATTTTATAAGTTTTCACAAAGATATGGAAATTGCTTTATCCATGGGAAGCGGATGGAAAAATTATCTGGACATAATACTATTTTCATAGCCGGATACCAAAAGCGGCAGGGATGGGAGCGGCATCCTTTGGTATGGGAAGCCGATGTGGAGTTTGCCGGGACAGGGCGACCTCAGAAGCCCCTGTACCGGCATTACGGAACACGGTTTCCCGTACCAAAGATACAGCGGACAGCCTGGCAGCCGCCCAAATAATTATAAGGAGATTAGTACCACGAGCGGAATAATAAGAAAAAGTATTTTCGGCTGGCTGGAATAAAAGAAAAATACCTATTTTTGCACCCTTGTTTTAGAGTGTCCGAAGTTGGGGTAATACTTTACTCATCAATTTTTTAAAACAGGTAATTTATTGTTAAATCCGTTTCATTTTCACGTGTATCGGACGGTTGAAATGAAACACAAGTATTTTTTAATGTCAGAAAACGAAAAAAACATCGACGAAACGCCTGAGACAAAGGCAAATGTGGATGAAACTAAAGCAGAAGAAGTAAACGCTGAAAAAGAAATTGTTGCAGAAGAGGCGGCTGTTGAAACTACGGAAACGGCTGTGAAAGAACCTGAAGGCGAAGACGTCGGGAAATCGGTTTCCGAAGTTGAAGCTGTATCGGAAACCAACCTTGTTAAGGAGACAGAAACTGAAGCTCCGTATGTGGATGGTGCCGAAACTGTAGAAGAAACTGCCAATAAATCGGAGGCTGTGCCGGAAGAGAAAACGGAAGCGGAACCTGTTGCCGAGCAGGCTGTTAAGAGTGACGAGCCTGAGGAGTTTGACTGGGATGCCCTTAATACAAAGCAGGACAGTTATTCTAAAGAAGAACGTGCCAAACTCGAAAGTGTTTATGGCGATACACTTAGCTCGATTGTTGAGCATGAAGTGATTGAGGGAAAAGTGGTTTCCATGAATACGCGTGAGGTAGTTGTAAATATTGGTTACAAATCGGACGGCGTGTTACCTCTCAACGAATTTCGCTATAATCCTGATTTGAAGGTGGGTGATGTTGTTGAAATTTATGTTGAAAATCAGGAAGATGCTTCCGGTCAAATGATTCTCTCTCACAAAAAAGCCCGTATCCTGAAATCATGGGAGCGTATCAATGAGGCTTACGAAAAAGAGGAAATCATAAACGGTTATGTAAAAAGCCGTACCAAAGGCGGACTTATTGTTGATGTATTTGGTATCGAAGCTTTTCTGCCGGGTTCACAAATTGATGTGAAACCTATTCGCGACTACGACATCTTCGTAAATAAAACCATGGAATTCAAAGTGGTGAAGATCAATCAGGAATACAAAAACGTGGTTGTCTCACACAAAGCATTGATTGAAGCGGAACTGGAAGCTCAGAAAATTGAAATTATTGCCAAACTGGAAAAAGGCCAGGTGCTGGAAGGAACTGTGAAGAACATCACTTCTTACGGTGTCTTTATTGACCTTGGTGGCGTGGACGGCCTTGTTCATATCACCGACCTCTCCTGGGGACGTATTAACCATCCTTCGGAAATTGTTGATCTGGATCAAAAATTGAAAGTTGTTATTCTCGACTTTGACGAAAATAAAAAACGTATTGCCCTTGGCCTGAAACAGCTTACACCTCACCCGTGGGATTCTCTTGATGAGAACCTGAAAGTGGGCGATAAAGTGAAAGGCAAAGTGGTGGTTATTGCTGACTACGGTGCTTTTATTGAGATTTCTCCCGGTGTGGAGGGTCTGATTCACGTTTCTGAGATGTCCTGGTCGCAGCATTTACGTACCGCTCAGGATTTCCTGAAAGTAGGTGACGAAGTGGATGCCGTTATCCTGACACTCGACCGTGAAGACCGGAAAATGTCTCTCGGTATGCGTCAGCTGATTCCCGATCCATGGAAAGATATTCGCGACAGATATCCTGTTAGCTCCAAACATACGGCCACTGTTCGCAACTTTACCAACTTTGGTATTTTTGTGGAAATTGAAGAGGGCGTAGATGGTTTGATTCATATCAGCGATCTTTCCTGGTCAAAGAAAATCAAACATCCGGCTGAATTCACAAAAATTGGTGAGAAGATTGATGTGGTTGTTCTGGATGTAGATGAGGAAAACCGCCGTTTGAGCCTGGGACACAAACAGCTGGAAGAAAATCCATGGGATGTCTTTGAAACTGTTTTTACTGTCGGCTCGGTTCATGAAGGAACCATAATCACCGTCCTTGACCGTGGTGCCGTGGTTTCTTTGCCTTATGGTGTTGAGGGCTTTGTTCCTTCACGTCATATGAAAAAAGCTGACGGAACAGTAGCTAAGATTGAGAATAAGCTCGATTTCAAAGTTATTGAGTTTTCCAAAGATAACAAGAAGATTATTCTTTCACACGTTGAAACCTATCAGGAGCCTGAAAAGCGCAAGGGTGCCGGTTCCAAGGCAGGTGATACTAAAAGTACCAAACGTGCCGTGAAGAATCTGAACGAAAAGATGGAAAAGACTACCCTGGGCGACCTGGATGTTCTTGCCAACCTGAAGTCAGATTTGGAAAAAGAAGAAAAAGGGAAGAAATAGTTTCTTTTTTTGTTGATTAAAAAAATCCTTTCCTTTCGGGGAGAGGATTTTTTTTGTTATTTTGAATGTGTGAACAGAGAGGTTTTATTATGACAGATTTTCAGGTTACAATTTTGGGAAACGGTTCGGCTGTGCCGACTACCCTGCAGAATCCTACTGCGCAGATGTTGCAGATTGGACATCACCGGTTTTTGATTGATTGTGGAGAGGGAACCCAGATGCAGATGATAAAATATCAGGTTTCCCGAAAAAACCTCTCGCATATTTTCATTAGCCATCTGCATGGCGACCATTATTTTGGACTGATTGGACTGATTTCCACCATGCATCTTTACGGGCGTGAAATGCCGTTGCATATTTATGCTCCGGAATCGTTGGAGGAGATTATCCGACTTCAGTTAAAGTATTCTGAAACACGGTTGAAATATCCGTTGCTTTTTCATGTGTTGCAGGATGCAAAAGTGATTTATGACGATAATCGGCTTGAGGTAAGCTGTTTCCCTCTTAACCACAGAATTCCTTCCTGGGGATTTGTGTTACGTGAGAAAATGAAAGAGCGCAATCTGCGTAAGAATTTTGTGGACCGTTATGCTCCGGGTGTGGAGCAGATGCACAGGATAAAACAAGGGGGCGATTTTGCACTTCCAGGTGGAAAGGTGCTTAAGAATGAGGAAATTACCGTGGAACCGCCGCTACCACGTAGCTATGCTTATTGTTCTGATACGGCTTATGATGAGGATGTTGTCCCTTTTATCCAATCGGTGAATATTCTTTATCACGAAGCCACTTTTGATGACGCTATGACTGATATTGCTGCTGAGAAATTTCATTCTACAGCGCGACAGGCGGCACAGATTGCTGCTAAAGCCGGCGTTGGGAATCTACTTCTCGGTCATTTTTCCGCTCGTTTTTCCGATGTTGACCATTTGCTGACGGAGGCCCGGGAGGTTTTTAGAAATACTTTGCTCAGTGAGCAGGGTAAGACGTATGTGATTGAGAGAGGGTAGAAGGGTTGG
>JAJRQN010000052.1 GCA_024280235.1 Bacteroidota bacterium | reverse complement strand
TTGCCCCATAAAATTTAATTTTCGGAATCGAAAACCTTTAGAATTTTCCCCATGAAATGCAAATCCTGCCCGGCAAGGGGATGGTTAAAGTCCATGGTTACCGTCTCTTCATTAATCTGAATGATTTTTCCCACATGGCGGTTACCATTGTTGTCGCGCATAGGAAAAGTATTGCCAATTTGAATAATGTTGTCGTCAATTTTCCCTTCAACAGCAAAAGTATCTTTGGGAATGTCAAAAATGGCATAGGAATCTTTTGGGCCGTAAGCCTGATCTGCCGGAATAACAAAATCAAACGCATCTCCCGGATACAGTCCCAGCAGATTATTCTCAAAACCGGCAATCAATTGTCCTTGTCCGAAGTGAAAGATAGCCGGGTGTGCTTTGTCTGCCTGGTCGATAACTTCCGCGTCATTTGCCACCGTCAGTGTATAAACCACCTGTGCTTTTTTACCTTTTTCAATTTTATCCATGGAAATTTTTTGTTTGGTCAAATATACACGAAAACTTTTTATGGCAAAACCGCTAAACCACAAAGGGACACAAAGGTTTTCACAAATCCGCACGAAAGAAAGCTCAAAGAGAGAGGAAATTCACCCCGAATTCTAAAATTAAAAATCCTCACATCCAAACATCCAAATCTTTTCTCTGATTCAATAGATTCTCACACCATGCTTCCGTACCGGCTTACCCGAAGATGGCTCAGAATTAAATGCGCTTAAAAGACTGATAATCATTAATTTACAAAAGACAGATATTTTTAACTTCTAACGGATATGCACATACACTGTATCATAGATATCAGGTGGTTCGGCCTGACTTACATGGATAATATACCTACCCGTATCCAGTTGGGTTACAGCGAGTGTGGCGCCATCCAAATAAGAAGTTGCCGTATCACAGCTGGTGGCATCCGAATGTTTTCCGTAAACAGTAATGTTGATATTTTTACCTTGCAATGATGGGGCGAAACGCGAAAACGTATAACATCCATCCGGGCCTATCTTCCCGTAAAATTTGATGTTTAAATTACGCCCCAACAAAATGGAAGAGGGATGCTGAATACTATCAATTTGCATAACAAACTCCGTGTAATTTGGATAGTCCGTATTATTTGGATTACAACCCCAAAAGGTGAAAGAAGCAAACAGAGTCAATGCTATGGCAACCGGTAAAAGTTTTGTTTTTTTCATATTTCTAATTTTTAAAGTCCGAGGATTTTCGCATCCACAAAGAATTTACAATGAATGGCAACATCTGTATCATGCGAAATCAATTCACGCGTAGTTGTTTTTGTTTTAAGTTCATAAGAATCCTTTACAATGTATTCTTTCAGGTCATCTGTAGAGACCTCCAGAATAATCTTTTTCAATCCTGTTTTCGGAATGTTTTCCAGCCAGGCAATCTTCTTATCAGGAAGCCCATCGGCACTTATGGAAATCTCAATATTTTTCAGAAAATCAAAAGATTCCGATTCAGGAGAAGTAATGGTCATATCCAGCTCGGTAAGATTAATTTTATCCACCAGCTTTTTCTGGGTCTTGTTAGCCTCAAACTCACTTTCCGAATTAGTCGTGATAGCCGGAGTAACAACGTTGACCGGCAAATCAACCCCCAAAGTTTTAGGAATAGTAATAGAAGTGTTGTAATTGATATAAAATTGGGTGAGCTTGGCTAACTCTTTACATCCCTGTTGCGAAGACAACACTGAAATAAAAATTAATAGGAATAAAGTTTTTCTCATTGTTTTTAATCTATCTAAATTAGTCTAGCAAAAATAATATCTTTTTGAATGGCTCAGTCATTAGGCAGAATAATTACAATAACTGTTCCGGAAAAAGATGGGGAAGCAAGTAATTTATTTCTATTTTTGCCGCCATTAAGCGTTCATAAAATAGTAAAGAAAGTATGTTATACCGCAGACATCTCCGCATCAAAGTCCTTCAAGCCTTATATTCATGGTATACAGGCAGTAACAGCGACCTCCCTTCCGGCGAAAAACAATTATTTCAAAGTATTGACAAGCTGTATGAGCTTTTTATCTTCCAGCTTTCCTTTCTGTTGGAAGTGAAAAACTATTCGCTTTATCGCATGGGAGAAAACAAAAAAAAATATTATCCTACGGAAGATGACTTAAATCCAAATCAGAAATTTGCACAAAACGAGGCACTTAAACTTCTTGAAGAAAACAAAGACTTTCAGAAAAAAGTGGAAAATCTGAAAATCAATTGGAAACCGGAAGAGAATATGGTTCTGAAGTTCTATAAAATATTGCGGGAGGCCGATTTCTACAAGAAATACATGGCTGATGAACACATCTCTTTGGAGGAAGATAAAAAATTTCTTATTAAAGTAGTCGACAGGTTAATGCAGAACTTTGATCTTCTGCGCTCTTTTTATGAAGAAAGAGATGTATATTATTCAGAAGGTTACGACCTGTGCGATGTGCTGCTGGTGAAGTTTATTGACAGCCTTTCAGTGAAATTTACGGCTGGCAGACAAATGCCCGGCATTTATTCAACAGAAGGCCAAAAAGTAAACGATGACAAACTTTTTTTACAAAAACTTTATCGCAAAGTCATCCTGAATGATGAGGAGATGAGTAAAATTATTCGGGAAAAATCAAAAAGCTGGGATTACGACCGTATTCCGATGCTTGATGTTATTTTGCTCAAAATGGCTATTGTTGAGCTGAAAGAAATGCCTACCATCCCTGTAAAAGTTACGCTTAACGAATATATCGAACTGGCCAAATATTTCAGTACTCCCAAGAGCAAAACCTTTATCAACGGCGTCCTTGACAAACTTATCGTGGAATTTAAAGCAGCAGGTACTATCAAAAAATCCGGCCGCGGACTTATTGAATAGATATTCAAACCCGACCTGTTTTTCAAATTAGAAACAGTTTGAATTATATTAACCCTGCGGGAAAGTGAATAATTTTTCAGCAATTTTCCTATTTTTGCAATCCGCTGCGGAAGTAGTTTAACAAATGTAAAAAACTGATTTTTAACCTTAAATAAATATATTATGGCTTTCGATATTGAAATGATAAAAAGCGTTTATGCCCGTTTTCCGGAACGTGTGGAGGCAGCCAAAAAGCTGCTGAACCGCCCCATGACACTGGCTGAGAAAATTCTTTATGCACACCTTGACGAAGGCGTCGCCAAACAGATTTATACAAGGGGAGAATCGTATGTCGATTTTCGTCCCGACCGCGTGGCTATGCAGGATGCCACAGCACAAATGGCACTCTTACAATTTATGCAGGCCGGCAAAAGCAAAACTGCCGTTCCTTCCAGTGTACATTGCGATCACCTGATTCAGGCAAAGGAAGGTGCAAAAGAAGACCTTGAAAGAGCAGTTTATACCAATCAGGAAGTTTATGATTTTCTATCTTCAGTTTCCAACAAATACGGTATTGGCTTCTGGAAACCGGGTGCCGGAATTATTCATCAGGTGGTGCTCGAAAATTATGCCTTCCCCGGTGGGATGATGATTGGAACCGATTCACATACACCCAATGCCGGAGGTCTTGGTATGATAGCCATAGGCGTAGGCGGTGCAGATGCTGTAGATGTAATGGCCGACACACCATGGGAACTTAAATTTCCCAAACTTATCGGTATCAAACTAACCGGCAAACTCAGCGGATGGTTGGCACCGAAAGATGTTATCCTGCGTGTTGCCGATATTCTCACCGTAAAAGGCGGCACCGATGCCATCGTTGAATATTTCGGAGAAGGTGCCCGTGCTATGTCAGCCACCGGACGAGCCACCATTTGTAACATGGGTGCTGAAATTGGCGCTACAACTTCTACTTTCGGCTTTGATGAAAACACCGCCGAATATCTAAGGCAAACAGGTCGTACCGATGTAGCCGATCTCGCTGAAAAAATTGGCGAATACCTCACCGGCGATGAAGATGTTTATGCACATCCGGAGAAATATTTTGACCAGATAATTGAAATTGATCTCTCGGAACTACAACCCGCTTTGAACGGACCTTTCACTCCCGACTTGCGGACACCTGTTTCCAGCATAGCAGAAACAGCAAAGAAAAACGACTGGCCGCTGAACATGGAAGCCGGTCTGATTGGCTCTTGTACCAACTCTTCCTACGAAGACATTACCCGCGCTGCCAATATTGCACGCCAGGCTGTGGAGAAAAAGCTGACAGCCAAAGCCGAACTATTTGTTACCCCCGGTTCCGAGCAAGTACGCTTCACCATCGAACGCGATGGTTTGATTGCAGATTTTGAAAAGATGGGGGCTACCGTTCTTGCCAATGCCTGCGGGCAGTGTATCGGGCAGTGGGACCGCGAAAGTATTAAAGACGGACACCGTAACTCCATCATCACTTCTTTTAACCGCAACTTTGCTAAACGCAACGATGGCAACCCCAACACATACGCATTTGTAGCTTCACCCGAAATGGTCATGTGTTACGCGCTGGCCGGCCGTCTTGATTTTGACCCGTTGACAGACTATCTTGTAAATGCCGATGGTGAAAAAGTTAAACTGGAGATACCTGATGGCATGGTTTATCCGCCAAAAGGTTTTGACGTGGAAGATTCCGGATACCAGTCACCGGCAGAAGATGGTAGTAAAGTTGAAATCAAAGTCAGCCCCAAATCAAAACGGCTGCAGTTGCTTACACCTTTTCCCGAATGGGATGGTAATGATTTTGGAGATTTACATCTCTTGATTAAAGCCAAAGGAAAATGTACTACCGACCACATATCCATGGCCGGCCCGTGGCTGCGCTTTCGTGGTCATTTGGAAAATATTTCCCAAAATATGCTTATTGGCGGCGTGAATTATTTCAACGAAAAAACAAACTCCGTGAAAGACCAATTGGATGGGCAATACAAACCCGTTCCGGAAGCAGCGCAGCATTACCGCGATGCCAGTGCAGGCGGTATTATCATTGGAGACGAAAACTATGGCGAAGGTTCCTCACGCGAGCATGCCGCCATGGAACCGCGTTTTCTCGGCGTGAAGGTCGTTTTGGTTCGTTCTTTTGCCCGTATTCACGAAACTAACCTGAAAAAACAGGGCGTTTTGGCATTAACTTTTGCCGACAAAGCTGATTACGACAAAGTATTGGAAGATGATACTTTTGACGTAAAAGGTATGGTAGATTTTGTACCGGGCAAAGACCTTACTGTTGTTATTCATCACGCTGATGGCACTTCGGAAGAAATCACAGCCAAACATTCCTATAACGAGAACCAGATTGAATGGTTCAAAGCAGGAAGTGCACTGAATTTAATCAGGAAGCAGAATGCATAACACAACCATTTTAAAAAAAAGCCCGGCTCTGTCCGGGCTTTTTTTATGGATAATTATTTCTTCCTGTTCTGACTATGAATTATTGCAGCATCAGGACAAACGTATCATAATTTTAACAATTCATGAATTACTTTAACATGTTATATCTCAGGCTCATTCAGACCATTCAGATTCCTTTCCGACTGCGCTGGTCAGGCGGGTATAATCCGAATGTTGGGGAGAAAAGGATTTTAAATCCGATAAAAAATAACTGGTCATCATGTCGATCTTTATTATTGGATTGCAAATCCTAACTCTTTATAACTTTCCCGATTGCACACACCTGATTGACATAGTCCGGGCAGAAATCCGGAAGAACTATTTCTCTATCATTAATAAAAATGATGCATTTACCCTGGCAGTATTATTAAATCCCCGAGAAATAGTATAATTTCTATACTTTTGCACTCATGTAGCCTGAAGTGCGGTAGTAAGCGAATGCCAATAACCCGGAGCGGAGGGACAAGAGCGGCTGCATAGCAGCGTACTTTGGGCAGGCTCCAAACCGGAATAATTCCATTATTATTCCGGTTTTTTCATCTTTTCCGTCAATCAACTGACGGAAATACTATCTTTTTATTTTATCTTTGCAAGAAATCTATTCCACGTTTTACCCATTATCGTTTTTTCCTGTTTCCCTCAAATTTTTGTAGGTTTGTCCCTGTGTCAAAATAATTCTGAAAACAAAGCGTTATTTCATTATCAAAAAATCTGTGAAGCATAAAACCACCTTATTTCTTCTGTTGGCAGGATTATTCCTCCCATGGATTGCTTTGGGGCAAGGTTATGGAAATCAGTCGTTTTCCTTTCTGCAAGAGCCGGTTACTGCACGCCTTGCTGCTTTGGGAACCAACACCGCGGCTATTGATGACAACGATATCAACATTGCTTTTGCCAACCCATCGCTCATCAATCCGGAGATGAATAATGATCTGTCGCTGGCTTATGTCAACTATTTTGCCGGTTTCAACTATGGACTGGTACAGTTTTCACATACTTTTGACAAAGCAGGCAGTTTTCTTGTCGGTATTCAGTTTATGAATTATGGAAAATTTGATTACGCAGATGCAGCCGGTAACCGCGGCGGTACTTTTGGTGCTGCCGACTATTCACTGAATGTTGGCTGGGGCCGGAAACTCAGCTCCCGTTTTTCCATTGGCGCTACCGGAAAGCTGATTTACTCTTACTACGACACATACAACGCCTTTGGCTTCGCAGTGGATATTGCCGGGACATATAAGAGTGCTACTAACTGGATTTTTTCACTCATTGGAGCTAACATCGGACTTCAGCTAAAGCCTTATGTTCGGGGAACTCCTACTGCTCCCCTGCCCTTCGATTTGTCGCTGGCGCTTTCCAAAAGGCTGGAGCATGTACCTTTCCGGTTTATTTTTGTTTATGATCACATCGAACGCTGGAATATAAGTTATTACAACAGCACAACTCCTCCTGGAGGCCTTGACCCTCTTACGGGTGAACCCATAGCACTCACCGGCTTTTCCAAGGTCAGCGACCAGCTAATGCGGCATCTTATCTTCGGAGGTGAATTCCTCATTGGAAAGCATCTCATTTTGCGGGGTTCCTATAATTACCGGCGGCGTAAAGAACTCAGCATCAGCCAACGTGTGGGCATGACAGGATTCTCCTGGGGACTGGGACTAAAAATTTCTCATTTCAGCATCAACTATTCCCGTTCGACCTATCATCGTGCCGGTTCTCCTAACTATTTTACCATTAGTACTTCGCTTGACGATTTCAAACGGTAAACCTGCCCGGTTTACATTTTCCTGTTTGTTTGAAACAACAATAGAACGTCAGGGAAAGAAAATATCCAATTACTAAAGTCCCTCGTATTCGTTATGAAAAAATCCTTCTTGCGCCTTTGTGAAAACCCCTTGAGTCCCTTGTGGTAAAAGCCTTCGTGTACCTTTATATACCCTTCGCGCCTTTTGTTGGAAAAAGCTTTTATGTTCAACTATCCATACTTCGACAGGTAATGTCGCTATTTAGGAAAAACATCCTCCCCCTCAATCAGAAAGGTTTTTAACTTTGTACTTTTATTTTTGCAAAAAGAAACGCAGTCCATGTATTTGTTACACCTCACATTAACCCGATTTAAAAATTACGAAGAAGCAGATTTTAATTTCAATGAAAAGATAAACTGTCTCGTGGGCGATAACGGCGCGGGAAAAACCAATGTGCTGGATGCCATTTACTACCTCTCATTCACCAAAAGTTATTTTAATTCTATTGATTCACAAAATATTATGCACGAGCAAGACTTTTTTGCCGTGCACGGTTATTATAAAAATCAGGAATCCTCTGAAGATAAGGTCAGTTGCATTCAGAAACGCAACAGGAAAAAGCAGTTCCGCCTAAACAAGAAAGATTACGAGCGTCTTTCCGATCACATTGGAAAAATTCCACTTGTGATGATTTCACCTTACGACCGCGACCTTATCAACGAAGGAAGTGATGTGAGACGGAAATATATTGACGGGGTAATTTCCCAATTTGACAAATTTTATCTTACCGATCTACTGGATTACAACAGAGCCTTGCAACAGCGCAATGTCTTACTCAAACAGTTTGCCGAACAACATTATTTCGACGAACTTTCGCTTGCCGTATGGGATGAGAAGCTGCTGAAACCGGGAAAAGATATTTTTAAAAAACGAAAGCAATTCCTTGAAGAGTTTAATCCGTTGTTCGACCGATATTACCGCTATCTTTCGCGGGGCACCGAACAAGTGGAAATTATCTATAACTCCCAGCTTGAACAGGAAAACTTTGAAGAACTACTGAAGAACTCCGTCCGGCACGACCGTATGCTGCGCTATACCGGCAGCGGTATTCACAAAGACGACCTTATCTTACAAATGAATGGCTATCCGGTGAAAAAGTTCGGCTCACAAGGCCAGCAGAAATCTTTTGTCATTGCCATAAAGCTGGCACAATTTGAATATATGCGACTGAAAAAAGGCTTCAAACCCATTTTGCTTTTCGACGATATCTTTGATAAACTGGATGAGAAGCGCGTAGCTCAGATTGTGGAACTTGTGAGTCAGGAAAATTTCGGACAGGTCTTTATCACCGACACACAGCCGACGAGAATAAACAGTATCTTTGAGAAAATCAAAATCGACCACAAAATTTTCTTCGTGGAAAACGGAACCGGCAAAGAACTATCATGATAAAACGAGACAACCAATATAGTCTGAAAGAGGCCATCGAGCAACTGATACGTGCTTACGGCTTTCAGGACAAGCTGTTGGAAACAACGCTCATCGACTCATGGGAAGAGGTAGTTGGCGGCGTTTATGCCGCTCACACTAAAAATCTCAGGGTAAAAGCCAAAACGCTGTACGTAAAAGTGGATGTCCCCGCCCTGCGTCAGGAACTTTTGATGCAACGCTCCGAATTGGTAAAAAAACTCAATGCCAAAGTCGGTAAAAAGGTTATTGAAGATATTGTTCTTCACTAAGTTACCATCAGCCAAATTAGTTCAGCACCTCCTAATTACCGAATACACATAAATTTATCCATGCGATAAAAAAACAAAGGACATTTGAAAAATGTCCTCTGTTTTCATTTCAAGAGAAAGAAATCCTTTCAACTATTTTGCGTAACTAATGGCTCTTGTCTCCCTGATAACCGTGATTTTTATCTGGCCTGGATAAGTCATCTCTTCCTGAATTTTCTTGGAAAGATCATACGAAATGCTGTCGGCCTGGGTATCGGAGACTTTGTCGGCACCCACAATGACGCGTAGTTCACGCCCGGCCTGAATAGCATAAGTTTTCACCACCCCCGGATAGCTTAGCGCAATTTCTTCCAGTTTCTTCAGACGCTGGATGTAAGCTTCCACCACTTCGCGGCGTGCTCCCGGACGTGAGCCTGAAATGGCATCACACACCTGAACAATGGGGGATATCAGCGTTTTCATTTCTATTTCATCATGATGTGCTCCGACGGCATTACACACATCCGGATGCTCTTTATATTTCTCAGCGAGTTTCATTCCCAGCAAAGCATGAGGCAGTTCATCCTCGTTCTCGGCTATCTTACCGATGTCGTGCAGCAAGCCCGCACGTTTGGCTTTTTTAGGATTCAGTCCCAACTCAGCAGCCATGGTAGCACTTAGTCTCGCCACTTCGATGGAGTGCGACAACAGGTTCTGTCCGTAAGACGAACGGTAGCGCATCCGCCCTATAAGCCTGATCATCTCGTGATGAACATTATGAATGCCAAGGTCGATGATAGTACGTTTGCCAATCTCCATGATCTCCTGCTCCACCTCTTTTTTTGTTTTCGTAACCACCTCTTCGATACGGGCAGGATGAATACGCCCGTCAATAACCAGTTTTTGAAGCGACAACCGCGCAATCTCGCGGCGAATAGGATCAAATCCGGAAAGTAAAATGGCATTTGGCGTATCGTCAATAATAATTTCAATACCGGTGAGAGATTCCAGCGCACGAATATTCCGTCCTTCGCGACCAATAATACGACCTTTAATATCCTCGTTATCAATATTAAACACCGTTACCGTATTTTCAATGGCATGTTCCGAAGCTGTGCGCTGAATAGTCTCAATCACAATCTTTTTGGCAGTACGATCAGCGGTCAGTTTGGCTTCTTCTGTTATTTCACGCGCCATCATCATGGCTTCCATTTTAGCCTCACCTTTCATGGATTCCACCAGTTGCGCTTTGGCTTCATCAGCAGAAAGTTTGCTGATATTCTCCAGTTGTTGCACCTGATTGGCATGCATTTTATCCACCTCTGCCTGCTTTTTATTCAAAATCTCCAGCTGGATATCCAAATTGGTTTTCTGTGCTCTTATCTCATTGCTTTTCCGTTGTGTCTCCTGTAGTTTCTGGTTCAGGCTGGCCTCTTTCTGGCGAATTCGATTCTCTGATTTTTGAATATTTCTGTTTTTCTCATCAATGATTTTCTGATGCTCACTCTTGAGCTGCAGAAACTTTTCTTTAGCCTGAAGAATTTTTTCTTTCTTCACCACTTCAGCCTTTTCCTTGGCTTCTTCGAGGAGAGACCGGCTCTTTTTCAGTAAGGCACTCCGCAGAAAAGAGGAAGCAATGGCTATGCCAATAGCAACACCCACCAAAATAAGGGCTGCGTAAATTATAATGTTTTCCATAAGCATGTTGTTAGTGTGGCAAACACCGGAAAATAAAAAACCCGCATAATCGTGGAGCTAAAGTAAACTCCGGAAAACATGGTTAGGGCTGCCGTGATTTTCGGACGTCCAGTGTCTGCCAAAAGGCAAATCCCACGAAGGTAAACAGGCCTGTCCTACAATCCGCTAAGCTTATCCCTAAAGCTTGTAGTGTTGAGTTTACAAACATTAGATTATGCGGGTAAATCTTAAACTAAGAACGTTATTCTATCGATAATTGATAACTCAGGACTTTATCTATCTCTTTCAGTTTCAATTCCATCTCTTTTTCACGAAAATCCTTCTTCTCTTCCAACTCCAACATCCCGACAGCATTTTGCAAGGCAATCATGGCCAGTAAATCCTGCTGATCACTATATTCATACGAGTGAGCAAAACGATGAATCGAATCCTCCACATAGTCAGCTGCTTTTCTGACCAACTCCTCCTGCTCATGATGCACACTCATCTTGTAGGGCCTCCCGGCAATTATTATCTTGATATTTAATGGTTTATCCTGCAAAATATTTTCTTAATTACTAATTACATCTACACTTCGGTCTATCTCCTCCAACAGTTCATCAATTATCTGAATTCCCTTCTCAACACCGAACTTATTTTCAAGGGCATTTGCCAATGTTAATTTTAAAAGTTCATTATTTTTTTTGTTCAACAATTCCTGAAGCGCCGCCAACTGCTCTTGTATGGCGTTCACTTCTTCTTTAAGCTCCTTATTTTCAGCCGACACCAAACGATAATTCTCAATTAACTTCCTGACTTTATACTCAATACCGGAAATTAAAACTTTCTCATTTGCCATCTTTTCAAAATATGATGCGGTACAAAAGTAATTATTTTCATACTCCACTGCAAACATTTTCCTTAAAAAGAAAGGATATTTCCCGAAATAGTCAACGATTTGTCTCATTAATTACTCAGGTTCCGATACTTATAAAATAATTTTATTGTAAAAAAATCCATGAAAACAGGAAACGTTTTCCATAGAAATTAGGATGTTTTGGGCGGCTTCGGTTCCCACGCAAAGGCCAACGCCAACCGCACCGGGCTGTCCGCTGTATCGCTGTTGCCGGCGGCAGGTTTTGCAACGTCAGTGCGGGGTCTTCGTGCCTCAGCCTCCGCCTGCCGGCAAAAACCAATACCGCCGTCTGCCACCGGATGCCGCTCCCATCCCTGCCGCAACATAACGTTAAATATCGAATAAAATAATGTTGAATGAACCGAAAAAAATATTCTCTGACAATCAATAACAACCACATGACAATTACCTGATGTGTGAAGCACCTGACCATTATCTTGAACCTATTCCCCTCTTTCCATAAAATTTCCTATCTTGTAGGTCTAAAAACCTAAACATCAATCATGAATGAAGATTTTCTTTATTACCTCTGGAAATATTACCTGCAAGGTAAAACACTGACAGGAAGCGGATTAGAAACGATAACAATTCTCCAACCCGGTGAACAAAACCACGATAGCGGCCCCGACTTTTTCAATGGCCGGATCAAAATTAATGACACGCTGTGGGCCGGAAACATTGAGATTCATACAAAATCATCTGACTGGTTTCGCCACGGACATCAAAATGACCCGCACTACGACAACATTATTCTACACGTGGTTTATGAAAACGACAAGCCTGTTAGCAGAAAGAATGATGAACTTATCCCAACACTTGAGTTGAAAGGCAAATTCAATGAAAAGTTATATGAAAAATACCGGGGTTTCCTGCTTTCAAAACAATGGATTCCCTGCGAGGAGGATTTTGTGAAAGCCGGACATTTTGAAATATTCAGCTGGTTACACAGGTTGGCTATAGAACGTCTCGAACGAAAAGCAAAAGTGATTGAACAACTACTACATGAGAGCAAAAACGATTTCAGGGAGGTGTTTTACCAAAAACTACTTCGCAGCTATGGCTTTAAAACCAACTCGGAAGCTTTTGAACAACTGGCTTTGTCGCTGCCTTTTTCCGTACTGGCCAAACACAAATATCATTTACCGCAGATCGAAGCACTGCTTTTTGGACAAGCCGGCATGTTGCAGGGTAACTTCAGCGATGAATATCCTCAACAGTTACAAGCTGAATATCAATTTCTTTCGCAGAAATACAGCCTCAAGGCAATGCAACCCGAAGCGTGGAAATTTATGCGGATGCATCCTCAGAATTTTCCGACCATACGCATCGCACAATTTGCCCACCTCTTTTGCCGTTCAACGGGACTATTGCAGAAAATTCTTGAAGCAGAAAAGCTAGCCGACGTCATCAGTCTGCTACAAACCGAAGCTTCCGGATATTGGCTTACGCATTTCCGTTTTGGGAAACAAGGCACTTCGAGGCCAAAAAAGATGGGAAAACCATCGCTTTATCTCCTGCTTATCAACACCATTATACCTTTTGTCTTTGTTTACGGAAAGCGCACCAACCGGCAGCCTCTCTGCGAAAAAGCCATAGACTGGCTTATCTCTCTACCGCCGGAAAAGAATCATATTACCCGTAATTTCAGCCTGTTAGGAGTAAAGCCGGAGAATGCCATGCAATCACAGGCACTCATTCAGCTGAAAACATTTTATTGCAACAACAAACAATGTCTGCACTGCGGCATCGGCCATCAATTATTGAAATCCACCTCTTTTTAAAGCATGCCGGAAGGCTAAGCATATCGCCATCGCTCTTCCGGATTCCTACCCGACTACGTCATTCAGGCTGGTGCAATCCGGAAGTTACGGGCTATAGGATTTTCAATCCGGTTTTTCTGAAGTTTCATAAATTACAAACCCTGCGCTCATTCGGGTTTGCAACCCGAATGTTCCGGGCAAAGCGATTTCAAATCGCCAGACTAAAATGGTCGGGATTCATCGCCAGAGGCGGGACACGGTACAAATCCGAATGAGCATTGTTGTGGAAATTAAATCGCTTTTTAGCTGCGCCAGGTGGTTTTATTTTCAATTGGAAATCACTACCTTTGCAATCCAAAAATTAATGTCAATAAAAAATGAATAAAACAGCAATAAATGCCATGCATCGCCAAATGGGAGCGAAAATGGTGGAATTTGCCGGATGGGATATGCCGGTGCAATTTGAAGGAATTAATGCAGAACACAACACAGTTCGCAAAACGTTAGGCGTTTTCGACGTTTCCCACATGGGCGAATTTTGGGCAGAAGGCCCACACGCTTTTGAATTGGTTCAGAAAGTAACCACCAACGATGTGGCTGCCCTCACAGATGGAAAAGTGCAATACAGTTGTCTGCCCAACGGCAAAGGCGGCATTGTGGACGACTTACTTGTTTACCGCTTTAACGCTGAAAAATATTTGCTCGTGGTAAATGCCGCCAACATCGACAAAGACTGGGCACATATCAACAGCCAAAACGATGTTGATGCCAGACTGACAAATGTCTCCGGCGATGTTTCTCAACTTGCCATTCAAGGACCGTTGGCACTAAAGGCCATGCAAAAGCTGACCAAAGAAAGTGTGGAAGACATGGAATATTATACTTTCAAAGTAATTGAATTTGCCGGTGTTCCTGACGTTATTTTTTCCACTACAGGCTACACCGGCTCCGGTGGTTGCGAAATATATATGCCCAACAACGTTGCTGAAGATATCTATAAAGCCGTTTTGGAAGCCGGAGAAGAATTTGGTATAAAGCCCATCGGTCTTGGCGCACGCGACACTCTGCGTCTTGAAGCCGGTTTTTGCCTTTACGGTAACGACATCGACGATACCACATCCCCCATTGCTGCCGGACTGGGATGGATTACCAAATTCACTGAAGGTAATAATTTTATCGACCGCCCGTTGTTTGAGAGCCAGAAAGCCAATGGCGTTCCGCGCCGTCTGAAAGGATTTGTCATGGTTGACAAAGGAATTCCACGCCACGAATATGAAGTTGCTGATGTCGATGGCCATGTCATCGGGCATGTAACTTCCGGAACCATGTCTCCCCTGACACACAAAGGGATAGGTTTGGCATACATCGACAAACCTTACTGGAAAGAAGGCTCGGAAATCTTTATAAAGGTACGCAACAAACTTTTGAAAGCCGTGGTTACCCGTCCTCCGTTTTTCAAAGCATAATCATTATTATGGCGGCAAAAAGAACCATAGAAGTCATTCTTGCACCAAGGTTGTTTTCCAATATTTCAACAAAAAAACCTTATGTAGTAGTGGTAACGGATGTTTTCCGTGCCACCACTTCTATTTGTGCCGCACTGGATTATGGTGTAAAAGCCATTATCCCTGTGAAACGTATCCGCCATGCCCGCTTTCTTGGCAGGTTGGGTTATATTGTAGCTGCAGAACGTGGTGGCAGCAAAGTGAAATTTGCTCATTTGGATAACTCGGCTACCTCCTTTTTTCATAAAATTTTCAAAGGGAAGGAAATTGTTTATTCTACTACCAACGGGACAAAAGCCATCAAGATGGCATCTTCGGCTTCTGAAATTGCCATGGGTAGTTTTGTCAACCTGAACGCGCTGGCAGACTGGCTCAACAGACAGGATAAAAATGTTGTTGTTTTGTGTGCCGGCTGGAAAAACAGAGTCAACATGGAGGACAGCCTTTTTGCCGGTGCTTTGTCAGAAATCCTTATGGACAAATACGGTTTTACTACCGACTGTGACTCTGCGAAAATGGCACTGGATCAGTGGGATATGGCAAAAGATGATCTCCTCGGCTACATCGACAAATCATCTCATCGCAACCGGCTGCGCAACCTTGTTTCCGACAAGCTTCTTCAATACACTTTCACGCTGGACTCCAGCAAAGTGGTGCCGGTTCTGAAAAGATACAAAATAGTTCCCGCCAAAGATTAATACCGATATCTAACAATGGTGCAAGCGTCTGCTTGGACCATACCTTAATACCGATATTTATTCTTCCATTTATTTTTCAGCGATTTACGCATTTCCTGTTCTCGCGGATTGTTACCCGGTTCAAAAAGTGTGCTCCCACTGATTTTCTCCGGAAGGAATTCCAAATCCACAAAATTTCCTTCATAATCGTGGGCATACTGGTAACTTTTACCATATCCCATTTCTTTCATAAGGTCTGTGGGAGCATTTCGCAAGTGTAAAGGTACAGGAAGGTTTCCGGTTTTTTTCACAAGCGATTGTGCTTTATTAATTGCCATATATGCCGCATTGCTTTTAGGAGAAGAGGCAAGATAGATGGCTGTCTGCGACAGGATAATACGGCTTTCAGGCCAGCCTGTTTTACTCACGGCATCAAAACAGGTGTTGGCGAGTAAAAGCGCATTGGGATTAGCATTGCCGATGTCTTCCGAGGCAAGAATCAGCATCCGTCGGGCAATAAATTTAGGATCTTCTCCGGTCTCGACCATGCGTGCCAGCCAATACACCGCCGCATTGGGATCGCTGCCACGCAACGATTTAATAAAAGCCGATACAATGTCATAATGCATCTCGCCCTGTTTGTCGTAAAGTACAATATTCTTCTGAATTGTCCGGCTGATGTTTTCATCAGAAATGGTCAGCTGTTGGTTGTTTCTCTTTTCCTGCTGCACAAAAAGCTCCAGCGCATTGTATAATTTACGGGCGTCGCCGCCGGAAATACGCAGCAAAGCTTCTGTTTCCGCTATTTCAATAGGTATTCTGTTTTGTTCCGACAGCAACCCAACCGCCTTTTCGGCAAGTATCTCCAGATGCCTTTTCTCCAATGACTTCAAAACATACACCTGACATCTTGACAATAGTGGCGAGATTACTTCAAACGAAGGATTTTCGGTGGTCGCTCCAATGAGTGTGATAACGCCTTTCTCCACAGCACTCAGCAACGAATCCTGTTGCGACTTGCTAAAACGGTGAATTTCATCAATAAACAAAATAGCATTCCCGGCATATTGCGAAGCCGATTCAATGACTTTACGCACATCTTTCACACCGGCACTTACCGCATTCAGCGTATAGAAAGTCAGGCCATGCTGTTCGGCAATAATATGTGCCAGCGTAGTTTTTCCCACCCCGGGCGGACCCCAGAGAATCATAGAAGGGATGTTACCCGATTCAATTACCTTACGCAAAATACCGTCCTTGCCCACCAGTTCTTCCTGACCGATAAACTCTTTTAGCGTTTTAGGACGCAGTTGCTCTGCTAACGGAATAGCCATATTATATGCTTGTTTGTCCTGCAAAAATAAGTTAATTTTTTCCTAATTTTGCCACTTCTAAAATAGCAGCATAACATGATGGAATCCAAAATAGCAGAAAGCCTGACAAAAGCGGTTAAGACCTTGTACCAACAGGATGTAAAACCGGATATTTTTCAGCTACAAAAAACCCGTCCCGAATTTGAAGGCGATCTGACTGTGGTGGTCTTTCCACTATTACGTCTGTCGCACAAAGCCCCCGAAGCTACCGCCACGGAGCTGGGAAAGTGGCTCACGGAACAAATGGAGGAAGTTACCGGATTCAACGTCATCAAAGGGTTTCTGAATCTGGAGATTGCTGATGCATTTTGGTTACGGTTTTTCAAAGAAGCTGCCGAAAATGAAAAATTCGGTTTCAAGTCCGAACAGAACGATCCTCCCGTGGTCATCGAATATTCATCACCCAATACTAACAAGCCGCTCCATTTGGGACATGTACGCAACAATTTACTGGGCTGGTCGGTAGCTGAAATTCTGAGAGCCGGCGGAAAAAAAGTTTTCAAAGTTAACCTTGTGAATGATAGGGGAATACACATTTGCAAATCGATGCTGGCATGGAAAAAATGGGGTAAAGAAAAGACACCGGGAACTTCAGGACAAAAAGGTGATAAGCTGGTGGGCGATTTTTATGTGCTTTTCGATAAAAAATACAAAGAACAAATTGCCGGACTTGTGAAACAAGGAATGGATGAGAAAGAGGCTGCCCAAAATGCTCCACTCATCCTTGAAGCCAAAGAGATGCTTGTAAAATGGGAAGCCGGCGATGAGGAGGTACGAAAGCTGTGGAATGAGATGAACAGCTGGGTTTACGCAGGTTTCGATACTACTTATCAACGTATGGGAATCGATTTTGATAAAATCTATTATGAATCACAAACCTATCTGTTGGGCAAAGCACTGGTGAATGAAGGATTGGAAAAAGAAATTTTTTTCCGCAAAGAAGATGGTTCCGTCTGGTGCGACCTTACCGATGAAGGGCTGGACGAAAAACTCCTGCTTCGCGCCGACGGTACTTCCGTTTACATGACTCAAGATTTGGGAACGGCACAGTTGCGATATGATGATTATCATCCGCAAAAACTCATGTACGTAGTGGGCAACGAACAAAACTACCATTTTGATGTACTGAAACGTGTCCTGAAAAAGCTGGGGAAAAGCTGGGCAGAAGGTATTTACCACCTTTCTTATGGCATGGTGGAGCTGCCTCATGGCAAAATGAAGTCGCGTGAAGGAACAGTGGTAGATGCCGATGATCTGATGGAAGAAATGGCCAACACAGCACGAAAGACATCGGAAGAACTGGGGAAGTTTGACGATTTCACTCCGGAAGAATCCATACGGCTTTATGAAATGATTGGCATGGGAGCATTGAAATATTTCATCCTGAAAGTGGATCCGAAAAAAACCATGCTTTTCAATCCGAAGGAGTCCATCGACTTCAACGGAAATACCGGCTCATTTATCCAATATACACATGCCCGTATCCGCTCGGTACTTCGCAAAGCCAAAGCCTCCGGCATAACTCCTGATAAAGAAAATATTACCGGATTGTCGCTTGAAAAGAAAGAGAAGTCGCTTATCAGATGGCTATATGACTTTCCCCAGATTATAAGTGCTGCTGCCGAGGCTTACAGTCCGGCACAGATAGCCAATTACAGCTATGAGCTGGCTAAGGAATTCAACCAGTTTTACCATGAATTATCCATCCTGAAAGAGGAAAATCCGGCTAAACGCGATTTCAGACTGATGTTATCTGATTTTACTTCGCAGGTGTTGCGCTCGGCCATGGGGTTGCTCGGTATTGAGCTTCCTGAACGGATGTAGAAAAGAAAACAGTGGCTGACAGAGAGTTGGGGAACAGCCGTCAGGCAGTTGTCAAACGGTGGTCAAGCTGTTGTCAAACAGTCGTCAGGTCATTGTTGACAGTTGCACTTTGGTCAATAGGTTAAAATACTTATTCATTAACCCAATTCCGTTCCAACGAAAGAGTCGTATTTATCTCCGTTACCTGTCGATGAGATTTGATATAATCAGATTATCATCTGCTATCATCCCTTCACACCTCCATAACAAAAGTTAGCGGTCTCCCTTAAAAATCCGTATCTTTGCAGAACAAAAACAGATTGTCATGCGTTTAGTATTTTTCAAAACCCCTAAATCGAAGAAATTTGGCTACCAGCCACGATATTACGATGCCAAAAAAGAGGAATGGGAACGCAGGAAAGCCGAACTTGGATACAAATCTGATCTAAGCAAAGAGGAACAATTAAGGCTTAAAATGTCGAGCCGATGGCAAAAAGGTGCCGATGCAGATAATAAAAGAGCAACTCGTCTGCTGACCTATTTTGTATATGCTGTTTTTATATTTGGCAGCATCTATGTCATCCTCTTTACAGGCCTTGTTGAAAATTTCCTAAAATTATTTGGTCTTGTGGCCAAATAAGAATTTGCAGGTTATGTCGAATATTATCAAGCTCCTCCCCGATTCGGTTGCCAATCAGATTGCTGCAGGCGAAGTTATCCAACGTCCGGCATCAGCGGTGAAAGAGTTGCTTGAGAATGCTGTAGATGCCGGAGCTTCAGAAATAAATCTTATCATAAAAGACGCCGGAAAAACCCTGATTCAGGTTACCGATAACGGTTGTGGTATGTCGGCTGTGGATATGCGCATGTGTTTTGAACGTCATGCCACCTCCAAGATTCAAAAAGCCGAAGACCTGTTTGCTATTCATACACTCGGTTTCCGTGGAGAGGCTATGGCCTCCATAGCCGCCATAGCTCATGTGGAAGCCAAAAGCCGTACCCACGAAGAGGAACTGGGAACTTGTCTGCGCATCGAAGGCTCCAAAGTTATCAGCCAGGAGCCTTGTCCGTGTAAATCAGGAACCACCATTTCCATAAAAAATCTTTTTTTCAATGTTCCTGCCCGCCGTAATTTTTTGAAGTCGGACACAGCGGAAACCCGGCATATTCTTGAAGAATTTAATCGTGTTGCGCTGATTCACCCGGAGATTGCATTTTCGATGACGCACAACGGTAAATTGGTTTATAAACTTCCGGGAACATCGGAAAAGTCACGCATTGTAGGCATTTTCGGAAAATTATATAATGAGCGTCTTCTGCCGGTGGAACAAAAAACCGATTTGGCTCACATCAAAGGTTTCATTGTCAAACCACAATATGCGAAGAAAACACGAGGAGAACAGTATTTCTTTGTAAATCAACGGTTTATTAAACATCCTTATTTGAATCATGCGGTTACTAATGCATTCAGCGAGCTGTTGCCATCCGATGCTTTTCCTTCCTATTTTATCCATATAGAAGTGGAGCCATCCGACATTGACGTAAACATCCACCCTACCAAGACAGAAGTGAACTTTAAAGATGCCCGATATATTTATGCCATTTTACATGCTGCCGTCAAACAGTCTATCGGCATTCATAACCTGACGCCCACAATAGATTTTAACATGGACCCGGAGCTTAATACTACGCTGGGGATGCCTGCTTCGGGAGGCATAAGGCAGCCCGGAATCCATTACAATCCCGATTACAACCCTTTTGAACAGAACAAAAGCAGACCGGAAACAAAGTCAGCTACTTTTGACTCCCGGAAATCTTCACAAAATTGGGAAACAATTTTCCACCAGGAAACCGGACAGCCTGACACCTAACCCCACAAACAAACGGAGCTGACACCAACGCAGGAACAGCCCGGTACATTTTTTCAGATTCATCTCAAATATATTGCCTGTAATGTGCGCTCCGGACTGATGCTTATTGACCAGCACCGCGCACATCAACGTATTTTGTATGAATATTACATGGAGTTGCTGGCAAATAAACAACAAGCATCTCAGCAGCAGCTTTTTCCACAGGATTTTCACTTTTCGGCCGGCGACATATCCATACTGGAAGAGCTAAAAGAAATGCTGGGACAGTTGGGCTTTGTCTTTGAAGATTTCGGCGACAACCGCATCGTGGTAAAAGGTATTCCTGAGAATTTCAACAGCGACAACATCCGTGAAACACTGGAACGAATTATTGAAGATTATAAAAAACAACATAACAGCCCCGGTATGGACAATACGATCAGGCTGGCAAGCGCTCTTGCATCCCAGTTATCCATAAAACAGGGAACTGTGTTGAACAACGAGCAAATGACATATTTTTTCAACAACCTGTTTGCCTGTAAATTACCACAACAGGCGCCGGATGGTTCACTTACACTCAGTATTATCCCTTTGGAAAAACTGGAACAATTTTTGAGAGGATAAAGAAATTAAGAAACGAAATTATGCAAAGTTACAGTCCATCAGGATTTAAGATATTACCGCCGGTTGTTAAAAATCTGCTGATTATTAACACGCTGTTCTTTTTGGCCACACTGGCACTACGAAGATATCACATCGACCTTATTAATATCCTCGGTCTTCACTATCCGGGAGCATCCGGCTTCCGGGTTTACCAGTTTGTTACTTACATGTTCATGCACGGTGGCTGGGCACATATTTTATTTAACATGTTTGCCCTGTGGATGTTCGGTAATGTCATTGAGAACGTTTGGGGCGGCAAGAAGTTCCTGATTTTTTACATGCTTACCGGTTTAGGGTCGGGCATTGTTTACATTTTCTGGATTCATTTTCACCTGCGTACAAACCTCGACATGATCAACGCCATCATAGCCCATCCCATAGTTCCGGCAGTAGAGGCTTATTTCCATGAGTTTGGATTTCATTTGAATGCGCTGACTTCCACCTTGTCGCAAAGCGATCTCACCCTTTTCAACCACAATATGAATCTCCTCGCAAGTAGCTCGGCAACACCATCCAACATTCAGCAAATCATTAGTTTTCTTTCGACCTACAAAGCCGAAATGCTGAACCAAATGGTGGTGATTGGCGCTTCAGGAGCCATTTTCGGTTTGCTGCTTGCTTTCGGAATGATGTTCCCTAACACACTCATCTACCTCTACTTTGCCATCCCTGTCAAGGCTAAATGGTTTGTCATAGGTTACGGGTTGATTGAGCTTTTTTCGGGCATTAGCAACCGTCCTGGCGACAATGTGGCACATTTTGCCCACATTGGCGGGATGCTGGTAGGGTTATTGATAATATTATACTGGAAAAAGAAAGGCCATTTTTTTGGCCCTGAAATGTAAAATCATAAACCATGCAGGGATACTATCAACAGCCACGAAATACAAATGAGTTTTTCAAAAATATTTTTTTGGGGAAGAATGTTCTGTCACGTTTGATTCTCATCAACACGGTTATTTTTGTGCTGACTGCCGTTGTTCATCTTATTACATGGCTGGCGGGTATTCCCGAAAGTTCGGGACTTACCCTTCTTGGTCGTTATCTCGCCCTGCCATCCGACCTTCATCAGCTCGTCTCGACACCCTGGACCATTTTTACTTACATGTTTTTGCACGAAGGCTTTCTGCACTGGTTGTTTAATATGATAATGCTCTACTTTGGCGGTATATTGTTTACCGAATATCTGAGTCAACGAAAATTGTTGATGACTTATATTTTTGGCGGGCTGGCGGGAGCCGCTTTCTTTGTAATAGCATTTAATGTCTTTCCTGCTTTTGCACTTGTTCGTCAACATTCTGTCGCATTGGGTGCTTCTGCATCCATTCTTGCTATTATTGTTGCCATATCAACTTATGTCCCTGATTATACGGTTCATCTTTTTCTGTTGGGAAAAGTGAAACTGAAATGGATAGCCGTAGCTTTCGTTTTACTGGATATTTTAAGTATTCCTCAGAGTAATCCGGGCGGCCATATTGCTCATTTGGGCGGTGCACTCTGGGGTTTTGTGTGGGCATTGTCGTTACGAAGGGGAAATGATTTTCTCCGTATTTTTGATGGCATTAAGATGCCGGAAATAGATCCGAAAAAGAGAAAATACAGAAAATTCGACACCTCACGCCCGGCCTCAGGCCATCCTATGACCGATGAGGAGTACAACCGGAAAAGAGCTGCCAGCCAGTCCGAAATAGATAAAATACTGGATAAAATCTCCAAATCGGGGTACTCCAGCCTGACAAAAGCCGAGAAAGAATTATTATTCAAATCAAGCAACAAAAGTTAATTGAGCCGAAACAATAACCATCTTTTGCGAGATACTGCTATGGCCATAAACTGGTTTGCAGGCGCCTTGCTGCTGGTCAGTTACCTTGCCGGCAAAACATCCCCTTCGCATTATGCTGTGGTGGCTGTGTTCGGTCTGATTTATCCGGTACTTCTTTTTGTCAATCTGTTTTTCGTTGCCTTCTGGCTGCTTCGAAAAGACTCGAGGCTGTTACTTTCGCTCCTGATTATTTTTATGGGAATTCCCCATATTCGAAATAATTTCAGTTTCCATACCCGACAAGAAAACGCCGCAAAAAAAGAACTTAAAATATTGAGTTACAATGTTCAGGGATTTGCAAAGCAAAACAATGCCGCCTTTAATCCGGAGGTAAAAGCTGACATACTTGCTTTTTTGGTAAAAGAAAAGGCTGATGAGATTTGTCTCCAGGAATATTCGGGGAAAAATCCCGATTTTTTTCGTAATAAAGAAAACAAAAATGTATTCTTCCATAGCTATTACACACAAAAGGGGAGCAAAAATACTGGGCTATTGATTGTCTCTAAATATATGATCTTCAACAGAAATTTTCTGAAATTTAAGGGCTACCGGACTTTTGGTATCTTCACTGACATTGCCATAAAGAAAGATACACTTCGTCTTATAAATGTCCATCTGGCCAGTATCAGCCTGAAACAGGACGACCTCGATCTTCTCACAAAGCCACCTTCATCTGTATGGAAAAAACAAAATGTGAGAGATCACTTTTCGGATATCTACCATAAACTGCAAAAGGCTTTCAGGCTGCGTGAACGACAAGTAAATCTTGTGTTAAAAACGGTAAAATCAAGTCCTTATCCCGTTGTTTTGTGCGGCGATTTCAACGACACCCCTTCTTCCAATGCCTATCATCGTGTTGCTGCCGTGCTTGAGGATGCTTTTGTAAAAAAAGGACATGGAATAAGTGCAACTTACGCCGGTCCCCTGCCCTTCCTGCGCATCGATTATCTCTTTGCCGACTCCGTGCTGGAAATAACATCCTACAAGAAATACCATCTCCGGTATTCTGACCATTTTCCTGTTGGAATGAAAATCATTCTGCCGGAGAGATATAGAAACCATCGAGCCGAAAACATTCCATAAACTCAGTAACCAGCGGATGTCAGATTCATTTGCTTGCAAACAGAATCATTTTTATACTTTTGCAACCTATGGAAACAGTCATTGGTTACATCGTCATTTTTGGTTTAGGTATTATTTTCGTTTCATTTTACCTTTTCAAAAAAGACAGGAAAAGAGACCTTCCTATCTCGGAACAGCCATATCCTCAGATTATTATGACCGTTTTTATTAAAAAAGAGAAAGGTAAATTATCTGAAATAATTCTTCAACTCAGATCACTGAAAAATGTTCTGCATATCAGGTATTTCCATCTTGAGCTGACCAATGAACAACACGAAAAAGAAACCATTGACCTAAAACCCATATTGGAGATAGTCGATGAAACCATTGACCTCAAGCCTGCCCAACCCATGCGGTTTTCCTTTTCTTCAACGACTTTTGTAAAGCTCCTTAGTAGCCATTCCGATACCTATGACAGGTTCCGTTTTGTTGTTGCAACACCTGAAAATAAGAAATTCAAATCGCACACACTGGGGCTGAATAAGCGCTGGGGACTTTTTAAACAGGATTCCGGATGGTATAATTAATGGATACCTGATGAGGGTTGAAGAAAGATAAAGCTTATGTGTTGCAGACGCGACTCTAAGCAAAGAAAGCATCCGCGTTACAAATGCCTAGGAGCAGATAATTTAAAAGGGTCTTATTGTTTTTTTCTATATCCTGTTGCCAACTTCTTAAAAATATCTCCCCTGTGCTCGAAATTATGAAACTGGTCGTAGCTCGCTGCGGCAGGCGACAAAAGGCAGCATTTAACATCAGACAGCTTCTTTAACTCGTAAAAAACAGTGTTCAAATCTTCAACCGGATGTAATTGTTTGTTATTCTGATGCGAAGAAAACAGCGCCCTCATCCGTTCCCCTGCTTTTCCCAAAAAGAAAAAATGTTTGATACCGGTTTCCAACAAAAACCGGACAAGCTCTTCATAATCAAGTCCGCGATCGAAACCTCCGAGAATAAGCGCATCTGTTTGTGGAATGCTATTTACGGCGGCCATAGTAGATTGGGGAACCGTGGAAATACTGTCGTTGAAAAAGTCAATCCTGCCAAAGCTTCCCACGTATTCCAACCGATGAGGTAAAGCACGAAAACCCGTTAAAGCTGCCGGCAATTGAGATACCGGCGTTCCCAAACTTTGCATAACACGAAAGGCCAGCAGGATATTGTCCAAATTATGTTGTCCTTTCAGTCCCGAAAGTTGCAAAAGCTGCTGTGGATGAACGCTGTTCCCAAAATTCTTTTCCATATCGAAAATAGTTTCACAATTTTCGACAATTTTCGCAGATGTTTTACCACAAAAGGCAATGTCGCCGGTTTGTTGAAACCTGAAAATATTAAGCTTGGCCCCTTTATAGCTTTCAAAATCTTTGAAATAATCTAAATGTTCGGGAAAAAGATTAAGCAAAACCGCCACATGGGGACTGGCGTGTACAAACTCCAACTGGTGTGCCGACAATTCGTAAACAATCCAATCATTGCGGCGGATTTGCCTTAGAAAATCAAAAGCCGGCAAACCGATATTCCCCATTAAAATGGCTTTGTGTCCCGTATTTTCCAGCAGATGATAAATCAGGCTTGCCGTGGTGCTTTTCCCTTTGGTTCCGGTAACGCCAATGGTTTGCCGGCTAAAAGTACGCAGAAAAAGATCGGTTTGGGAAGTGATTTTCTCTTTTGCGTTTTCCCGAATACCATTAAGCTTAATACCCGGCGACTTGATAACGAGGTCGTAATCATTTATGGCTTTCAGATAGCCTTTTCCCAGGTGAAGCGGTGCATTGATTTTTTCGTCTGCAATGGCAGTATTTTGGTCTGCAATACCTGTTTTGCAACCGGGAAAATTTTTCGTCAAAAATTTGTAAGTAGAACGCCCCTCTTTGCCAAAGCCAAGAATCAATACGGATTTCTCTTCCGAAAATATTTTTTCAAAAAGTTGCATCGGCCAAGGCTTTTTTTATCATACGAAAGAATTTTTCCGGTAGAAGATGATTACGGTTCACACTGTCAAGCAATCTTTGAAAAGACTCCTTTTCGCGTACATTTTCCAAACTGCCGGCCATCTTGACCAAAGGAAATTGTTTGTCAACATAATTGTTTTCCACCGCTCTCCAAAGGGCAGTATTCACCTCTTCAGGCGTGCCCACACATTCAAAAGGCTTCACTTTCGCTTTCCCGTTTAGTTCGTCCATAACCGGCAACAGGGTTCTGTCTTTTAATAAGTTTGCACCAAAAATCCTCTCCAGTTTTTCCTGTGGCAAGAATGGCGACAACATGACATAAGTAAACAAACATTTCGGACAATGTCCGCACCAGCTGTCGGTTTTACTACCCACATTACAACTGCGGAAACTGAAATGGTGCTGTGGAAGATGAGAAAACAGCAAGGCAATTTGCAATTCATTCAGCGGGCGTAAGAAACTAAAATACCGCAAGTCAGGATGCACATAATGTTTCAGATACCAGTTAAAATCCTGTTCAAATTCAAATGATTTGGAGTACTGATGGTTTATTTCAGAGCCTGGTACCGTACTTTGGTTGGCACTGCTTTCGTTGGAAAGAGCAATATTTCCGGTACCTGACAAAAGCGCTGTCAGAGCCGACACAAACGCCAGCAGCGCCGAAAACGGCGTATGGCCATTTAAAAATCCGGCTGCATTTAATTTGAATAATTCAGGATCAAGTTTTCGGTTGACCACGGCTGCATTTTCTATCGGGAATCCTGCTATTTCGATGGTTCGCACACTCGCTGCACGGGGATTAAGTAAAAACGGTTTTACATTAAGGCCACTGTTTTTAAGCAGTTCCAGACTTACCGCCGAATCTTTTCCACCACCAATGGGAACCAGTACTTTTTCCATATCAAGCGAAAGATCCGACATCTCTTTTGCCTCGCCTTCAGCGGTAATCTCCATGAACGTTGTCCTGTCCGTTGCAATACCGTTGAGATAAAAAAACTCGCCGAGTCCGTGAAAATAGAGTTTTTTCCACCAGGCTATTTGCTCTGCATCCAAATGGCCGGCACGCACCATCACTTTGGGTGAACAGGCAGCTTTCCAGTAGCTCACCAATTCAACCATACCTATCTGAAAAACAAGGTTTTCCAGCTCGCTGTCAGGTAAATTTTCCAAGGGATAAAAATCACGTAAAGGGATTTCCATTTCCGGTTGAAACCGATGTTGTCCGGCGAGGTCGAAAAGAAATTTTATCTGCAAACTTGTTTTTGTCCGAATTATTGAATAACTTTGAAACACAAAATAAGGATAGGCTTTTCGCAGCTTCAGAAACTTGTTATGGTTGTTAGTCTTATCCAAAATGGTTTGGTATGTTTTTTGATTAAATAACAGGTGTAAAAATAAAATAATAAACGGAGAAATGAAAATCGACCGGCTCATACAAATAAAACCCAATAATCTGAAGCCCGCAAAAGGGCGGTTGTTGCTTTCCGAGCCATTTATGGGCGATTATTATTTTGGTCGTTCAGTTATCTTACTTGCCGAGCACAATGCGGAAGGTTCTTTCGGACTTATCCTGAACAAACCGGTAAGCAAAATGCTTAGTGAAGTAGCGGAAGATTTTCAGGACTTAAAAGTTCCTTTATATCTCGGCGGCCCGGTAGAACCCAACCGGCTGTTTTTTATCCATACCCTTGGGGAGCAAATTACTGATTCCATTGAGGTTGCAAAAGGACTTTTCTGGGGTGGTAATATGGAAGATGTCCTTGAGATGGCACGACTGCATAAGCTTACACCTGAAAACAGCCGCTTTTTCCTCGGCTATTCAGGGTGGGGCGCTCATCAGATGGAAGAAGAGCTGAAAAAAAATTCATGGGTCATAACCACAGCCACGGCAGAACTCATTTTAAAGACCAAATCGGACCAGCTGTGGAAAAAATTAATCCGCAAACTGGGCAGCGATTACAGGTTGTGGGATAAATTCCCCGTCAATCCGGGGTTAAATTAAGGTATTCTTAGTGTTTTAATTTTTTTTTCGGATAAATCATTTTGTAGGTGGCTTTGTGTTTGCCCACACTGATATCGCTTAATTTTCGCTTTAAAAGAAGTTTCTTAAAACTTGGCAGTCTGTCCACAAACAAGATGCCGTCTGTATGATCATATTCATGCTGCATGATGCGCGCCCTGATACCTTCGAAACGTTCCTCTTCGTGAAAATTGAATTTTTCATCATAATAGCTCATGTAAATCACCGGCTTACGAGAAACAAATTCGTTAATGCCGGGGACACTCAGGCAGCCTTCTTCAAATTCCCACGCCTCCCCTTCTTCGCGAAGAATTTGGGCATTGATAAAAATATGTTTAAAGTCTTTGGCCTCCGGATATTCTTCCTCAAAAGGCGTAGCATCCACAATAAAAAGCCGGACAGAACGGTTTACCTGTGGCGCGGCCAGCCCCACACCTTTGGATTCATACATGGTTTCAAACATGTCTTCGATGAGTTTCTCCAACCCGGGATAGTCTTTGTCAATATTTTCCCCTTTCTTTCTCAGGGTGGGATGTCCGTATGCAGTGATGGGTAACATAAAATTTCTATTTTACTGATTCAAGATAAGATTGTAGTATCAGAGTTGCGCTAATGGTGTCAACAAGGGCTTTGTTGCGGCGTTTTTTCTTCCCGAGACCACCGTCAATCATGGCTTGGAAAGCCATTTTTGATGTAAACCGTTCATCGTAACGTTCTATTTTCATATGGGGATAAGTTTTTCTTAGTTTTCTGACGAAAGGCTCTACGAAACGGCTTGAATCGGAAGGGCGGTTCATCATGTCGCGGGGTTCGCCCACAACAATAATCTCCACATCCTCACATTGCAGATAATCTGCCAAATATTTCCAAATATCTTTGGCAGCAACAGTTTCAAGCCCGTTGGCAATCAATTGCAACGGGTCGGTAACTGCAATACCCACTCTTTTCTGACCGTAATCAATAGATAAAATTCGTCCCATAATTCAGACTGCAAAAATAATATTTTAATGGGTTCAATATGAAATTCCAATATGGATAATTGCAGATATTACATCGTATTGGGTTTCAGTATAATGCGAACTTTAGCTCACTTTTGTGCCAATGTGCTCATTGAGATTACAAATCTGAATGAGCAAAAAATTAATAATCACAACTTCTCCCCTTTCAGCTTTATCTGAAAATTTATTCGTGGCGTTACCGGGATATCTAATGAATGTGTTGGAAAGGTTTCGGGCAGACAGACTGCACACATGGTGTTGGCAACATGAACCAGATGCTTCCGTTTGTCAGGAGGCGTTCCCTCCATAATAGCGGCATAAACTTCCGGTCTTATCTTTTCCGGATGGTAAGCATAATCATGCCAGACCACAGTACTTTTATCGTGTATCAGGTGAGCAAAAACGTTTTCCGTATCTTTTTTTACCGTTTCAAAGTGGTGGTCGCCATCGATAAAAATCAAATCAAACTTTTGGTTAAGTCCGGCAAAATCGAAAGTCAGCGAATTGCCCTCCAAATGGGTAATGTTTTCCTTTCCTTTGGAGAAAAAACCATGTAAATCAGCGTATTTTTCATCCATCCCTTTTCCTAACATCTCTTTCTTGGAGAGATTCAGGGTGAAACATTGAGACACTACATCTGCCACATTGGCCACACTCTCACCGCGCCATGTCCCAATCTCAAAATAGCGACAGGCGGGAAATCGTTTTGCCAGCAATTTCAGCAATACAATATCTGTTGGCAACGAACCACCATCCAAAAAAGCAAAAGTATCCAGCACTTCCGAAAATTCCGGAAAAAGCGTATCCAACTCCACCACCGGCAATCCGTTTTCAGGATAGTTTTGCTTTCGCAGATAGTTTTCCCAAATGCTATCGTCAGCCAAAACCTTGTTCAACAGCCATGGATTTTTGATAACAGCGCCTATTGCTTTGAATGATTTTCTAATTTTATTCATATTGTTTCATCTTTATAAACAATTGATTTACAATCGTCCCAGTTTGCGAAAAGAAGATAAAATTAGATTTATGTCTTTCTGGATATTATAATCGCGGGCATACAAAACGTTGAGTTTCTGCAAAGTTTCCTTTCCAATAATACCACTTTTCATTCCATCAGCAGGAGAAAGCACCCCGTGTTTTATTTCAGGAAGATGAATGCTTTTGCCTTCCATCGGCGCATATCCAACCCACGATTTGGAGCCAAAGAAAACCTTAAGAATGTTTTTCAGAAAACCAATTGGTTGTTTTACCAAAAACATAAAGACGGGATAAAACAACATAAGCAAAAGTGAAGAAACAATATCGAGCACCCGCTTGTTCCTTTTGTTGGCTGGTTTATCCACAGAATTAATATCAACCGTATATAATTCGCCCTGCGTGTTAATGGAATTGCTGCCGATAATAGAAAGGCTGTCTTCGGGAGCAATTTTAAAAACGACCTGTTCTGACTTCCAGACTGTCATTTTATCAATAATGGTTTGGTGCGAAATGTTTTTGGCACAAAAAATAACTTCATCCACAGAGAAAATACCGATAATGTCTTTCACTTGTGGAAAATTTCCGAGAAACCCATCAGGTTTTTCAGCTTTTTCGTCGGGACTTATCAAACCCACGAAACCGGGAGTAACATACGAATCTTCAAGAATAGCGGCAACACGACCGGCTTCTTTTTCATCGCCAATTACCAAAAAGCGTTTGTTTGCCGGTTTTCCCAGTTTGAATCCCGGAATTTTCGTTGCATGAAGTAACAGCCGTAACAGTGGCAATGCAACAAGTCCCCATACCATATCCATCAGTATTTGCCCTCGCGAAAAGCGCAGATTATCCGGCATGAGAGCATACAACACGAGAATAAGTATCGTGCCCGAGAAAATTCCGGCAATAACCGGCCGTATCCGAACAGGTTTGTCATAACCACCACTAAAATAGATGGCTATGAGCCAAATCAGAATATAAGATGGCAGGACAAATTCTAAAAACAGGCCAGGATAATGGCCTCCATGAGGATAAACAATATTCTTTTCCCAGAACAGCTTCACGAGAAATACACCGGCAGACATCATAAGCATATCTAACAGTGGCAGAATCATCTTTTCGAAAAAGCGGGACACAAGAGCAAGCAAAGCGCGGAAATAAATGGCGATATTGATAAAAAACGCAAAAATACCGGCTCTTTTTGTTGTAAAATGTTTCCGGGCAAACACAACCATAGCGTGATAAAAAACCAGTACGTAATTCACGCTGCTTTTTTTTGTGCTTTCACCTTTGTAATGAATTATGCGTGTTTCCGGAAAATAATAATTATTGTATCCTGCCTGCATTATCCGGTACGACAAGTCGATGTCCTCGCCATACATAAAAAAGGCTTCATCCAGCAATCCGGTTTTGTCAAGAACACTTTTTCGCAACAGCATAAAAGCACCTGCCAGAATATCCACTTTGTGAATTTTATTTTCATCAAGATAGCCAAGATGATATTTTGAGAAACGTTTGGAATGTGGAAAAAGCGCTGACAAACCAAAAATCTTATAAAAAGCAGTAGCAGGCGTGGGCAGTCCGCGTTTTGATTCCGGTAAAAATTTCCCATATCCATCCACCATTTTAACACCAAGGCCTCCGGCATCCGGATGGCTGTCCATAAATGCAACGACTTTGCCGAATGTATCATCTTCCACCACCGTATCGGGGTTAAGTAGTAAGATGTATTCTCCTTTTGCCTTTCTGATAGCCTGATTATTGGCTTTTGCAAACCCCTGATTCTCTTTGTTGGCAATAATCTGCACCAGTGGAAATTTTTTCCGAACCATATCTGTCGAACCATCCACCGAGCTGTTATCCACAACAAATATCTCTCCCTCAACATTCTCCATAGCCTTTTTCACAGAAAGAAGGCATTGCTCAAGAAAATGCTTCACATTGTAGTTTACAATAACGACTGAGAGTTTCATGGGTTGCACATCATTAAGACATCAAAAATAAGACATAATCGGGAGGATACAATAACTTTTTCGCCATCATAAGAAATGCAGAGAAACAAAAAACGCCGGAAAAATAAAATCCGGCGTTTTTTTTATAGAAATAAGTGAACTTTAGAAAGTGTACGAAAGGCCTAGGCCTATGCCAATCCATGATTGAGATTCACTATTTTTTGTTTTTACAGCATAATTATACCGGATGTTACCTGTAAGGCCAACATTATGTCCGATGGGTACTACAACTCCTATATCGGGAGACAGACCAAAATGCCAGTATTTATCAGGAATGTAATATATCCCCATTTGATCACGGATATCCATATAATAAGTACCAATACCCAAACCGACATACGAATAAATTTTCGATGTGGTAAAATAGTAATGTGCTGTAGCCATCAGAGGCATAGCATTGATATACTTTTTATTGTATCCCGTGATGGTCTGGGTACCATGTGTTCTGGTTACTTTTCCATAATCTTTGTAGAAAGTCTGCCATCCAAATCGGCCTCCAATAGTGATGTGCTCGGTTACGAAACCGCGGCCTTCAATACTCATACCCCGAAAGCTGGGAGCACTAATAAAGTTTTGGGTATTCCCGGTTCCAAAACCCATATCCCACTGAAAGTTCCAGATACCGCCGCCCTGAGCGAAAGTCGTCATGCCTGAGAAAATAAAAAAGGCACTGATTATGATTGTTTTTATCTTTTTCATCTTTTTCATTTTTGTAGGTTACTTTGAAGAAGTTTTAATCTCGGGTGATTGTTTAAAAGCCTGAGCTATCCCGTCTAATACCCTGGTTTTAATATTGCTGCCTTCAAGCAAACCATTCAAGGCACCGTTCCAGTACACACGTCCAACAGTATCGCCTTTAATAATATCGTAGTCATTGGGATTAACCATTTCCATAATTAGCGTGCCTGTTTTATATTCAGAATACCAGGGAATTGGGGGATAATAATAAGGAGGATACCACCAGCCGCCACCAGGATACCATGGGCCGTACCAACCGCCACCATACCATGGATTGTACCATCCACCAAGCAGAAAACTTTGTTCTGAAGCAGATACAAACATGTCAACATCCGGAACTTTACCACCAACAGTATCTGCTACCGTAAGCCTCTGATAACCAAAAGCCTGCATTTGCCTGGCAATTTCAGCAAGGTAAGCATCCTGATTCGCTACAGGATTGTGGGTGGTCGTATCACGCCACACAATAGTGTCTGGCATGTAATAGGTGTGTAAACTTTGGAAGTTTACAGAATCGTTATAGCCTGTAAGAACGTTGTCCGCCTGACTCACGGTAAGGCTATTGTCAGGATAGCAACCTTCCATAAAAGCGAGTACTCCGAAGCCTGCAATGGCAAGAAGCGCTCTATTCATCCATTTTTTCATAAAAATCATTATTTAAAATTATTATAAATTAAGTGTGCAAATATATAAACTTATTTTAAGTTTTTTTAAAATATGCAAAATTCCTGCCAAAGTTTGAAAAAAAGTCAAATAATACGACCTGCCTAATTTTGATATTCAAAATTAAACAATGGATATTCAGCCTCGATATAAATTTTGTTAAAAATATTTCCTCGAAACCTTTACTTTTGTCCATACATCATGATATTTAAAAACATACTCCACACTGCCGGTACGCGCCTCCTGAATGCGCTGTTTAATCTTGTTGTTCTTTTGCTGCTTACCAATTTTATCGGAAGCAGAGGATTCGGTATCATAAGTTTAATAGTGCTCGACATAACTGTCATCCAGCTTTTTATGGGGCTGGTAGCAGGTGGCTCACTCATCTATTTTGCATCACGAAGCAAAACGGGCGCCCTGCTTTTCTCTTCGTATCTCTGGATTTTATTTGTTGCCATCATTTTCCTGAGTATCGGTTGGCTGTTGCTGACTCTTTTTCCTGCCTTTTTAAGTGTGATTGTACCCAAAGAGTTTACTTCGGATATTCTGCTTCTGGCGCTGCTCAATGGTTTTATGCAAATTCATTACAATCTGCTTATTGGGCAAAAGCGAATTTCTGTTTACAACATTATTTTTACTGTTCAGATTATTTTATTCTTACTTATTTTTCTTTGGGAAATTTTTATCAACCAGCAAATCGGCCCGGAAGCCTATGTGATAGCCATGTACATTTCATGGGGTGCAGGAAGTATTATGGGATTTTATCAGATTATAAAAAAGCTGGAAAGTTATTCTGTCCATGGCTGGAAAGCCGCTTCAAGGGAGATTTTGCATTATGGATTGCCAACACAATCGGCTGTGATGTTACATATTGGCAACAAACGGCTGAGCTTTTATTTTATCCGGATTTTTGCGGGGCTTTCCCCTTTGGGAATTTATAGTGCCGGCGTACAACTTACTGAGGGATTGCGGCTGATTGGACAAAGTATTTCGTTGGTACAATACAGCGCCATTTCCAACAGCAGCGACAAAGAATATGCACGCACATTAAGCATCAGGCTTATGAAATTCACTTTGCTGCTTACCTTTTTGGCGCTTCTGATACTGTTGGTAATTCCACAAAACATATACCAATTTGTTTTTAGTCAGTCTTTTGGCGTGATAAAAACAATTGTATTGGTATTAAGTCCGGGAGTAATGGCTTTGGCAGCCAATACTATTTTTAGTCATTACTTTTCGGGGGTAGGACAGCCGGCTGTCAACCTGAGAGCGAACATCCTCGGCCTTGTTTTCACCTTGGTATTTGCCTTTTTGCTGATACCTCCGTTTGGTTATATCGGAGCCGCAGCAACAGCTTCTCTGAATTATCTTGCCAGCGTAATTTACCAGTATGTCGTTTTTCAAAAACAAACTCACACCCGTATTTTCGAATGGGTTCTCAGGAAAAAGGATATAAAACTCTTCATGGAAACTGTGAGAAAGATAAAACTTCCAGAGAAACAATGACTATCGGAGTGTTTCGTGAAGTAAAAAGCATTACACAATTACTCATGAGGATTTATATTACCTGAAAAACTTATAATGAAGTTGTTGTTTCTCCTATTACAGAATATATTGAGGTTAAAACGCCAGCAACTCCTTTGCAACAGTAGTAATTTTTTCCATATTGGGAAGGATGGCTTTTTCCAAAATACGGTTAAAACCCACTGGTGTAAAAGTAGAACCCACACGTTTTACGGGAGCATCCAAATATTCAAAACCTTTATCGATTATTAAAGCGGCTATTTCTGCACCAAAACCGGCGAAAACCTTATCCTCATGTACTACCAACGCCCGATTGGTCTTTTTTACAGAAGAAAGAATCGTCTCTTCATCCAGCGGCAGCAACGAACGGATATCAATTACCTCCGCGCTTTTTCCCGTTTCTTTCATCAACAGTTCGGCAACATGCAGACACATGGGAACCGTATTTCCATAAGTGATAAAGGAAATGTCATTCCCTTCACGTCGAATGCGGGCTTTACCGAAAGGTACTTCAAAATCGTCAGGCACAACGGCTTCACTCGAAGGATCATTGTACATGGCTTTAGGTTCCAGAAAGAGCGTTAACCCTTTTGAACGAATAGCTGTACGCAACAAACCGGCTGCATCATCCGCAAACGAAGGATACACCACCCTCAATCCGGGCAGGGTTGTCAATGCCGCTTCAATATTTTGCGAATGATAAAGTCCGCCGCCGATATATCCACCCGAGGCCAGCCGAATGGTAACATTGGGCGAAAACTGTCCATTGCTACGCCAATAATCGTGCGAGCTGTCCACGAGTTGTTCCATGGCCGGCCAGAAATAATCTGCAAATTCGGCTCCTTCAATCACCACTCTGATTTTATCATCAAAGCGGGTCATTCCGTTGGAAGTACCCACAATATAATCTTCGGCAATGGGTGCATTGAATACCCTAATGTGTCCAAATTCTTTCTGCATCCCTTTGGAAACGTTGAAGATACCACCTTTTTCTTTGTTTGCCATATCCTGTCCCCAAATATAAGTATCCGGATTATGGCGGAATTCAGCCTTCAATGTGTAATTAAGGGCTTCAATAAGTCGCATTTTTTTTCCATTGGTTTCATCATGGGTTCCATCCGGATATTTCCGGCTGAGGTAAGGTTCGGGGGAAACAAAATCGAAGATTGATTTTGGATCAGGATCAGCCGCCCTGATAGCTTTTTTGTGTGCAGCAGAAATGATTTTTTTAGCTTCACTATCCATAATTTCCAACTCCTCCTCCGTAAACGTGCCGGAATGTACAAGCTGCATCCGAAAACGAGTAAGCGGGTCGGAAAGCGTTACGCAATGGCGTTCATTTTCATCACGATACAACTCCTGACGGTCAGAATTGGAATGTGAATGAATACGCACGCAGTTGGCATGCACAATAACCGGAAGACTGTTTTTCAGAGCATACTCTTTAGCCGCAAACATGGTATTCATAGAATCGAAAACATTTTTACCATCACAAAACATAATTTTCAGGTTTCTGATACCGCGGTAATTATCCGCTGCCCTCACGTTGGCCGACTGGTCAGCCTGTGGCACTGATATGCCATACTTATTATCCTGAAAAACAAAGATAACCGGAACTTTTTCCTTGGCTGCGCCGTTGATGGCTTCAAAAACATAGCCTTCGGAAGTAGATGATTCGCCCTGCGAACTGATGGCAACCCCTCCCCCATTATAAATTTTGATGGAACGTGCCACTCCCACGGCATGCAGTGTATGATTTCCGGTGGCTGAAGAGACGTTTTGGATGCGCCATTCGGGTTTGGCAAAATGATTGGACATGTGTCGTCCGTCACCGGCCACATCGGCTGCTTTTGATATACCATTCAGTATGATCTCTTCTGCAGTAAGCCCGGCGGAAATTGCCGTAAGCATATCGCGATAATAGGGAAACAGGAAATCTTTTTCACGGTCGAACACCTGCCCAATAGCGAGTTGAATGCCATCATGGCCAGCATAAGGCGCATGATACGACCAGCCGAGAGCCTGTTTCAGGTAATTCGGGGCTTTTTCGTCAAGCTGCCTGCCCAACGTCAAGAGCCGGTACCACTTTGATAATGTTTCTTTGCCTGTATTGTCTAATGTAAATTGCCTTGTATATGACATTTTTTGCGTTAATTAAATTTAGCGCAAAGATACACATTTTTGCTATTTGTATTTAGTCCAGATAAATG
>JAJRQN010000051.1 GCA_024280235.1 Bacteroidota bacterium | reverse complement strand
TGCACATAAAAAAATTATGTGCCAAAATATTAGATTCTCAGAGACTTAAAAATAGTGAAAAAACAGAAAGTTATGAACATATTTAAAAAAAAATCGTTGATAACAACATGTTTTTTAATTTTGACACTGATTAGTTACAATGAAAATAAAACTTCTCATTTTCTTTTCCGTGTTTCTTTTATTAAAAGCAAACGCACAAAACAGCCTTACAGGACGCATAACAGATGCCGATACCCACGAATCGTTACCGGGCGTTAATATTATCATCAATGATCTTTCCATAGGAGCAGTAAGCGATAACAACGGAAATTATCAGATTTCCCAAATCCCCAACGGTCAGTTCTTTGTTACGTTTTCCTATGTAGGTTACGAAGATCAAACGAAAGAGATTAACCTGAAAGGCCATAAAATAATCCTAAATGTCAAAATGAAACCCATGGTCATACAAGGCCAGGAAGTCGTGATTACCGGAAACTTTACCGGAACCCAGCACGAAAATACCGTTGGCATCAGCACGCTGGAAACAAAAGATATCACACGTGTAACACAACCTTCTTTTATTGCATCGCTGGCTTCCGTTCCGGGCGTCAGCCTGATTTCCAAAGGACCCGGAGTAGGCACACCGGTCATCCGGGGCCTGTCGCTGAGCAACGTTCTCGTACTTAACAAAGGCATTCCCATGGCCAACTTTCAGTTCTCCGAAAACCACCCATATCTTATTGACGGACTGGGTATTGGCAGAATCGAAATTATCAAAGGCCCGGCTTCACTCATGTACGGTTCGGGAGCAGTAGGAGGTGTTATCAACATGGTAGCAGAACCCGTTGCACAAGACGGAAGCATTGAAGGTGCAGCCAGCATGAAATTCTTCAGCAACACCCTCGGTACACTCTCCAGTATCGAAATAAAAGGGAACCACAAAGGTTTTGTATGGGGTGCCGGCACCGAAATAAACAGCAACAAAGATTACATTGAGGGTGGAGGCGCCACGGCTTTCAACACCCGGTTCAATACCCACAGCATAAAACTTAACACAGGTCTGATAAAAAAAGCCGGCAGTTTCCGCATCTTCTATGATTACAACCGGTCAAAATTGGGAATGGCCGTCCCACCCGCACTGGCACTCGTTACCGAAAGAGGCCGGAAAAATGAAGTCTGGTATCAGGACTTAACCGACCAGCTGCTTATTTCAAAAAATAAAATCTTTCTTGGAAACCTGAAGATTGACGCGGATTTCTCCTACCAGAACAACAACAGAAAATTACAAGGCTCCTCACTTACACCGGTGAAAGAACTGGTAAACATGCGATTAAAGACATTTACTTACCGTATCAAAAGCGTTTATCATTTCAGTGAAAGCACAAAAGCTTTTCTCGGCGTTCAGGGCATGAGTCAGACCAACCGCAACGGTGAAGCACCACAGCATGTCATTCCGGATGCCAACCTGAACGACTTTTCGGTCTTTAGTATGGCCCGGCATAACTTTGACGGCTTCGCCATTATCGAAGCGGGTATCCGTTACGACCACCGCAACGTCGTAGTTCCCGAACATTACGCCGGCATTGGCAACAATACCCTCATGCCACGACTCGAAAAGAATTTTAACAATATCAGTGCTTCCGTTGGAACCACCATTCATTTCAACGGGAAAATGCTTTTACGGTTTAATCTGGCCTCTGCATTCCGCAGTCCCAACATTGCCGAGCTGACACAAAACGGAATGCATGGAAACCGCTATGATATAGGAAATGCCAACCTGAAAAACCAGCAAAATCTCGAAGCCGACCTGGGATTTCATCTACATACCACTTATACCACCTTTGAAATTTCCGGCTTTTACAACTACATCGACAACTACATCTTCCTCTCTCCCACCGCCGACACCATCGCCGATGGAACCAAACTCTACCGTTATGAGCAAACGCCATCACACCTGCTCGGAGGTGAGATAGGCATCCACGTCCATCCCGTTTCCATCGACTGGTTGCACCTGAAAGCAAATTACGCTTATATCTATGCACAAAAAAATTCGGGCGGCTATCTCCCGTTGATTCCGGCCAATAAGCTCCATTTCGAAGTTATGCTGCGGAAAAACAAGTGGAAAGTCTGGCGCACATCCTTTTTCAAAATCTCCTGTGACTATGTCTTTGCACAAAACCACGTCGCTGATTTTGAGACTGCCACCCCCGGATATTTCCTGATCAACGCCGGCATCGGCACCGACTTAAAAGTAAAAAGGCAGATCTTCAGCTTTAGCCTCATGGCCACCAACCTGCTCGATACGCAGTACATGGATCACCTCTCCACACTCAAAGACGTGGGAATTTACAACATGGGACGAAATATTTCACTGTATATCCGCATCCCGTTTGGCGTTAATAATTAGCTGATATATTGGATATTATCACAAATTTTTTTCAGGGTGGTTTCGGTTCCTCCACACAAGGCCGGCGCAAACCGAAGCGGGCTGTCCGCTCTATCTTTGTTTCGCAAAGCCATGTTCCGTAATGCCAAAACAGTGGCTCCCCTGTCGCCCTGTTTTGGCAACTCCACATTGGCTTCCGAAAACAAAGGATGCCGCTGCCATCCCTCCCACAGGGTTCCAACTCCGTTAAAAATTACACCTAAAGAATTTTATTTCATCTTCATATGATCCACCTGTACACCGGCCCGTTGAAGTAAAGCCAGGCCATCGGTGATACGGTATTTGCGGTCGTAAACCACGCGGCTGATGCCCGCCTGAATAATCAGTTTGGAGCATTCCACACACGGCGAATCGGTAATATAAAGCGTGGCACCTTCGCTGCTGTTGTTCGACTTGGCCACTTTGGTGATGGCATTGGCTTCGGCATGAAGCACATATTGTTTGGTAGCACCCGTTTCGTCTTCACATACATTTTCAAAACCGGACGGCGTTCCATTATAACCATCCGATATTATCATCCGGTTTTTCACAATCAACGCCCCCACCTGACGCCTTTTACAATAGGAATTTTCGGCCCACACATGTGCCATTTTCAGATAACTTTTATCAAATTTCTCCGTTTTCTTTTCCATTTTCAGCATTCTTCAATTTGCCGCTAAGTTATTAAAATATCAGCATAGCTCGTGCTGAAAGCTGGCATCGGCAAATATGCGAACTAACAATGTTCAATATTGATACCATCCGAAAAATAATAAAGATTTGGGCTAACGCCCTTTGTGAACAATCATTTATCCATGGCATAAATGCCATGGCAAATGATCATCATTGAGTCTAATGATGTCAATCTGATTGAATGCGGAATGGTCTGAGAAATGTACTAATGAATTCAAAAACAGCACATAATGGTAACTCATTGCAAATACCCATTAACAATTCAAAACCAACCAATTAAAAAATATTCTAACACATTAAATTTTGAATCAATAAATTGAAACGGATTTTATTCATACACAATAAAATCGGGAATCTATCCTGATAAATTGAAACGGATTCTACTCATTCACTTTTATAAAGAACCAAAATTATAGAGAATAATAACCGGTACTGGTGGTGAAGCTCAGTTTTTATACAAAGCTATCAAAAAATGATGACCAAAAACCGCTGAAATCAAAGTACTTCTCTAAGATTTTCAGTTTTTAAGCCAAACAACTTCAATAAAAGCAGACTAGAAACACCTGCAATTTAGAATCATTTTTATCCACAAATAATAATATTGACATAACTATTTAACTACTTTTGGCCTGTATTTAGCTCCGAGAGTACTTTGCTAAAGCGTAAGCCACGAAAAGTACTCCGATGGGTGCAAACAGAAATGTTTGTGCCTCCCGAATTCTGTTGAAGCAGGATGAATTGGAAAGGAGACAGCCTTTAAAAGCAATGGTAATCTATTGCCCTGTGGCCTCTTTCCATCTTTTCGGGAGGAGGTTTTTGTTTTTTAACAAGTTTTGCAATGGAATACGTTTTTATTGTCGCCATCTTTATCCTTGCTGCACTATACGCATCAGTCGGACACGGCGGGGCGAGTGGATATCTTGCATTAATGGCTTTGTTCGGCTTTGAACAGTACACCATGAAATCATCGGCTTTGGCTCTCAACCTGTTTGTTGCAGGCATCTCATTCTACTCATTCGTTAGAAAAGGTTACTTCAAATTCAGTGTTCTGTTGCCGTTTATCCTTGGTTCTGTCCCTATGGCCTTTCTTGGAGCAAGAATGCATATCAATCCTCATGTCTATAAAATTATTTTGGGACTCTTTTTACTGATTGCCATTGGTCGGTTAGTCATCAGTCCCAGAGGTAAATACGAAACTTCAAAAACGCCGCCATTTTTTCTCGCTGTGGCCATTGGTGCTGTTGTAGGCTTCTTTTCCGGCATGATAGGTATTGGAGGCGGAATTATACTAAGCCCCATCCTGCTGTTGACACATTGGGCCAACGTGAAGGAAACAGCCGGAATCTCGGCGTTGTTTATTTTCCTGAATTCTTCCGCAGGCCTTACGGGACTTTATTTTAATCAGGATTTTCATCCCGTTCCCCAAATTCTGCTGTGGGCTGCCATAGGATTGGGAGGAGGTTTTACAGGTTCATATTTCAGCAGCGTGAAATTTAGTCAATACAGAGTCAAGATTCTGTTGGCAAGTGTTTTATTGGTTGCCAGTATTAAATTATTCATTTTTTAAACAATTATTATAATGATATCCTACGAAGAAGCATTCCAATACATTATGAAAAATGTCCACACACTTGGTATTGAAACCATTGGTTTTAAAGAATCGGTTCATCGGGTTTTGGCCGAAGATATCCGGTCGGATATGGACATGCCTCCCTTTAACAAGTCGGCCATGGATGGTTATGCCTGCCGAAACGAAGACCTTAAGAACATCTTGGATGTTGTGGAAGTAATTCCTGCCGGTGTCTGGCCGCAAAAAACAATTGGGGAAAACCAATGCGCAAAGATTATGACCGGAGCACCTCTTCCTGAAGGTGCAGATGTCGTCATCATGGTGGAAAATACCAAAAATGCAGGAGAAAACCAAATCGTTTTTACTAAAGAAAGTTCCAAATCCAATATTTGTATAACCGGCGAAGACATCAGAACCGGCGATGTGCTGTTAAAAAAAGGTACACTGATTAGAGAAAAGCATATACCGGTACTGGCTTCGGTAGGTGCTGTACAAATCAAAGTTTACAAACAGCCGCGTATAGCAATAGTTTCTACCGGAAATGAATTGGTAGAGCCGGATGTAAAACCTGCGCTTTCGCAAATCAGAAACAGTAATGCCTGCCAGATAATCTCACAAGCGAAGGCAATGGGATTGCCCGTTCAATATCTTGGCATTGCCAAAGACACAAAGAAAGACACTCAGGCTATGCTCGGCAAAGCCATGGAAAGCGCCGACCTCGCCATAATGTCGGGCGCCGTTTCGATGGGCGATTACGATTTTGTTCCGGCAGTCTTAGAAGAAGCCGGCTTTCATGTCCAATTTCATGGGATAGCCACCAAACCCGGGAAGAAAACCATTTTCGGAACAAAAAAAGATAAATGGTTTGTCGGTGTACCGGGAAATCCGGTTTCTGCTTTTGTCCAGTTCGACATACTCATAAAGCCTTTGCTTTACGGCATCATGGGCAACTATTATTTTCCACGGATGTATAAATTGGTTCTCGGTCAGGATTATAAACGAAAAAAAGCAAGCCGTAAAGCCTTTGAACCGGTGAGCATCATTGCCGATGGTACGGTAATACCCGTTGAATATCATGGCTCCGCTCACATCAACGCTTTATCTTATGCTGATGGACTTATGGTGGTAGAACACGGCGTTACCGAATTAAATAAAGGAGACTTTGTCGATGTACGACCCATATAACAGGAAACTGGATTACCTGCGTATTTCGGTTACCGACCGCTGCAATCTCCGGTGCGTTTATTGTATGCCGGAAGAAGGTATTAAACTCATGCAACATGAGGATATTCTTTCTTTTGAAAATATTCTCGTAGTTGTGAAAAAAGGGGTCGCTAAAGGGATTACAAAAGTACGGCTTACGGGTGGTGAACCTTTGGTTAGGAAAGGAGTTGTTGACTTGGTTGGAATGATAGCCTCCGTTGGAGGAATAACCGATTTATCCATGACAACCAACGGAATTTTACTGGCTCAATTTGCGAAGCCGTTAAAAGAAGCCGGGTTGAACCGGGTAAATATTAGTCTGGATACAATATCTCCATCACGCTACAAAGAGATTACCCGTGGCGGCGATATCAGGAAGGTCTTTGACGGGATAGATGCCGCCAAAAATGCCGGCTTGCATCCCGTTAAGATAAATTGTGTGGTTTTTAAAAACAGCCTGGAACCGGATGCGCGTGAGGTAGCTGCTTTTTGTAAAGAAAATGATTTACAAATACGCTTTATTCATCAAATGAACCTGCAAACCGGTGAGTTTTCTATTGTTGAAGGCGGCAACGGTGGCGATTGCAAAAATTGTAACCGGCTGCGGCTTACCGCCAACGGCGACATTAAACCCTGTCTGTTTAACGAAATGGCATTTAATGTTAAGGAGACAAGTATTAACCGGGCATTTGACATGGCAGTAATGAATAAGCCCAAGGCCGGAACAAAAAACAAATCAGGAAAATTCTATGGCATTGGAGGATAATATTTTAACAATAAATGTTCAAAATCATGAAACTAACACACATCGATGAAAAGGGTAAAGCCAACATGGTGGATGTGGCCGGAAAGCCACAACAAACCCGTACGGCACTTGCCGAAGGTTTTATTCATCTACAAGCCGAAACAGTCGCCTTAATTCGTGAAAACCAAATGAAAAAAGGAGATGTACTAACAGTTTCTGAAATTGCGGGTATCCAGGCGGCCAAGAAAACCAGTGAACTAATACCACTTTGCCACCCGATTATATTAACCAAAGTATCCGTAAAAGCGACTTTAAAGGAAAAAGGTGTTCATATTTTGTGTATGGCAAAATGTATCGGACAGACCGGGGTGGAGATGGAAGCCCTGACAGGAGTTCAGGTGAGCCTGCTCACGGTTTATGATATGTGCAAAGCGGTTGACAAAACCATGCACATGGAGAATATCCACTTAATAGAAAAGACAAAAAGGTAACAATAAGCAGGTGAGACACTTCTGTTTAAACCTTAAACACACAACTTGTTCCGTTTCAAACGGAAAGAAGTCGATTTAAGTCCGCATAGCGGACGACTCAAATGTAGTCTCGGATTTCAATCCAAGGCTATAATAACAAGGTATTTAATCTCAGTATATTACAAAATCACAAACAAATGAAACATCCATGATTGGTTTAAAACACACAAGGGAATGATTATCCCCAAAAAAAATAATCATCGGATTGAGTAGCCTGTCCCGCCTGTTGATACAACAGCAAGCGGGGATGATAAATAAATATATATTATTAGATAACAGTTAATTACAAAATTATAAACAGATGAAACACTCATGTTTAAATTTTAAGCACACAGGGGGATGATTAAAGTCCGCATAGCAGACGACTCAAATGTAGTCTCGGATTTTAATCCGGGGCGATGGTATCAAAACACATTATATCAATATTTTACAAATTTTTAAACAGATGAAAACATTTGAAGTAACTTCAGTAAATATTTCGGAGAAAAAAGGGACAATAAAAAAGCCTGTTAACAGCATTCAGTTAACCGATATCGGGATTCCGGGAGATGCACATTCCGGGCCATGGCACAGGCAGGTAAGTCTTCTCGGGGAAGAAAGTATCAGGAAATTTTCGGCAGAAGCCAAACGTGAAATTAAATTCGGCGAGTTTGCCGAAAACATTTCAACCCGCGGAATGGAATTGTATAAAACCGCACCGCTCGATAAATTGGTCTCCGGCGGCATCGAACTTATGGTTACACAAATTGGCAAAAAATGTCATGGGGACAACTGCGCCATTTTTCGTGAAGTGGGAAACTGTGTTATGCCCAAAGAAGGTATTTGTGTGAAAGTGCTGAAAGGCGGAGAGCTAAAACCGGGCAGGTCTTTCAACTACCATCCCCGTATCCTGAAGATTAAGATTATTACCCTGAGCGACCGTGCCAGCCACGGGGTATATGTAGACAAAAGCGGACCACTCATTGAAAAAATGACTGAAGAGTTTCTTTTGTCGCGTAACCGCCATTTTGAATTTAGCAAGTTGATTATTCCCGACGATGCAAGATTATTGAGAAAATCCATGGAAGATGCTATAGCAAAGCATTTTGACATTGTCTTTACAACCGGTGGAACCGGCATCGGGAAAAGGGATATCACCCCTGATGTGGTAAAACCCATGCTTCAAAAAGAAATTACCGGTATCATGGAACTCATCCGGGTAAAATATGGTATGAAAAAGCCCAATGCGCTCATTAGCCGGGCAGTAGCAGGAACCATTGATGAAACCTTAATTTACACCCTGCCGGGAAGCCGGAAAGCGGTGAACGAATACCTTACGGAAATTCTCCCCACATTGGAACATTCCCTTTATATGATGAACGGATTGAATATCCATTCATAAAAAAATACGCGGTAAAAAATTAATCTGTTTGGTTATTTTGCTACCGGACATCTTTGTAAAACAACCCACGTTTTTCTCGTACGGAAATAATATTTCCTTCGTCTTCGAGCACATCGAGATATTTGTTGATTTCGTTGATATGCAAACCGAGAATTTTGTGCATATCCTCCAGCGTACAGGGACGGCGCCGGATGGTTTCCAGAATAGCCGATTCCATGTCATCGCGGTAGGATACAATCTTTTTCCGGTCTGGAGCAGGTGCAATAATTTTCACATGAGGTAAATTCCAGAAATCGACTATTTCCTGCAATTCTTTACGCGTAGCGGTACGAATATTTGCCACAGTGCCCGGACGATCCAGCGTGTTTAGCTGTATCTCTTCCGGATTTATTTTCAAAAAAGCTGCTTTCAGCGCCTGCAGGTTCTCTTTGGTGTCATTTAATCCCGGAATAATCAACACTTCTAACCAGATTTGTCCTTTGTATTCGTTACGGAAATCAACAAGACCCTGAATATATCGGGGGATATTCAGTTCACGCCACGGCCGGTTAATTTTACGAAAAGCCAAATCTTCCGCCGCATCCAACGAAGGAAGCACCACATCAGCTTCAAGAAGTTCCTTGCGAACATCTTTGTCATAAAACAGTGTGCCATTGGTAAGTACTGCCACCGGAGTCTTGCTGTGTGTTTTAATGAAATGCAGCACATCGCCAATACGGCTGTTGAGTGTAGGCTCACCCGAACCCGAAAAAGTAATGTAATCCGGATGCGGATTGTTACTCAGATAATCGGTTAGCTCTTGCACCACACCATCATACGGAATATATTCTTTGCGTTCCGTAGTCAGTTTTGTTGTACGGCCGCATTCGCAATACACACAGTTGAGCGAACACACTTTGTGCGGAACCAAATCCACCCCCAGCGACATGCCCAGCCTGCGCGATGGTACCGGACCAAAAAGATATTTGTACATAACTATCGTGTCTTAAGTTTGAAGTTTCATGGCAGGCACTAATTGTAATTCAGACGGGTTTTTTCATCAGTCAGTGTAGGTTCGATAAAAGTCTGCCATTCCTCTGTTTCCCATGTTTTCAACGCTTTATGAGTTTGATAATATTTCTCGGGAATAGGATGTGTTCCAATCACAACTTTCATCTCATATTTTTCTTCAATGAAGCGTTTGAAATGGTCGATATACGGGCAGGGCGGATAGCCTACCACAAAACCGGTAGCAAAATGGATGACCGTAGCTCCGTTTTTTTTCATCTCTTCAGGAGCATGTTCGATATTTCCTCCCGGGCAGCCGCCACAACTGGTGTAACCGACAATTTCGACATTCTCCTCTTTGCCGTATATGCTAAAAGCGCCTTCACGGTTTTGCATCGCCCGGAAACATTTTCCACCGGCACAATTACGATAACGGTCGCAAATGATAATGCCTATTTTGGTTTTCTTTTCCATGATAAAATTTTTTACAAATTTATTCCTTTTAATACAATATCTCCTTCTTTTACTCCCAAATGGCGGGCAATAACCGGGCATTTTGCTTTCAGCATAAAGAAGATGGAACGTTTTTCGTCCGACAGCCCTTCATAATTTCCCTGACCTTTACTGATGACCATGTCGACATTTCGGTAAATCCTTATAAACTCCGGTGTACACCGGTTTAGGATGGTTCCCGGCGCAATGCTGCCCGACTCAATCAGCTCCGCCACTTCATCTAACCCTGAAGACAGGGCATCTTCCATGGTGGCATCGTTTATGATAGGTTGTGAACGAACAGCATATTTTACCCGCCTTTTCAACTGTCTAATCAGTATTTTATCAAAAACCGATTCGCCGGCATTGTCGCCGATGTACAGAATATTTTCGGCGGCATTAAGTTTAGTTTTAAAAGCTTCATAATCGAAAATACCAAAATCCTGCTTCAGGATTCTCTTTACATCGGCCACAATATCAAAGGTTTTGTTAATACCGAGGTCAATAACGTTTCCGGCAATGGCCAGCCGGATAGCTGTAAGCAAAGAATCATCCGATTCCGCAACCATTTTTTCCAACTCAGGATAAAGCGCTTTGGCTTCGGCAATATGTTGTTGCTTTATCTCCCGGTAAGGATCAGCCACGCCTGTAATCTCCCGTATTTTTCCGTATATCAGTATTCCCGACTCGGCAGGCGTATTTTCCATGGGGATTTCTTTTATCATATCACCCACATCATCCAGCACCTGCTTGATCAATTTATCATCATCCGTAGCAATGCGCGAAGCCCGCAACGCCTGTTCTACAAAACAGGGCAGACAATCAAGATAAGTTTTCATTCAGCTTATTTTTTAACTCAAACACATTGCCTGCTTTGTCTTTTACAAAAATCAAATCCCCCTGTTCTCTTTTCATGCGGATAACCGGATAGCCGATTGCTGCACATTTTCGGGCTGTTTTTTCACGGTGTTCCACTTCCACACACAAATGGGCGTAACCGGTATTTAACGGCTTGTCATACACAAACAATTCCAGCCTTAAGCTATTGTTTTGCACGATGAAAGCCTTTGTCTCTCCTTCGAGACCAAAAAATATTCTTGATATCTCCGTGCTAATGGGAAAACTGCGTTCGGGATAAAATCCCAAAATTTCCTGATAAAAATGCTGTATTTCGTCAGTATCGACAATATTTATTCCAATATGATTCAGCTGCATAAAAAATATTTAAAACCGGTATTTGTTAACTGCCACCGGCGGACAAAAATAATCAAACTATTGGAGAAAAATGGCTGTTTTTCTTCCTCTACCGTGATGAAAAAAGCACGGAGGCCGGAGAGATCGCATACTTTTTTTGTTAAGATTTCTTTAACAACTCTTCGCGAATCATAGTGTGGCCGCATTCAGGACATTTCAGCTTAGTACATTTCACACCCTGTGTGTGGGGAACTTTTGCGCCGCATTTGGCACAGACGCAATACCCGCCGATACCAAAAGCACCGCCTTTGTTTCTTCCATGACCGCCGCCATAGCCCAGTCCCTTGCCGGGAGCATCATTTCCTAAAATACTCATTGCTTTGATTTTTAAATTCGTTGCAAAGATAATGAACATAAGTTCAAAAGTCAATGAATGAATAATAAAAATTTAACAATAACTTCACATTAGACAACGTAATGATGACCAACCAAATAGATAGTTTTTAATATTTTTGCGCGGTTGTTCTTTTTTGAAAAGTGATTTTATCTCTATGAAAGTCTTTACCCTTTGGATTTTTATTTCTCTTGGAATCTCAGGTGTTTTTTTCCCGAATATACTGCATGCTCAGGATAACATCTACTCCGTTTCGGATAGCAATAAGTCTTTCACAAAGCATATCAGAATAAGTGGACTTTTTTATCTCGCCGGACAATACAAGACGCAAGATGACACCAAAACTTTTGCATTTCTTGTGCGTCGTGCCTACCTGACCGTGGAAGCCAATATTTCCAAAAACCTATCGGTACGTTACACACAGGATATCACCATTGATGACCAGGGAGATGACGCAGGAAACATTGAGCTACGGATTAAGTATCTCTATCTGCAGTACAAGATTCCTAACTTTTGGATACTGACTTACAGTCGTCTAAAGTTCGGCATTTTCCAGCGACCATGGCTTGATTTTGAGGAACATATTAACGCATATCGTGTTCAGGGAACCATGTTTATGGAACGCAGCGGGCTATTCAATTCGGCAGGATTCGGACTCAGCTACGAAGGATATTTCGGCGGGCAACTTATCGGCAGATACACACAACGCGTTCACCCGCACAACCCGGGAAAATACGGTAGTTTTTCGTTGGGGTTATTTAATGGAGGTGGCTATCATCAATTTGAAGCTAACCTGAGCAAGAATTTTGAAGCCAGAATTACTCTCAGACCTTTTCCCGTTTTCATTCCGGGATTACAATTCTCCTACCTCGGCATTTTCGGTAAAGGAAATATTCCTGAGAATCCTGATTTTATATTGAATGCAGGAATTGTTACTTACGAAAGCCGGTACATTACTGTTATTGCCCAATACGAAAAAGGAAACGGAAACAGTTATGGGACATATGTGGACAGCAGTTACAGAGCGTTACCTCATCATGGATTTTCATTTTACGGCGAGTTTAAAATCCCTGAAACCAAATTGGCTGCCTTTGGCCGTTATGATTCTTTTCATTTAAATGAAAAAGATGAAAAACGCAATACCCGGCAGATTTACGGTTTGAGCTGGCGGTTCTTTAAACAAAACAAACTGGTTTTCAGTTATCAAAATGAAAAATTGGGAAATAAGTCTGCAACAAACATTTATGACCTGGCAATAGATATCTCCTTCTGAAAACCAGCCTGAGTTATCTTCCTGAACAAACTTTTGGTCTGTCATAAATTTCTTTCAGCTCTACCTGTAACGAAGTAGTCTGAAATGAAGTGAAAAATCCAAGTGCCCCTTTGTTAATATTGCCTTCCACATTGGCCGGAGGACCACTGAATAATGGATTTTTTTCTCCGACTTCATCTTGCAAAGCTGTGAGATAATCATAATACTCTTTTGTGATATTGGATGCCATTAAAGTGTAATTGTCACCGGGCTTCATAACATCCTCATTGAGAACCTGCACCACTGCGCCCGATACATAACGCCCGTCAAAAAAGACATCTTCTCTGACAACTTTTTGTAAGATACTGTCTGTTACTATCTTACCATTTACACGGCTGTTGAACAGGTAAAAGTCTTTACCCGGAAAGTCAAGACCAAAATAACGAACCATCCATTTTTTAAAATCCGGAGCATATTCTATGTTCAACGAATCAATATGGATGCGCAAAGGAGGCACAACCGTTTGGCTTTCGTAACGGCTGTGATTCCCAACAGGATTTTGCAATTGAATCCTTAACTTAAATGTATCGGAAACAATGAGATGAAACGACCTGTCCAACAGAAAGTAAACGCCTGGATGTGTGGTAGATTCCGTAAACAGCCACTGCTGTGTTTTGTGGCTGACAACAACCTGCGCATGGCTCACCGGTGGCGGAGGTTCATTGGAAAAATAACTGCTTGTCCTTGTGAGCCTGACCCACGAAACAGAATCGCTGCCAAACAAGTAGCCTTCCACTACCAACTTTACATCACCTGTATTTAGGGGAATCTCCACCCGCTTGGTACAGGAAAATGTCAATGTGGCAACAAGCAGTATAAAAATAATATCTCGCAAAAGTTTTATCATGTCAAAATTTAAAATTATAAGTTACAGTAGGCACAATGCCAAACAGATAAGTCATCTCTGCATAAGTTGCATTTGGGATTTCCGGGTCGTTCTGAAAGTTGATAACCCATGGATTTTTGCGATTATAAACATTATAGACAGAGAAGTTTAGCTGGTTATGCCATTTTTTTTGTTTTTTGACGGGTAAGTCCCAAACAAGTGCCAAATCAAGCCGGTGATAATCAGCCATTCGGTAACTGTTACGCCCCGAATAAACCGGCACAATGGTATTACTGTACTGAAACCGGCTTACCGGAAAAGTTACCGGTTGTCCGGTGAGACAGACCCAACTCATACTTAGCCGGACAGCCTTTCTCATCCGGTAACTCAACGTTAATGAAAAATCGTTGGGACGGTCGTATGGCGAAGGATAAACAACCCCATTGTTGATTCCGGGAATTTCACGCAGGCTGCGCGACCATGTGTAGCTTGCCCAACCGGTAAGCCTGCCGGAGGTCTTTTTCAGCATCAGTTCCAGCCCGTAACTATAACCCCTGCCTGTACGTAACTCACCATCAAGATATTTATTTAGCATCAAATTGGCATGGTCTTTAAAATCAATAGCATTATGAATCCACTTATAATACAGCTCAGTAGAAAAGGAGAATATCCCCTCTTTGAAATAGTGGTAATAACCGGCAGCCACCTGATCGCTCACCTGCGGTTTGATATTGGGATTGGCCGGAAACCAGATATCCATAGGATTGCCGGCAGTGGAATTCCGTGCCTGTTGTACATACTGATAATTCCTTGAGTAACTTGCTTTTACAGAAGAACTTTGGTTTATCCTAAAAACAATTCCAAGGCGTGGCTCTATTCCAAAATAAGTATTGAAAATCTTTTTCGTATCATAAACAGTGGAATCTGTAACGTTGAACTGATTGTTAAAGTGGTAGATGGTTGCCGGCCCCATATTATTAAAGATGGAAAACCGGAGACCGTATTTCAGTGTAATCTTTCCGATTTTCTGTTCGTTGCTAACATAAATGGCACTTTCGAGCGCATAACTATCTGGAAGCCGGTATTCATCAATCAATGCCTCTTTTCCCGTACCGGTAATCTTCCCCGGAAAAAAATCATGATGAATTACGGAAAAGCCGAAGTTAAGCTTGTTATTCGGGTTGATATACCAGTCAAAGTTATCTTTCAAAGTAATATCGGTCAGTGCCGACTGCCATAAAAAGGCTCTCGGATTATCTTCTGCAACTCCGAGGTTGTAATTAAACCGGCTGACAATTGCCGAAACATTAGAGAAAAGTTTTTCATTAAAAACATGATTACACCTGAAAGTGCCGGTGGCATTACCCCAATCCATCCCGAAGAAATCGTTTTTAAAAACATCTTTCCCAAAATAACCTGAAAGATAAAAATGATTGTTGGCATTCATTGAAAAATTCAATTTGGTATTCAGATCATAGAAATAGAGACGATTTTGCCGGAGTTTTTCATTATGCGACAGTTTCAGAAACAAATCGGCATAGGTGCGCCGCCCGCTGACCATAAACGAGGCTTTGTCTTTTACAAGAGGACCCTCAAACATTATCCTGCTGGAAATAAGCCCGATACCTCCCTGACCGTGAAAAGTTTTGTTGTTTCCCTCTTTCATACGCACTTCGATGAGAGACGAAAGTCTTCCGCCGTAGGCCGCCGGCATATCACCTTTGTAAAGCTTAACACTTTGCACTGCATCAGGATTGAAAACAGAGAAAAATCCCATGAGATGACCGGCATTATAGACCGTGGCTCCATCGAGTAAAATCAGGTTTTGGTCAGGTCCGCCACCACGGATGCTCATCCCGGAGGAACCTTCGGCAACAAATTTCACACCGGGGAGCAACTGCAATGCTTTCACCAAATCAACTTCGCCCATAAAAGAAGGAATTTCCGCAATATTTTTCATATTCATTTTAGTAACCGACATCTGCGGCATACGTATATTCTCACGTGCCGATTCCGATTTTATTTCCACCTCTTGCAGCCGGCTGGAAACAGATTCCATTTCAACATTAATCAGTGTATCGCGTTGAAGATGTAATGCTAAAGAGCGGCTTTGATAACCCACAAATGAATAAACAATATGATAACTTCCCCGTGGCAGAGTTAGCGAGTAAAATCCATAGCCGTTTGAGATACTCCCCGTTTTCAATTCATTCACAAAAATGGTAGTACCGGGCAACGATTCACCATTGGTATCATCTCGAATATAGCCACTAATAGTAACGTTATAAGCCTTTTGCGAATAAAGAAAACCACTATTTGCCAACACAATAAAGGTCAGCATAAGAAATTTATATTGAATAACAATTGACGTATTGCTCATAATTCATACACACAGGTGTCTTTCCTGTTTACGTGCAAATATAGCCAAAGCCGGAGACTAAAAGCCGCTGTAGTAAACGAACTCAAAGAATTCTTCTTTTAGCAACAATCGTTTTCTTATTTTTGCATTTTTGCAAAAAACAGAATCCTTCAAAATAATCAGAAAACAGATGAAAAGTCCATGATTGGTTTAAAACACACCCGCCCGACCATGATAGTCGGGCAGGCAGAAGAATGATTATTTTGCAAAAAAAACGGTCATCGGATTGAGCAGCTTGTCTCGCCTGTTGGTACAACAGCAAGCGGGGATGACAAATATATAATGTTAAATGACAGTTAATTACAAAATTACAAACAGATGAAACACTCATGTTTAAATTTTAAGCACACAGGGGGATGATTAAAGTCCGCATAGCGGACGACTCAAATGGAGTCTCGGATTTTAATCCGGGGCGATGGTATCAAAACACATTATATCAATATTTTACAAATTTTTAAACACATGAAAATCAGTGGTTTTACTTATGTCAGAAATGGTATCAAGCTTGGCTATCCGTTTATCCCTTCCATTTTATCACTGTTGCCAGCCGTGGATGAACTGGTGGTGGTGGTGGGTGATTCGGACGACGGCACCAGGGAAGCCATCGCAGCATTGAAGGATAAAAAAATCCGGATTATCGACTCTAAGTGGGATATGAACCTGCGCAAAAACGGAAAAGTATTTGCACAACAATCCAACATCGGACTGGCAGAAACTACTGATAACTGGACCGTCCATTTGCAGGTGGATGAAATACTTCACGAAAACGCACCAAAACAACTTCGTGAAGACATTGAGAAAGCCAATCGCCGTGAAGATGTAGATGGCCTTTTGATGCCCTTCTTACATTTCTGGGGAGATTTCGAGCATATCCTAAACACGCGCAGGACACATCGCTACGAAATAAGAGCTTTCAAAAATGTTCCAGGCATCTATTCATATCACGATTCGCAGGGCTTTAGAAAATACAACTCTCACGAAAGCTATCTCGCAGGTGAAAAAGGCAATAAGCTAAGGGTCTTAAAATCTGATGTTACCATATTTCACTACTCATTCGCCCGCAACCCCATGCTTCTAAACAGTAAGATGTATGCTTTTTCGCGTTTCTGGCACAACGACCAATGGATAAAAGATAATATCACTGATAAACCTTTTGACTTCAACGAAGTGGATAAGCTGGAACACTTTTCAGGCAAACACCCAAAATATATGAAAGAGGTCATCTCAGGCAGAGACTGGAAATTCAACTACGACCCCTCAAAATCAAACATGAAGCCAAAAGACAAACTGCTTTACTTTATCGAAAAGAAAACCCATCGCCGGCTGTTTGAATATCGCAACTACATCCTTGCCGATGGGAAAACACGGTAAACACTGTGTACCAGAACCCATTTTACCAATACAAGATCATATAGAGGCAGCATGATAACAGAGTCATGGAACAATATATATGCCCATAGCCTGCAAATCTATATCATATCAAACCGATTGAAGTTTTTCACTCATTCAGCAAGAGAGCTAATTTTATCTTCTGTATTTTCGGTAAACTCATTATGAAAGAGCCTGCTGTTTAAAGCCCTGAGTGTCCTTATTTTATCTTCAGTATTTACCAGCAGTGAGAAGTTGTATGGACTGGCACCGTAAGAAATCATACGGATAGGAATGTCGCCGAGCGTATCAAAAAGCTGACCGGCATATCCTGGCTCATCCGCATGAATATAGCCAACAACGCCCACAAGCGTCTTCCCCTCCTCCACTTCTACTTTACCTAACTGGCGAAGCTCAAAAACAATCTCCGGTAAGTATCTGCGGTCATCAATGGTGATGGACACAGCAACTTCCGATGTCGTAACCATGTCGATGGGGGTTTTGAACTTTTCAAAGACTTCAAAAACCTTACGCATAAAGCCATAAGCCAACAGCATTCGGCTCGATCTGATCCTAATGGCCGTAATACCGTCGCGGGCAGCTACCGCTTTAAAACCTTTACCATCCTTATTAGCAGTGATTTTTGTTCCCGGATCTTCCGGATGCATGGAGTTTTTTAACAAAACCGGAACATTGGCTTTCTGTGCCGGCAGAATGGTAAGAGGATGTAGTATTTTCGCGCCAAAATATGCAAGCTCCGCAGCCTCATCAAACATCAAGTGGCGAACAGGACGCGTGTTTTCCACAATGCGCGGATCATTATTCTGCACTCCATCAATGTCTGTCCAAATCTGAATTTCCGAAGCCCCCATGGCCGCACCAAACAAAGAAGCAGAATAATCACTTCCACCCCTGCCCAGGTTATCCATCTTACCATCAATATTTTGGCAAATAAATCCCTGAGTAACAAACACCTGTGCATCGGAGTGTTTACTAATTTCAATCTGTAAACGCTTCTCAATTTCGCCCATTACAGGCTCATGAAAGTCGTCCAGCGAAATAAGTGCCGTGGCATCCAATAGTACAGCCCGGCAGCCCTGCCTGAGAAGCAGACTGTGAAACAAAAAAGTAGAGAGCTTCTCGCCACACGACAGTATATATTTCTCATTACTCGATATTGGCCGTTGCGCCAACAATTTAAACAGACTGTTAAAAACGACATCCACATACAACAATGCCTCCGCGGCAAGCTCTCCAAGCAACTGCTGTGCCGTCTGAATATAAAAGGTTTTCAGGTCGCCAGCCGATTTTAAAGCAACATCTACTCGCCCGTCTGCCGCACTGGCAATCATTTTTGTCAGCATATCAGTAGTTCCGCCCATTGCAGAGAGCACAACAAAAACAGGCGTCTCACCACGAATAATCTCTGCTATTTTTTTCATTTTCACTGACGAGCCAACTGATGTGCCACCAAACTTTAATACTTTCATCCTTCTGATTTTTAAACATAAAAAAAAGCCCGGCCATTTATTAACCGAGCTTGAAATTATTTTCTATTCTTTACGAATTTCCATTAAAACAACAACCGCCGGTCAAAGTCTCCCTCCCGTTTCAACTGTTTATTTTGTTTTATGGAATTCATCATTTCATTCATCATTCTGCCGCAAATGTAGAAAATATTTTTATCCGGCAGGTTATTGAGAGGTTTATTTTAAGAAAATAGAATTTTGAATTTTATTGGCGCCTCGGTTACCACGCACAAGCCTACGCAAACCTTACCGTGCTGTCCGCTTTAGTCGGATTTGTCAAAGCAGTGTCGGCTATTGCGTTTACAGGGGCTTCTTAGGTCGCCCTGCCTCCGCAAGCCTCCATACTGCTTTGTCTGCACCTCGCTGCCGCTCCCATCACTGCCGCATAGGCCATAACAAGGTGATATTCAATATTGTGGCCATTCGACGATCAGACAAAGGCCAAACAGCAATCTATTATCATTCTCCCATTCGTCATTCGATATTCTCAAAGACTTTCCCGCCCTGCACCACCGTCAGCAACACTTTTGCATCTGGAATTTCAGATTCGGGACAGCGCATAATATCACGGTCAAGCATCACGAAATCAGCGAGTTTTCCAGGTTTGATACTGCCCTTTATTTTTTCATCAAAACTTCCTTTTGCCGGCCAGATGGTTATGGAACGCAGTGCATTTTTCCGGGAAATGGCATTCTCTATTTGGAAACCACCCGTAGGCCGGCCATTCAGGTCTTTGCGGCTAACAGCAGCATAAAAAGTCTTTACGGGACTGATATCTTCGATGGGAAAATCGGTTCCGTTCACCTCCCATCCGTTTTGCTCCAACAGTTGTTTGTAAGCATAAGCCGTTTTGACCCGTTTCGGCCCCAGCCTTTCTTCTGCCCAGTACATGTCCGAAGTACAATGTGTTGACTGGATAGAAGGGATAATGTTGAAATCACCGAAATAATGGAAATCTTCAGGAGAGAGTACCTGTGCATGTTCAATACGCCAACGCCGGTCGTTTTTGCCTTTCAGAAAGCGGGCATAAATCTTCAGCATAATGCGGTTGCCCGAATCACCAATGGCATGCGTATTCACCTGAAAACCGGCGGCATAAGCCTTTCGGCAAATGGAATCGTAATAAGGTAGCGGATGCAACCTGAGGCCGTAATGGCCGGGCATATCGCTGTATGGTTTTAGCAGCAAAGCACCACGAGAGCCTAATGCACCATCTATGTATAACTTTACAGCACTCACCGTAAGCCGTCCGGTGTGCAACGGCCCTTTGGGAAAGAAATAATCGAAATCATCCTGCGTAGGATCCATCATAGCATAAACCCTGATTTTCAGAACGCCTTGGTGCTGCAGGCTGTCGATGAGCAGAATGTCATCTTTTGGTAAGCCGGCATCCGTTACGGAAGTCAGTCCGGTTGCAAAACAGTTTCGCTGTGCCAGTTCTAAAGCTTTTATTTTAGCACTTTTGTTCATTTCCGGAATCAAAGCACGCATGCTGTCGGCAGCATTATCAATGAGAACACCTGTGGGCTTTCCGTTTTTCAGCACCACTTCTCCGCCATCGATTTTTGTTGCTGCGGTAATACCCGCCAGACGGAGTGCACTGGAGCTGGCTAAAACTGCATGGCCGTCAATGCGTGTAAGCACCACCGGATGGCCTGGGAAAAGAGAATCCAACTTTTCATTTGTGGGATAATTCTGCACGTCCCAGTCGTTTTGATCCCAGCCACGACCGAGAATCCACTTTTCGGGATACTCCTGCTGATGGTTTTTTAAAATCTTCAACACAGCATCAAAAGACCGGGTACCCACGAGATTTGCCCAGCGCACGAGTGCTTGTCCGTAAGCCAGAAAATGGCTGTGCCCATCGTTAAATCCGGGATAAACAGCATTTCCTTTTGCATCAATCATCTGCTTTGCCTCGTAATGGCTCAGAATTTCTTTGTCGGAGCCAACTGCCAGAAACTTTCCATCTTTCACGGCAAAAGCGTTCACCGTATCAAATTGCGGATTCACTGTGTAAACAACTGCATGATATACAATTAAATCAACTTTTTGTTTCGACTGACAAGCGCTCATAAGTATAGCGGTTAATATCGTGATTAGAGTCAAAAGTAAGGATATTTTTTTCATAAGACAATAGGTATAAATGGACATGATACCCGAAAGTAGTTAATATTTTAGTGGTCTAAAGTAGTGATGGTTTAGCCCCCTATTAATCGGACTATTTTAATTTTGATTCAAAAATACACATTTTTTCATTAAAAATTTCATAATATTGTATTAGCAAAGAACGACCGACGGTGATCTTTGTACCGGTGGTTGTTGAAGTGTTTCGGAT
>JAJRQN010000050.1 GCA_024280235.1 Bacteroidota bacterium | reverse complement strand
GGGAAAACCACCATATTCAATTGTATGTCGAATACCAAAGCGGAAAGCTCCAATTACGCTTTCAGCGCTACAAAATCAAATATCGGCGTGGTAGATGTGCCCGACCAGCGGTTGTATGAGCTGGACAAACTGTTGCCTGCCGACAAGCTTATCCCGGCCACGGTGGAGATTGTCGATCTGCCCGGATTGGCCAAAGGTGCCAGTCAGGGCGAAGGAGTAGGCAACAAGTTTCTGGCCGATGTGCAACAAACCGATGCGCTGATTCATGTGTTACGCTGTTTTGATGACGATAATCTGGCACACATCGAAGGCTCCGTAGATCCGGTGCGCGACTTGGAAATCGTGGATTTTGAATTACAGGTGCGTGATCTCGATTTGGTGAACCGTAAACTGCAACGGTTGGAGAAACTGGCCAAAACCGGAAATAAAGAGGCCAAAAAAGGGATGGAAGTGCTTACCGTTTACAAAGAACATCTCGAAAATTTCGGAAATGCCTCTTCTGCTCCTGTGAATGAAGGAGATGACCAGTACATTCATGATTTGTTGTTGCTGACAGCCAAGCCGGTGATTTATGTATGTAATGTGGATGATGCCTCGGCCATCAACGGAAATGATTATGTGGAAAAAGTAAAAGCGGCTTTGCCGGAAGATGCCAAAGTGTTGGTGATTGCCGGAGAACTGGAAGCGGAAATTGCCGAGCTGGAAGATGAAGAAGACCGGAAAGCTTTTCTTGAAGATGCCGGGCTGAAAGAGCCTGGTGTGAACAAACTGATACGTGCTGCTTACGATGTGCTGAATTTGCAATCGTTTTTCACCATTGGCAAACCCGAAAATCGTGCCTGGACCATTCACAAAGGAATGACCGCTCCGCAGGCTGCCGGTGTGATTCATAGTGATCTGGAACGTGGATTTATCCGTGCCGAGGTGATGAGTTATGAAGACTTTATTCTGTATGGTACGGAGCAGGCCGTAAAAGAGGCTGGAAAATTTCGTGTGGAAGGAAAAAATTATGTGGTGGAAGATGGCGATATTATGCATATTCGATTTAATGTGTAAACACTCTCTGCCGGGTAAAAATATTTTAAGTATTTTTTTGCAGATAACGAACAAAGTTCTATTTTTGCACTCCTTATAGAAAATAAAACAAGAAGGAAGTGTTCTTATAATTTTATAATTGTTACGGGGTATGGCGCAGTCCGGTTAGCGCACCTGCTTTGGGAGCAGGGGGTCGCAGGTTCGAATCCTGCTACCCCGACAGCATTGTTTTGAAAAGAATGAATTAATTCAGCAATACCATCAGGAGAGATGGGTGAGTGGCTGAAACCACCGGTTTGCTAAACCGGCATACCTTTCAACGGGTATCGGGGGTTCGAATCCCCCTCTCTCCGCTGAGTCCCGAAAGTAATAACTTTCGGGACTTTTTTATTTTATACCATGTTTTGTAATTCCGTATCTTTACTCCAAATTTTTTTATTATGGAAATTGTCAAAACGAAAATCACTGATTTATACATTTTGAAACCGAAAGTATTTGAAGATGAACGGGGTTATTTTTTTGAATCGTACAATAAGGAGACTTTTTTAAAGTTGGGTGTTGATCAGAATTTTGTGCAGGACAACGAATCCAAGTCCATGAAAGGTGTTTTGCGCGGGTTGCATTTCCAAAAGCCCCCTTTTGCACAGGGAAAACTGGTACGTGTGATGCATGGTGCCGTGTTGGATGTGGCTGTTGACCTCAGAAAACATTCTCCTGCATACGGGCAGTGGGCTTCTGTGGTGCTTACGCACAAAAATAAATGGATGTATTGGGTTCCGCCCGGCTTTGCTCATGGTTTTGTAACGCTGGAAGAAAATACGGTGTTTTTTTACAAATGTACCAACGTTTATAACAAAGAGTCGGAAGGAAGTATCCGATGGAATGATCCCGATTTGCAAATAGATTGGCAGATTGACGAACCTGTTTTGTCCGGAAAAGATAAAAATGCTCCCTTTTTTCGGGGTTTTGACAGCCCGTTTTAATCTGCTCTGCCTGAACCAACAAAATAATTATGAACAGAAACGTGTCTTATTTCCTTCTTTTATTGCTGGTAATCGCCTTGATTCTTGGTAGTGTGATGTATCAAAAGCAGTACCGGAATATGAGCTTACCCGGGACCAACAAGCAGTATTATAAAATTGTTCCCCTCACCATCCCCGACACGTTAAGTTTTGCCGGTGAGCCTGTCCCGTTGGATATTTTCTATGTACGTGAAGCCCTTGACAGGGAACTCTCGGTAAACACCTATTGGCACTCATCAACTTTACAACTTATCAAGCGTGCGAACCGCTGGCTTCCCATGATTGATACGATTCTTACCAATCAGGGAGTTCCTTTGGATTTTCGATATATGCCTTTGGTTGAGAGTGGTTTGCAAAATGTTGTTTCTCCGGCCGGAGCCAAAGGGTTTTGGCAACTGTTAAAATCCACAGGTAAAGAATACGGTTTGGAAATAAATCGCGAAGTGGACGAACGCTATGATGTGGAAAAATCGACCCGTGCAGCCTGTCGTTATTTAAAAAAGTCATATAAAAAATTTGGAAGCTGGACTTTGGTAGTGGCCAGCTATAATGCCGGGCAAAAGCGTATAGAACGATTTTTAAAACAACAAAAAGTCAGTTCCTTTTATGATTTGCTGGTGGCTGACGAGACTTCTCGTTATATTTATCGTATGTTGGCATTAAAAATGATTTTTGAGTCTCCCCAACATTACGGCTTTTACATTGAATCGTCGCAGAAATATCCGGTAATCTCCACCCATACTGTTAAGGTTACCGGTGCGGTAAAAAGCTGGGCCGACTTTTCACGTGCTCATGGTATTTCCTACAAATTGCTGAAATATTTTAACCCGTGGTTGCGTAAAACATCCCTGAAAAACAGCCATCGTAAAACCTATCAAATTAAAATTCCTGATGCTCCTTACAACATGACGGATGCAAAATTGAAGGAATAGCTGTAATTTTGCCGCCACATTGAAAATAGCTTTCCGGAAATCATAGATGGAGAAAAACAGAAAAGAAGATATTATTGACAATAACCTGTTGGAGATAAGAGGTGCACGTGTTCATAATCTGAGAAACATTGATGTAGATATTCCACGCGACAAGCTGGTGGTGATTACCGGCCTGAGCGGAAGTGGCAAATCTTCGCTGGCATTTGATACGATTTATGCCGAAGGACAACGCCGTTACATAGAGACTTTCTCTGCTTATGCACGACAGTTTATAGGCCATCTGGAGCGACCGGATGTGGACCAAATCAACGGTCTGAGTCCGGTAATTTCCATTGAACAAAAATCGGTAAACAGGAATCCGCGTTCTACCGTCGGAACCATCACTGAGATTTATGACTTCCTGCGCCTTCTTTTTGCCCGTGCTTCCGAAGCTTATTCATACAATACCGGAGAGAAAATGGTGCAATATACCGAAGCGCAGATTATCTCCCTGATTTCTGAAAAATACTATGACAGTAATATAGCTTTGTTAGCTCCTCTCGTGAGAGGCCGGAAAGGACATTACCGCGAGCTTTTTGAGCGTATCCGCCAACAGGGATTTCTGCGCGTACGTGTAGATGGCGATATTCGGGAATTAGCGTTTGGAATGCAGCTCGATCGTTATAAAGTGCATGATATTGAGGTAGTTGTCGATCGCTTTCCGGTAAGGAAGAACATTGAAAACCGTTTGAAAAAGAGTCTCGAAACAGCTATGAAACAGGGGAAAGGTGTTGTGATGGTATTGGATGAAGTTAGTGGCGATGTCAGGCATTACAGCAAAAAAATGATGTGTCCCACCACCGGCATTGCTTACGACGAACCGGAACCCAATCTCTTTTCTTTTAATTCTCCTTACGGTGCCTGCCCGCGTTGCAACGGGTTGGGAGTTGTTGATGATATCGACCTGGAAAAGATTTTTCCGGACAAAGAACTTTCCATAAAAAAAGGTGGAATTGCCCCCTTGGGTGAATATAAAAGTACATGGGTCTTCAATCAGATTGAAACAATTGGATTGAAATATGGTTTTTCGTTGCAAACTCCCATCAAAGATATTCCTCCCAGGGCGATGGAGGCGATCTTACACGGTTCCAACGAGACAGTGGAGGTCAAAAAAGAGTATCTGGGGATTACATCGTCCTATTCACTCACTTATGAGGGGTTGTTAAGCTATATTGCCAGTTCACATGCTGAGGGGGCCTCGCAGATGTCCAAAAAATGGGCCGGTCGTTTTATGAACAAACACATTTGTCCGGAATGTCATGGTGCACGGCTGAAAAAACAGGCACTCTATTTCAAAATTGACGAAAAAAATATTTCACAGCTCGCCGACATGGATCTGAATGAGCTGAAAAGCTGGCTTTCAGAGTTGGAAAACCGACTGAGTAAACGACAACAGCGAATAGCACGTGAGATTCTGCGCGAGATTCGTGTGCGGCTTGATTTTTTGTTGGAGGTGGGAATTGGATACGTAAGTCTGAACCGTCCGGCTCGAACTTTGTCAGGAGGTGAATCGCAGCGTATCAGGCTGGCTACACAAATTGGATCGAAGCTTACAGGCGTAATGTATATTTTGGATGAGCCCAGCATAGGTCTGCACCAACGGGATAATCATCAACTTATCGAAGCATTAAAGGACTTACGCGACATTGGCAACACTATTATCGTGGTGGAACATGATAAAGATACCATTCTGTCTGCTGACCACGTAGTGGAAATAGGTCCGGGCGCCGGAAGACTGGGCGGTGAAATTGTGGCACAGGGTAGTCCTGCCGAAATACTCAAACTTGATACGCTGACAAGCCTGTATCTGAACGGGAAGAAGTTTATTCCCATGTTGAAAAACCGGAGGCCGGGAAACAATAAATTTATTACTCTTAAAGGCGCCAGAGGAAACAATCTGAAAAATATTGATGTGAGCTTTCCTTTGGAGAAATTTATCTGTGTTACAGGCGTTTCTGGAAGCGGAAAGTCCACACTAATCAATGATACGTTGTATCCTGTCCTGAACAGCTATTTTTTCCATGCCTTGAGAGAGCCACTTCCTTATGATACTATAGAAGGGCTGGAAAATATTGACAAAGTCATTCAAATTGACCAGTCGCCTATCGGGCGGACGCCCCGTTCCAATCCGGCTACTTATACCAAGGTTTTTGATGAGATAAGAAAACTGTACGGCCAGCTGCCTGAGGCCAAAATAAGAGGATACAAACCCGGACGATTCTCTTTCAATGTAAAAGGCGGACGTTGCGAAACCTGTAAAGGTGCCGGTGTTCGTGTCATCGAAATGAATTTTTTACCCGATGTGTATGTTTTGTGCGAAGCCTGCCATGGAAAGCGTTACAACCGTGAGACATTGGAAGTCAGGTACAAAGGAAAATCCATCAACGATGTGCTGAACATGACCATCCGGCTGGCGGTGGATTTCTTTGCCAACGTGCCACCCATAGTTCATAAATTGCAGACGTTGAAAGATGTAGGGCTGGGCTATCTTACGCTGGGACAGTCATCTACTACCATTTCAGGAGGCGAAGCACAAAGAGTAAAACTCGCCACCGAACTATCGAAAAAAGATACGGGAAAAACATTGTACATTCTGGATGAACCGACTACCGGATTACATTTTGAGGATGTGAAAGTGTTGCTGGATGTGCTGAATAAGCTGGTGGAAAAAGGGAACACAGTTTTGGTCATTGAGCATAACATGGAAGTCATCAAAGTGGCGGATCATATTATTGATTTAGGTCCCGAAGGTGGAAACCAGGGTGGTGAAGTGGTATGTGAAGGGACGCCGGAAGAGATTATCCATGTGAAGAAAAGCCTGACGGCGAAATATCTCAAAGAAGAGCTGAAAAACAGATAGCTTTTATAATAGTTTGCTCTTGGATGCTTAATCCCGGAATACACAATAAATCCATTCAGGAAGAATGAAATTCGACAAGTCCATCCATGGGTTGTTGCATAATAATGCCGGTATGCAGATTTTCTTCCTGCATGACTTCATGTAAAATATCTTTAAAATACCAGGCAATGGAGCCGGTAAAAGAGATTTCTTTTTCCCCATATCCGCTGTATTTCTTGATTTGTACAGCAAGAAAGTCCCGGAAATTTTTCTTTACTAACATACGAATTTGTTCATTTTTCATATGATCGGAGGCAAAAGGAGAAAGGCCGGAAATCCATTTGTTGGGTTGAGGTTCACTATATATTTTATGGAGAACTCCTTCAAAATCAAGTTTTATATAATCATAAAAAATATCCGTAATCTTTTTTGCCATTTCTCCGCCAAGAAATGCTTTCAGAATAATTTTTCCAAGATAGGTAGCACTGCCTTCGTCCCCTATGAGCCAGCCAACTGAAGGAACGCTTTCTATTATCTCGCTGCCATTCCATAAGCAGGAATTGGAACCTGTTCCGAGAATTGCAGCAATTCCCTCCCTGTTTTTTAGTAATGCCACGGCTGTTCCGTATAAATCGTGATGGGTTTCGATAATGGCATATTTAAAAAAACTTTCCAGAATATCTTTGACTTTTAAACAGTTGGTAGTGGTGGAACATCCGGTTCCGTAAAAATAGATGTTTTCCACTGCTTTGACTTGTAAATCATCAGGGAGTTCCTTCAAAATACTTTCGCGAATAGACTCGGAAGAAGAATAATACGGGTTAAACCCGGTGGTTGTAAAATCTTTGATTATTTTTCCTTTATCTAATAAAACCCAGTGCGTTTTCGTTGTACCGCTATCAATAATTAATTTCATAGAAGAACCAAAATTTTTGGCGCAAAGATAAGAACTCCAATGAGAAAAGCAGCAATTGCCGAAAGTAAAACAGCTCCGGCTGCAAGGTCTTTTATACGACCCGCTTTAGGATGGAAATCCGGACTTGCCAAATCAGTCAACTGCTCAATAGCGGAGTTGAAAGTCTCAGCCGAAAGCACCATTCCGATAGCAAAAGTTACCAATATCCATTCGGTCAGGGTGATATGAAATAAGAAGCCCGCGATAATCACCAATACGGTTATGGTTAAGTGAATACGAAAATTGTGCTCTGTTTTTATCATAAACAAAATGCCACGGAATGCGTAGCCGAAACTGCGTATCCTCTGGCGAAAAGAAAAAGACTTATCAGAATGGGATTTTTCCATTTTTCAAGGTATTTGGTCTAAAACCGGCTTGTCAAAATTTATCCCACGTGGTTGCAAAAATTAGTTTTCGACCGGGACAGTTATCGTGCCTCACAGCAAAATGGATGCTGCCTTTCCTGATGATAAAGGAGTAGGTACCGGGATTTTCAGCACATTTGTCTCTTGTGCCGAAATAAATAATCGTCGCCACATTTCCACTTATGGTAATACTCCCTTTGGTAACCCCGTGTTCGGATACAGAAGGCAATTCCATGGAAAAAGCAGTTCCGTGTATTTCAAGCATCCTGCCATCGGTAGTACTGACCCATGTCCCATCCAATACGCTTTTTGCTGCTATGTGTTTGGTGGCTGTATTGGCTGTTGTCTTTACGGAGTTATTAGCCGAATGGCTCTTAGGCTTCCCAATATCGAAATAAAAGTAAGCTATGGCAACTGCAACAATTGAAATAATGACAAAAATAAAAAGAACTGTAGCCAGTGAAACTTTTGGTTTTTTTCTTCTTTTTGTTTTTGATTTTCGTGTCATGGCTTTTGGGATATTTATTGTGCTAAAATAGAAAAATTTGGGTTCGGAGAGAAATGCTTACGGGAGAAGATAAAAATAAAGAATGGTTAGGCGAAGGTAAAATGGTAGTCAGATAGTTGTCAGGCAATGGTAAAATAATGGTTATTCGTTTTTGTCCATTGCCGGCACGTGTGTGTGGTTATTGGATTCCTGATAATACCTTATTAAAAATAATAAAACCCAAGTTCAATTAATGAAGCTATCCCAAAAATCAAAATGATGTAACTTTGCCGCTATAAAAATAAAAATCATGAACACTTCAGTTGATATCAGCTATTACCCGCTTAAAGTTGAATTTATTCCTCCCATAAAAAGTTTTATCGACCGGCTGCATGGCTATGAGGGACTTGTGGTGAAAACCAACGGCATGAGCACACAGGTTTTCGGCGAATATTTCGAGGTAATGAAGGCCATTACTAATGAAATCCATAAAAGTTTTGAACTTCCACATTCGGTGTTTATTCTGAAAATTATCAATGCCGACCTGAACCATGTTGTAAAAGAGTAGCGATGGATTTTAGTTATTATTTTCAGCTGCTCTATCAAAACATCCTGGATTCTTCGTGGATGGAGATTGTGGCAGCAAGTCTTGGCGTCATCAGTGTTTGGTATGCCAAAAAAGCCAATATTCTGGTATATCCCACAGGTATTGTCAGCGTTCTGTTGTATGTTTACATCTGTTTTAACGCACAGCTTTATGCCGACATGGGTATCAATGCGTACTATTTCGTGTTCAGCGTTTACGGCTGGATTATGTGGTCGCGAAAAAATGAGGATAAAGAGGAGCTGCCGGTAACTTATTCCAACCGAAAGACATGGCTCATCAGCTTAGGCGTTTTTATTATCTCGATTTTCATCATTTGGGGATTACTGCGCATCTTCAAGGCTAATGATGTGGTTTACTGGTCAACTTTCGTCCCTTATACCGACACATTTACAACAGCGGTAGCCATCCTCGGTATGTGGCTTATGGCTGTTAAAAAAGTGGAAAACTGGCTGTTTTGGATCGCTGCGGATGTGGTTTCCGTCCCCTTATATTTGTACAAACATCTCGTTTTCACCAGTCTTCAGTATTTTATTTTCCTAATTATCGCTGTTTTTGGATATTACGAATGGAAAAAGCTGGCGAAAGAAAACATAGAAGCACATGCTTAAACGCGTTGCCGTTACCGGTCCCGAGTCAACAGGGAAGTCGAAGCTGGCCGAATGGCTGGCCAATGAATACCATACGTTGTGGGTTCCGGAATATGCACGTGAATATCTCCAAAAAAACGGCCCGGATTACACAATGGAAGATGTGGTTAACATTGCTCACGGACAGTTACAACGGGAGAATACTGCATCGGAAAACGCATCGGAAGTTTTGTTTTGCGATACCGACCTGCTGGTAACTAAAATTTGGTGTGAAGTGGTCTTTGGTGCCTGCCCCGAATGGATTGAAAACCAGTTTCATGCACATCAGTACGATTTGTATCTGCTTTGCTATCCTGACATTCCATGGGAACCGGATCCTTTGCGGGAAAATCCGGACGACCGCAAGAGACTTTTTACGCTTTACCGACAGGTTCTGGAAGAAAGCAAACTTCCTTTCCGTGTGGTAAAAGGGCTGGGCAACGTACGTTTTGAAAATGCACGTACCTTTGTGAATGAAATACTGAAAACATGAAAGCTTCCGCACAGCCACTGCACGTTCTGAACCTCGTCAGGTGGTATCCAAACCGTTACGATCCGATGCCCGGACTTTTTGTGCAACGACATGCCGAAGCAGCTGCCCGTTATGCTAAAGTGGCACTTGTTTACGCACATGGCGTAAAAGACAGAAACCATATTCCTCTGTACGAAGTTGATTATGAGACAAAAGCAGATGTGCGCACTGTGAGCGTTTACTACCGGCTACCCCGCCGGCATATTCCGCTGATTTCGTCTGCAATTGGCCTGTGGCGATTTTTCAGAGCCAACCGCAAAGGTATCAGAAAAGTGAAGTTACCGCATGAGAAGTTTGATGTAATTCATGTGCATGTGCTCACACGGCTGGGATTCTTAGCATTGTTTTACAAATGGGCGCACGGCACACCTTATATTATCACCGAACATTGGACACGTTATCTGAATTCCCGAAAAGAATTTAAAGGCTTCTTCAGAAAACAACTTACCCGGCTTGTGGTACGACATGCAGCTATTGTAACAACGGTCTCGGAAGATCTGAAGCGTGCCATGAAAAGCCACAAGCTGCTCCATCCCGATTATCGCGTTATCCACAATGTGGTGGACAGAGTATTTTTTGAAGTAGTGGCGAAAAAACCATCAAAACAGAAAGTCGGACGAAAAGAATTTGTTCATGTGAGTTGCTTTACGGATGTTCATAAAAATATCAGTGGTCTGCTGCGTGTTATCAAAAAACTTTCCGAAAACAGGGATGACTTTCATTTTATGCTGGTGGGCGAGGGTGAAGATTTGGAAAAGATGAAAGCGTATGCTGATAAGCTTGACATCCCGAGAAAGGTACTGGTTTTCACCGGATTACTTGAAGGTAAAACGTTGGCTGAAACCATGGCAAAAACAGATGCTTTGGTCATTTTCAGTAACTACGAAAATATGCCGGTCGTCATTAACGAAAGTTTTGTAATAGGCATTCCGGTATTTTCAACTAATGTGGGTGGCATTGCAGAACTGGTAAACAATACCAACGGGCGATTGGTTTCCAAAGGAGATGAAAAAACCTTGTTACAACTTATTGAGGACTTTCTAAACGATAAATTCGGATTTCGGAAAGAGCAGATTCAAAAACAGGCAAGACAACAATTTTCACCGGAAGCTATTGGAAAGACATTGATTGGAATATATGAGGATACCGTTAAGAAAACCAGCCATGAACTTTAATGAAGCCATACGAAAAGCGGCAAAGGCAATGGGGAAAATCTTTCCCACTATCACAGGTATTTTGATTCTTATCAGCCTGTTTAACACACTCGTGCCCGCCTCTTCCTACAAGTTATTATTTCACGGAACAATTTTCGATCCTGTAATCGGCTCTCTGCTTGGCAGTATCGTAGCCGGAAATCCGGTAACGAGTTATCTTATCTCCGGTGATTTGCTCAGGCAGGGTATCAGTCTGCTCACAGTAACTGCTTTCCTGACGGCATGGGTAACCGTGGGCGTGGTACAACTGCCGGCCGAAATACAATTTCTTGGAAAAAAGTTTACCATCATTCGTAATCTGAGTGCTTTTTTTCTATCACTGCTGGTAGCCTTTGCAACCGTCATCATAATGGGATTATAATGCAGACAAAGGAATCTGACACAACGCAGACAAAGGAAGTTTCCAGGTCAACAAAAGGCCCGTGGGTATTCATGGGTATTTCCCTGTTTTTGTTTTTGTTGGTTTATATTTTTAACAAAGGAAAAGCAACTGTAGCAGCCCTGCATTTCTATCACCTTGCAATTGAAATCTTACCCATGCTTATCCTTGTTTTTGTTCTTATGGTACTGATCAATCTTTTTTTAAAAACCTCCGTTTTAATAAAATACATGGGTGAAGGTTCGGGAATAAAAGGCTGGTTAATTGCTATTGTTACCGGAATTATCTCGGTGGGTGCCATTTATCTGTGGTTTCCCATTTTAAGAAACATGTTAGACAAAGGGGTAAAACCGGGGCTTGTGGCAACCTTTTTATACAATCGCGGGATAAAGCTAAACTGGCTGCCATTAATGGTAGTTTATTTTGGATTAAAATATGTTGTGATACTGGCGTTGGTAACCGTTTTGGCTTCGGTACTTCAGGGAGTAATCATTGATGTGGTAATGACCAGAAATCTAAATCATAGAAAATAGCCCCTTAAAAATATGATTTATACATAGAAATTGATTAAAGTTTAAAGAAATCAAACCTGTATTAACCAATTATTATCCCCCCTATGGCATCCGGCATCCCCTTCCGGCCACATAAACCTCAAACCACTCTTCGGTGGAAAGTGAAATATCGAAGGCTTCGAGAGCTTCCTGAATCCGGTACAATTTTCCGGTTCCCAAAACGGGAATAATACCGGTAGGATGTTTCAACAGCCATGCTAATGCCACAGCACTAAGATTTTCCGTTCCATGCCGGCATGCTATTTCTTTGAGCATCTTATTCATACGTTTACTACTTTCATCATTACCATGAAAAAGCTTTCCCTGTGCCAACGGCGACCATGCCATGGGATGGATACCTTTTTGCAGAAAATAAGCCATATTCCCGTTTTGGAAATGTTCCGGCTGCAAAGGAGAAATTTCCACCTGATTGGTAACTAACGGGAGATTCAAATGCGCCTGAAGCATTTCCATATCAGCAGACAGGAAATTGGAAACGCCAAAATGCAAGACCTTTCCCGACTTATGCAATTCTTCAAAAGCACGGGCAGTCTCAGCCGGATTCATAAGCGGATCCGGACGATGAATCAATAACAAATCGAGGTAGTCGGTATGGAGATTTTTCAGCGACTGCTCCACGCTTTTTACAATATGGGCATGGCTTGTATCGTAGTAATTGATTCTCCTTTCGGGAAATTTGGATGAAGGCAATTTAATACCGCATTTGGTAATGAGTTGCATTTTATGCCTAAGTGCAGATTGCTGCTTCAAAACTTCTCCAAATAAAGCTTCACAGGAATAATCCCCGTAAATATCGGCATGATCAAAAGTGGAAATGCCTGTGTCCAAAACCGACTCAACGAAATGTAATAGTTCTGAGGAGGACATTTTCCAATCTTTCAGCCGCCAGAAACCCAACGCAAAACGGGAAACGTCCAAAGTTGAAGAAAGTTTAATCTTTTCCATTTTCAGTTTAATAGATGAAACACTCATGTTTAAATTTTAAAGACACAACTTGTCCCGTTTCAAACGGGAAGAGCATAATTAAAGTCCGCCTAAGGCGGACAACTCAAATGCAGCCTTGTATTTCAATCCAAGGTACTGGTGCCAAAGTACATTACATCAATACATTACAAATTTAAGCGCATGAAACCACAAAACAAAGATAATGGATTTAATTCTTTACTGTACAGAGCGAGATGTACCGTTTTCCGGATTACAGAAAAACTTACAAAACCCCAAGCCACACAAAGCCGTAAGGCTCCAGCAGAAAAGTCTGTTGTTGCTCGTCATAAGAGAAGCCGTTGAGGTTCAGTACAAAAACATTATTTTCCGGTAGGGGATGTTTGATTTTTACCGGTTTGTCCGAAAGGTTATTCAGTACAAGGATATTGTCGTCCTTAGCAGAACGCAGATACGCTAACACCTGCTCCGGCAACTTACCATCGGCATTTTGAACATCTATAAATTTTGTATCACCACGACCAAAAGCAATATGCTCTTTCCGTGTATTCAACATCGATTTAATCATTTGATAAACACGGAAATGGAAGTTTTCAGGATCTTTTAAATCAGTTTCCAGTTTTTTCCAATCGATGTGCCCACGCACCAAAAATCGCGTATCATCTTTGCCGGTAAGCTTGATCTGTTCGTCATAATACGTTTCATCGTTAAATTTACCAAACTCATCGCCATAATAAACCACCGGACTACCCGTAATGGTAAGCATCAGCGAATAAGCCAGGGCTATTTTCCGCTCATCGCGCTGCATCAGTTCCGATAACCTTGCAGAGATTCCTTCGCCCACACGGAAATCCCATTCGGGTTTATAACAATAGTTTTCGTGAATATATTTCCTGTCTTCTTCGCTTACATACACCAGTTCGAGACTCAGCTCATCATGCACCCGCAAAAAGGTGAGCCACTGTCCGATAGCCGGTATTTCCGGTGTTACTTCCGGGCTGAGTGTATACCGGATGGGTTGGTGGCTTCCCATGGCAATGGCCTTAAACATCATAGGCATCAGCGGAAAATGATAAGCAGCATGGCATTCATCGCCGTTGCCCATATATCTTACCACCTCTTTGGGTTTTTGACACGCTTCGGCAAGCAGTAACGAACCGGGTTGTGCATAATCCAAAACTGCCCGAAAGAACTTGACAATAGTGTGTGTTTTCGGTCGGTTTTCACAATCAGTTCCCTCCTCTTTCCAAAGATAAGGAATGGCATCGGCACGAAAGCCATCTACCCCCATACTTTGCCAATACAACAGATTTTTCGACATGGCCAACAGTACCTCCGGATTTCTGTAATTCAAATCGGGTTGAAAACTGAAAAACCGGTGAAAATAATACCAGTCGCCCAGCGGTTCCCAGTTGCTGTCTTCAATGCCTTTGAAAAGCAGGCGGGCTTCACCATACAAACTTGTGTCTTTGCTCCAAATATAATAATCACGATAAGGATTGTCTTCCGATTTTTTGGCTTCCTGAAACCACGGATTTTGGTCGGAAGTGTGGTTGATGGCCACATCAAAAATCACCCGGATGCCACGCCTGTGGGCTTCTTTTAAAAAATTACCGAAAACCCTGACCTGATCTTCCTTGTCATAGCCCCTCTGAAAGCCAAGCAAATCGGCACGAATACGGTCATAATTCCGGATATCGAAACCTGCATCACGCATGGGCGAATCCAATATGGGCAGCAGCCACAGGCAATTCACACCCAGGTCTTCGAGGTAATCCAGCTTGTCGATGAGTCCGGAAAAATCTTTATTAAACAAATCCACGTACAGCGAATAAATCACCGCATCCTTGTACCAGTCAGTGCCTCCATCGTATTTAGCAGCAGCTTTTTGTTCCGTTTTCGAAAGAAAAGTGTCTAACTTTTCCATGGTATTTTCGGGATAAAGCTCCCTCCACAAGCTAAATAAGCGTTTTTTATCTGACATAATTTAGGATTCGCAGGTAATATGTCATGCAAAAGTAAGGAAATAGCTTTTGAAAAACGGGAAAACCGATACCCGTTTATCTGTTGCAGGGAGAAGGAAGTTATTTCCCCCCTTTTAATCAGGTTTCAAACGTTTGTTTTCCGAATTTAGAAATCAACGAAACATGAATTTGGTATCTCCTCTGCTTTCTTTTTCGCAATAATCCTCCATCATACAGCCTTTTGACGTATTTTTAACTTTTTAAAATCTTTAAAAAAAATCTCCATGAAAGTTAAGACACTCCTGCTAACCATTATGCTTTCGCTGGGAAGTATTTTCTCCTATGCCCAAAAAATCAATGTAAAACGTATTGACCCGCCCTCGTGGTGGACGGGCATGCACAACCCGCATTTGCAATTACTTGTTTTCGGCCCTGATATTTCGAAAATCATTCCCGAGATAAATTATCCAGGCATCCGGCTTGCCGAAACCATTCACGTGGCAAGTCCCTACTATCTGTTTCTGAATCTTGTTATTTCCCCCAAAACAAAGCCGGGGACTTTCACCATTCACTTTAAAAAAGGGAAAAAAGAGGTTGCCGGTTATGCTTACACGCTGCACAAAAGAAACAATAATCCCAAATTACATCAGGGTTTTGACAACTCAGATGTAATCTATCTACTTATGCCTGACCGTTTTGCCAATGGCGATACCACCAACGACAACATGCCCGGGATGTTGGAGAAAGCCAACCGTAATAATCCCAACGGACGGCACGGCGGCGACATCAAAGGCATTGAAGAACATTTGGATTACCTGAAAGACCTCGGCATCACCACCATTTGGAGTACACCGCTCATGGAAGACAACCTGCCCACCTACTCTTATCACGGATATGCGCAAACCGACTATTACAAAGTGGACCCGCGTTTTGGAACCAATCAGGATTATAAAAACCTGGTAAAAGAAGCCCATGCCAAAGGACTGAAAGTCATTCAGGATATGGTTTTTAACCATTGCGGAACCAACTATTTCTGGAAAAACGACCTGCCCACGCCCGACTGGTACAACCGGTGGCCGAAATTCACCCGTTCCAACTACCACGGCGGGGTGGTTTCCGACCCGCACGCTTCAAAATATGACTACCGCCATATGGCTGCCGGCTGGTTTGATACCAGTATGCCCGACCTGAACCAAGACAACCCCCTGGTAGCTAATTACCTGATACAAAACAGCATTTGGTGGATCGAATATGCCGGATTAGACGGCATCCGGCAGGACACCTATCCTTATCCTTATAAAGACTTTATGTCCAAATGGATGCAACGTATTTTGCAGGAATATCCGCACTTTAACGTCGTGGGCGAAACCTGGTTTTCGTACCCTGCTACGGTGGCTTACTGGCTCGAAAACAACCGCAACAAAGATGGTTACCATTCGCACCTGACCAATGTGTTCGACTTTCCGCTGATGATGGCCATAAATCGCGCCTTTAATGAAAAACCGGGTTGGGATACCGGACTGGCACGCCTGTATGAGGTTATTTCACAGGATTTTGTGTACAGCAATCCCATGAAGTTGGGTATTTTTTGTGGAAACCACGACAGCAACCGCATTTTTTCTTCATTGCACAAAAACCTGAAAGCCTGGAAAATGGCCATGGCTTTCCTGATGACAACACGGGGAATTCCGGAAATTTATTACGGTACGGAGATTCTGATGACAGGAGAGAAATCCAAAGGCGATGGCAACATCCGGAAAGATTTCCCCGGCGGATGGCCCGGCGACAAAATGAATGCTTTTACACCACAAGGACGAACAGCCGAACAAAACGATGCTTTCAATTACCTGCGTAAACTGCTCAACTGGCGCAAAAGCAACAAAACCGTACAATATGGCAAGCTGACACATTACATTGTTGAAAACGGGATCTATGTTTATTTTCGTAGTTACGAAAGTCAAAAAGTAATGGTTCTGCTGAATAACAATGACAAACCTGTTACGGTAAACCTGAATCGTTTTACCGAAGATCTTCAGGGTTTCTCGACAGGAAATTCGATTATGGACAACAAAACGCACACCTTAACAAAGTCACTTACCATTCCTGCCAAATCGCCAATGATTTTAGAATTAAGGAAATAGCTTTACAATTTCTTTGTTCGTGATGATGAATTGCATCGCATTTCAGGCATTCGGGTTGCAAACCCGAATGAGCATGAGTTACAAAGGCCCCATTCTACCGAATAGCAGCTAAATGTGCAAGAGCAGTAAGTTGCTTTTCGTTGGAATTTCTTTCTATATTTGGCTAATGAAAAGGCAATGGTTTCTACCCATAATTGTGCTCCTGACGCTCTTGTTGTTTTCGGTACGTACCGAAGCGCAATATTACCTTACGGGTCAGGATCCGGCATCCGTTAAGTGGCGACAAATCAAGACGAAAGAGTTTCGGATAGTGTTTCCAAAAGGCTACGAAAAAACAGCCAATTATTATGCAAATCTCCTTCAGCTTTCCATTCCGGGCATCAACACACCATATCATGCGCACATGCGGCGGTTGAATATTGTGTTACACAACCAGTCCACCACCTCCAACGCCATGGTGTCGCCGGCACCTTTTCATGCCGATTTCTTCGAAATGCCTTCGCAGAATATGTATGCCCAAAGCTGGGAAAAGCAACTTACGCTGCACGAATACCGCCATGCTGTTCAGATGAATAAAATGCATCAGGGCTTTGGCAATGTCCTGTATTATTTACTTGGAGATCAGGGAACGGCGCTGCTTTTCGGCGCTTATCTGCCCCAATGGTTTATAGAAGGGGATGCTGTTTGGTCGGAAACAGCCCACAGCAACAGTGGCCGGGGGAGATTGCCCGAATTTGTCTATCCACTCAAAGCACAGGTACTCGGTAAAAAGATTTACGGTTATGACAAAGCGCAGTTCGGCTCCTATCGCAATTTTGTTCCTGACCATTATACGTTGGGCTACCAACTGGTTTCAGAAGGAATAAAAAACTATGGAACAGGACTTTGGAACGATGTATTGAATCAGGTTGCCCGAAAAGGTTACACCTTTGTCCCTTTTACTCACCGGCTGAAAAAAAATACAGGGAACAAAAAGGTGAAATATTACCATGCTACCCTGGATGAGTTGAAAAAGCAGTGGCAGGCACAAGTAAAACCACCGGAAAAACTTTCCGGTTATGCTGCTACCAACCGGTTTTACACAAGTTATCTTTTCCCTCAAATACTCACTGACGGGAGCATCATCGCCGAGAAAACCTCCATTGACGACATCCACCGCTTTGTAAAAATCTCGCCCGATGGAAAAATTACACGGCTGTTTACACCCGGTTTCGATTTCAGGGAGTCCCTTTCAGCCAACGACAGCCTGATTTGCTGGAACGAAAAAACTTTCGATCCGCGCTGGTCAAACCGCGATTATTCGGTTATCAAAATTTATAATTACAAAACCAAAAAGCTGATACAGCTTACCCGTCGCAGCCGCTATTTTGCCCCGGCACTTTCGCCAGATGGCAAAACCATTGTGGTTGTCAGGGTTGACATGCAACAAAATTTTTATCTTGATTTTCTGAGTTCGGCAACGGGAAAAAAGCTGAAAGAATTTCATACTTCTGACAACCTTTTTTTTATGACGCCTCATTGGTCAGCAAACGGGAAAAATGTAGTTGTAACCGTGCTGGGCAACAAAGGAAAATCTCTTTTGCTACTGAACACCTCTACCCTGCAATGGAAATTACTTCTACCCTTTTCATTCATTGAAATCAAGTGGCCGGTGATACATGGGAACAATGTTGTTTATACAGGCACTTACGAAGGCAAAGATAATCTGTATGCTCTAAATGTGGCTACCGGGAAGGCCTTCCGCATTTTTGACAGTCGTTTTGGTGCTATTACACCTGTTTTTGCACCAGGTGGCAAAAAGCTTTATTTCAGCAACTACACTGACGATGGCTACAAGACCGCTTCCATAACTTTTGACCCGGCTGTTTTGAAACCGTTTGACGTTACCAAAACGCATCACGAATATCTTGTGGACAAAATTCGTGGAAAAAACATATTTAATCTTGACGATTCCATCGTTCCGGACAAAAAATATCCGGAAAAGAAATACAGCCGTATCGGGCACTTTTTCAATCCACACTCATGGGCACCGCTGTCGCTTGATTTAAATAGTTACACCATAAAACCGGGAATTATGCTGATGTCGCAAAACGTGTTAAGTACAGCCGTTACAACATTGGGATGGAGTTATAATCTGAACGAACGCACCGGACAATTCAATTTTGGCATGCGTTATCTCGGCTGGTATCCCGTCATAGGCATCAACGTAACCTACGGCAACCGCCGTATATATTCTGCTGATAACAGCGGAATTTTACACGAACTTTTCTGGCACGAAACCAATGTAAAATTTAATGTAAGTGTCCCGCTGAATTTCACTCACAGCAAATGGATTAACGGAATCCAACCCTATGTTGCTTATACTGAGAAATTCCTGAAAATGGGAACCGACATACCGTATCAATTTAAAAATGACCGCATAACCACCATGCAGTACGAGCTTTTCGCCTATAATCAATTCAAACGCTCCCCCAAAGATTTGTATCCAAAATGGGGGCAGGATATTCAGATTGATTATGAAAATACGCCATTTTTAGACAATCAGAGCCACCAGTTTGCGGCACAGGGACATTTGTATTTTCCCGGATTTATCCGGCATCAAAGCTTTGTCGTCTATTTGGGTTTTGATAAACAACAGGAAGGCGATTACAGGTTTAGCACACTCATCAGTATTCCGCGTGGATATTCCGGGATTTACGATGATAAAATGTCAATAGTGAAGGTGGATTATGCTTTCCCCATTGCCTATCCCGACATGGACTGGCAGGGTGTTATGTACCTGAAACGTATCTATGCACATGCATTTTACGATTTCATGCAGGGCGAAACGTCCGGTGTGGTTTCCAATTATGCCAGCACCGGCATGGAGCTTTACACCGACTGGCATTTTCTCAGCTTTTTCCCCCGTGTTTCGGTAGGACTCCGGTGGTCGTATGCCATCAATCGCGATGCACAAACTTTTGATTTTCTTTTCGGAATAAATTTTTAATCATAAAAAATATAAAACCATGATGTACTCCATTTTAAAATTTCTCAGCACGGTAGTTTCCATTCTTATTATTGGTGCCATATTGCCGGGTATTCGTATCAAAGGTTCCACTTTCTGGACTGCCAGCCTAATCGCCATAGTATTGGCCATATTGAATTCTCTGGTCTATCCGCTTATGGTTATTCTGACATTGCCCATCACTATCATTACATTAGGCCTCTTTTTGTTTGTCATCAATGCGTTGATCATCCAGTTTGCCGCATGGCTGATACCAAATTTTAAAGTGGCCGGTTTCTGGTGGGCATTACTTTTTAGCATTCTGCTGAGTCTGATAACGCTTTTCTTTGAGATGGTTCTCTTTCCGGTGGATATGTTTTCATAGTTACTGAAATAAAGATTTGTTTTGGTCATCTGTCATTTTTTCAAGTAGTTACGGAGACAAACCTTTTTCAGGCTGTTGTAATATTTCATGGGCTTATCCACATCTTTTGTATTATGGAAATTAATGTTGGTGTTGTAAAGTACTCGCCGAAGAGCTATCAGTCAAACACAAAGCCACAACGTTTATAATCTTTCATCTGTTTATAATTTTTTGGTATTGATATTCAGTATTTTATAGGCTCTATTTAACATAATATTTTTCCCCATTTGTTCAGGTTTGCATTATAATCATTCTCCTGTGTGTTTCCGCCTTAAGCGGGGTCATGGATGTCTCATGTGTTTATTTGTTAAATGCTGAAACAACATAACTAGCAGATTTTGAATAGGATGAAGTTTTTGTCTTTTCGTATAGATACATAACCTCCCCTTCCCATTGAATATGGAATGTCAATTTGAAAGATAAAACAGCTAAG
>JAJRQN010000049.1 GCA_024280235.1 Bacteroidota bacterium | reverse complement strand
GATACGACAATCTGCTCCTCCACTCAAATTAAATATCTGATGGTTGAGTTCTTCAAAATGATGCAAAGCGAACACAAAAGCCCGTGCCGTATCGGCAGGAGTACAGATTTCCATCTTAGTTTCCAACGGCATGTGAAACATAAGTGGAGAGGCTTCATGGTTATTAGTACCCATGATGGCCGTTAACCGGAAAATTGTCCAGCGTGTAAGCTGCTCCCGGATAAGCTTCTCTGCGGTTAGTTTTGTCCGGGCATAGAAGTCTCTTTCGCACGGTACAAGCGGGTCATTCGTTTTTATCCATGGATCTTTCAGCCGGTCGCCATAAACCGAAATGGAAGAACTGTAAAGGAAGAATGCCCATGGTGAAAACCTTTGCAATCCCTCAATCAGGTTGCGGGTTCCTTCGATGTTTACTTTTTCGGCCAGCACATGATCTTTATCCGCAAGGGGTGGAATAACGGCAGCAAGATGGATAACGGCATCCTTGTCTTTACAAACCTGCTCCACCGTTTCTTTATTGCCGATATTGCCATAGTGAATACTAATACTATCTTTAAATCGTCTGAAAAACTTTTCCGAGCTTTTTGTTTTTAAATCAAAAACAGAAACAGAATAGTTGTCATTATCCCTAGCTAATTGGGTAACGACCTCTTTCCCGACAGTACCGGAAGCACCGGTAACGAGTACGCGTAATTTTTCGTTTGGTGTTGTCATTTCAGAAGTCGTTTTTATAACTGATTTATCCTGTTGTTTATACCTTGTTAAAATTAAACAAAAAAGAAGCTAATTTGTTTTTGCCGAATAAGGATTTATTATTTTTGTGGCAGATTTGGTGATGAGGTTCACCATAACTGTCCGGTTACGGGCTAATGACCTCTGTGTGGTACTTCAAGTGCCAAACACGATGAGGGGTTTTAGCTTAAAATTTTTTAATTCCCTCTGTTTATTTGTTCTTAGGTGTATTCGCTGCAAAGCGTTATGACTTGTGTGCACTTGCAGGAAACGATAATGTTTCAGGAAGTGGAGATAACATTTATTCATAAAAAAAGCTTCTTGTTATGATTTATACATCGGCAAACGATGGCTTTATCAGGAAGCTGTTGTTGAATTCCTGTTGTGAAAAAACAACTTAAAAAATTAACTTTGCCCGAAAACTTTTGCATGGAACTCTTTTACAGGAAATTCGGTAACAGGGGAGATCAGCCGCTTATTATTCTTCACGGATTGTTCGGATTGTCAGATAATTGGGCAACTTTTGCCCGCCGGATAGCCATGGAAGGATTTGAAGTTTTTGTTCCCGACCAGCGAAACCACGGGCAATCGCCACATAGTGGAAATTTCAATTACCTTGCCCTGACCGATGATTTGTTTGAGTTTATTGATGAACACGAAATGGAGCATCCCATGTTGCTCGGACATTCCATGGGAGGTAAGGTGGTGATGCGTTTTGCCCTCGAAAATCCTGAGTTGGTGGAAAAATTGGCTGTTGTCGATATCAGCATGAAAGCCTATCCTCCCCGAACACAACACAAACAAATTATCAATGCCATGCGGCAGGTCGATCTGGGCAAGGTGAAAAATCGCCGGCAGGTGGAAGAACAGCTCGAAACACTTATTCCGGTGCAACGTATCCGTCAGTTTGTCCTGAAAAATCTGCATCGGACATCACAAAACCAATTTGAATGGCGTCTCAACATCGATGGTATCGAAACCAACCTCGATGACATGTTTGATGCCATTGAAACCGATCAGATATTTGGAAAACCCTCTTTATTTATCAAAGGTGGTGCTTCCGATTACATTTTGCTTGAAGACTTTGATCCGATTCGTACTAATTTTCCTCATGCGGAAATTGTTACCATCGCCGGTGCTTCTCACTGGGTTCATGTGGAAGTGCCGGAACGTTTCTATCAGCTGACTTATGGATTCTTTTCGGGAAATCCCACATGGTATCAGAATCTGAAAAAACAGACACCTTAAATTAACATATATGCAGGATTTACTAACGACCATTCGTACCATTGCACAAAAACAGGACTTTCAGGGAATCATCCGTGAAGTCGACGATCTAAAGCAATTCACACAATCGAACCAATGGTTGGATGTGGTCATACTGGGGCAGTTTAAGGCAGGAAAAAGCTCGCTCATCAACAGTTTCCTGCAACGGGATGTGCTTCCTATGGGTGTTCTGCCGGTAACGGCGATTATCACCCGGCTGGTTTACGCTCCACAGGAAAAAGCAGTCATCACAAAGCTCGATGGCTCCAAATTTGAAATTTCGTTGGATGAACTCAGCGGTTATGTTACCGAAAAGGAGAATCCTGAAAATGAAAAGGAAGTTTATCTTGTGGATATTGAGCTTCCCGAATTAAAAGGGTTCGAGAAACTGAGATTGATTGATACGCCGGGACTGGGAAGTGCTTTTAAACATAATACCGCTGTAACCGAAAACTGGTTTAACCGCATAGGAGCAGCGTTTGTGGTCATCAGTGCCGCTCAACCTCTTTCGGAAAACGACCAGGAAGTGATAAAAACGGCTGCCGAGCAAAGCCCGGAAGTTTACCTTGTGCTGAGCAGAACCGACCTGCTGAGTAAGGCCGAAGTGGAGGAGGTGATGGACTTCTTAAAGCTCAAAACACGTGAAGTGGCAGGCCGTGATTTCCGTATTTTTCCCTATTCCATAAAAGATTCTGTGGGGAAGTTCAGAAATAATATCCAATCCACGGTGCTGGATCACCTGAGTCGGCATCTTTTGGAGACACAGCAGAATATCTTTAGTCATAAGCTGACACACCTGCGCTCACTGACACAAAGTTATCTTGAAATCAGGTTGAACCTCGCCAGCAAAAAGGATAGCGAACGGCTGGCGTTGAAAAACAAAATCCTTGATGAACAGTTGAAATTGAATTTTATTCAAAAGGAGTTGAGATACATTAGCGAGAGCTATGAAAACAGTACCCGCGATGAGCTTGAAAAAGAGTTGATAAAAAATCATTTGAAACCGTTACAGGAATTGCTGAAAAAAGAATTTCATGCCGGATATGACCGGTGGACAGGAAATCTCTATAAAATCTCAAGAAATTACGAAAAATGGCTTAAAGAGAATATGGCTAAATCACTGGATGACATTGAGAAACAGGAACATGATTTTGCCAATGAATTGCTTGCCAAGGCACAAATGCATTTTAACAATTACACTACTCATTTTCGTGAAAGGCTAAACCACCGGATTAATGAAGTGCTTCATGTGCAACTGCCCGAAGAGGATTTTCAGGTGAAAGTGGAGTCGCTGAGGAAACCTGATATCGTAACTTCATGGGCTTTTGAAAGCCATATCGACATGCTTTGGTTTTTGATTCCCATGAAATTTTTCAGAAAGACATTCAGAAAAACTTTTGCAAAACAACTGCCTTATGAAGCAGACAAAAACCTGCACCGCCTGATTTCCATTCTGACTAAAAATATCAATAAGGCCATAAAGAAATCGCATGACGAGGCACACACTTACATCACGAGTAAGCTGGAAAGTATTGAGCATCTGTTGGCCGAACAGCATTCGGGTGAAGAAGAAATAAGTACTTACCTGAACCAGCTTGCCACATTTGCACCGGACGACGCAAAGGAAAAAACTGCCTGACCTTGGGCAAAACCTCTATCTTTGTCCCTGCAATGGAAAAAGAGTTTGTAAACATCAATTTTATCAACTGGGAAAAACATTTGAACCATGGGCTTTGGCTGGTGGATTTCTGGGCGGAATGGTGTACGGCCTGTCTGGCACAGGACAAAGTGTATGCTGAGCTAACCGGACTTTTTGGCGACAAACTCAATATCGGCAAACTCAATGTGAGCGACAACCGGTTGCTGGCCGACCGGTTCGGGGTTCGCAACATTCCTTTTCTGCTTTTGATGAAAGAGGGGAAAGTCATCCTGCAAATGCCCGGCATCCAAAGCAAAGAATATTTAATCAATCAAATAAAACAACAAATTCAATGAGCACTTATTTCTGGATTATCTTCGGCGTTTTCTTCCTCGCTATCGTATTTTCATTTTATCGCCGTTACAAAATGGTTGCTTCCATGTCGAAACATCCGGTGAGCGAAAAACTGATTATTCTCAGTGATGCCACCTTTAAAAAACAGATTTCCAAAGGGGTCAGTCTCGTGGATTTTTGGGCCGAATGGTGTACGCCGTGCAAAATTCAGGGGCCGGTGGTAAGCGAGTTGGCAGACGAAATGAGCGAGCAGGCCAAAATATGCAAGTTAGATGTGCAGCACAACCAACGTGTGGCCACTGAACTCGGCATCCGCAACATCCCTACCATCCTGATCTTCAAAGATGGTAAAATTATCAAAAAGTTTGTGGGCGTAAAAACGAAAACAGTTTTAATGAAAGCAGTAAAAGCAGCGTTGACAGCCTGATATACAGCTGTTTATTCTATTACAATTTTCTTTAAAACAGGATGGCTTCCCGCTTCTAACCGAAGCAGGTAAGTACCTTTTACCAAATGATAAGCATCGGGGTGAAATTCGAGGGCATAGCTCCCCGGCATTTTCTTCTAATGAAGAAGCGTTATCATTTTTCTACCACGCAAATCATAAATCGAAATATTAATGACAGCATTATTTTCCTGCAATGTTGGAATTTGATACTTAATTTGGGTAGTATGATGCACAGGGTTGGGAAATATGGCAAGGTTCAATCCTTTTAAATACATCCGGTTATTTCCAATTCCGGTAATTGAAGTCGGGCTGAAAATGGATAGTCCTGTATAGTTTACACTTAACCAAATATGTATTGAATCATTGCTATGGCTTACATCAAGGGAAAGCACATTATTTGATGGAATTTTGGAATTTTCCGTATTATAGCCCGGTATCTGTTTCCCATCGTAAAAGTAAAGACCTTCCTCATCGGTAGCAATCCATTTGTTTTTGTTTGCATCTATCTTTATGTCAACTACCGAATTATTTGGGTTGTAGGCGTCTGCCATATTAAAAATCTTCCATACTCCTTTATCATAAATACCGAATACTCCATATTCGGTACCAACGTACAATTTTCCATTGCCAAATGTTATGCCTCCATTTTCAAAAGTAATGGCATTTACCCAGGGAGTAGAATCATTGTCTATTTTAAAATTTTCCCAATGCCGGCCATCATAATTCATGAGGCCGTTTCCTGTTCCTATCCATACTACATAGCTGGTATCGTTCGGCGATTCTTCCACAGCAAGGGCATGAATTCCCGGGTCGGGTAAAGGGCTTGTCTGACTGTCATAAACTTTCCATGTTGTCCCGTCATATTTTATTGCTCCTCTGCTATAAGAAGCTATCCAAAGTGCCCCGCCTTCAAAACCAGGCCCGCCATTCTGGAGTGCCATTTTACGTAGGTGCAAACTTTCGAAGGCCCCAAGCTGAAATCCCATGTCGGCAGGACTGTAATGTACCCAGGTTCCCCGGCTATATTTGTACAATCCATTATTTTCTGTTGTTATCCAATAATTTCCTGCTTTGTCCTTTACAATATAATTGGTCTGATCAAAATCAAGACCTTCTTTGGTATTGCTGTGATGTTCAACAAAATGGTGTCCATCATATTCTACAAGCCCTTTTCCATAGGTACACAGCCACACAAGGCTGTCGTTTTCGGCAAAAACACTCATAATATCGTTGGTGGGAATAGAAGAATTATCCGTATTTAGTGTTTGCCATGACTGTGCAGAACCAGCAAACCACCATGCGACAAATAGAAATAAAAAGCTAAATTTTTTCATAATAATCTCTTGTTTATAAGATGAATTTTAATGAATGAGTAACATTTTTTTAAAGGCCGAATAGTTTCCAGCCTTGAGCTGGTAGAAATAAATTCCGGGAATAAGCCCGACCGCATGAAACTGTACGGAATATTTTCCTGGTGTTTTCCTGGAATTTACCAATGTTTTTACTTTTTGACCTACAATGTTGTAAACATTGACAGACACCGGCACGGTTCCTTGTGTTTTCGGAATGATAAAGGAAAAGGTTGTACTCTCTGTAAACGGATTGGGATAATGTTGGTTGAGAATAATCTGATTATTATCCTGTGTATCCAATTGATTTTGAACAGCAGTATGTAAAATCCCATTTTCGTTATAGACAAAAATACCGGCATTTCTGTTTATTATCCAAACATCGTTGGTTGCAATGTCCACGGCAATCTTTACAATGTCATTATTGTCTAACGGGGAGTCTTTCCCCTGACTGATAACTATTGAATTTGGCCACTTCATTTTTAAAATACCTCCGTTATGCGTTCCTGCCCAAATTGTCCCCGAGGAGTCAACCGCTATGGAAGTAACATACATGTCGGGAAGTGAAGAGTTTCCTTTATCGTCCAAAATCCATGTGGAACCATCAAATTTTGCCAGCCCGCCTTTCCAGCCTGACTGTTCATCCGGTTTTCCGCCAAACCAAAGATTTCCGTTTTTGTCTTTGGCTACGCATGTTGCCTGATGGATTGGTGCTATGTTCCAGTAATCGGTTAGTTTTTTACCATCATAGGAATAGATGCCGCCCATGGTGGCAAACCATTTTACACCATTATTGTCGGTAACAAATTGTGTAAATCCCTGAGGAACTCTCGTTGTATCCGGAAATGTGTTCCATGTTTTCCCATTATACCATGCAATTCCATCCCGGTTCCCGTAATAGCTTATCCATAACTTTCCTGTTGTATCATTCCCTGAGATTCCTGTTGTTTCCCATTGAATGGCATCCACGCCTGAAATAGGAAAGCCGAGAATACTGTCTAACTTTAAATCGGTAACTTTTCCATGGTCTATCATGGCGAAACTGGTTCCTGTTCCTTCATTCCGGGAACCTCTGTCGGCACACCAAATTCTTCCGAAAATATCTACATCCATTGACCCTATCGGATTGTTTGATACTGAGTTATATCTCTTTATGAGATGATTATCGACATCCCATATGCTAACGCTTCTCGTGCCGATATATTTTTTTCCGTTTCTGAAAATCACACTCCATACACTATTGGATTCCAGATCACTCTTGTTCAGGTTTACGACGGAGGAAAAGGTAAAGTAGGAGGAATATCCACCATCATAGCTTTCTTTAAAGGTATAAGGCAGTAGTCCGCCCGCCAACCCCAACGCACCGATGGTATCAGGATAAATAGCTGTGGTAATTAATCCATCCAGCCGGTTATCAGTATTTTCCGTTTCTATGTTCCAGTAGTTTCCCGAACCTGTTTTCATGGAAAAACCGTTGTTGTGGAGAAAATAGACATTCATTCGCCCATCATTGCGTACATCATAGATTTGATTGTCAGGAAGGGGTGAATTATCCCTGTCGAAATAATTCCATGAGGAGGTTTGCTCGTAAAATCCACCATTAGCATTCCAGTCAGCTACGTAAAGGTTGTTCATGGCATCATAAGCAATTCCCCGAGCACCTGTTCCGGGGAACTGTGAATCTGAAAATTTGCCGTTATGATCCAGAGATTTTATCTGATTATCATTGGCATAAATCACTCCATAACCAGGCACGGGATAGATGTAGCTAATGTTCTCCAGTTTGTTTCCCTGATCATCCTCAAAATAGTGCAACCAGGTATTTCCATCGTAAAAAGTAAGTGCGGTATCGGTAGCTATCCAGAGGCCTTTGCCTTTTTCGTATCGGGCAAACAACACATTTTTAGAGTACAAACTTCCGGTAGCAGGAGAAAAAACGGAAAACTGCGGGCCGTTCTCATGGCGGGCTAAGCCATTATGAGTAGCCACCCAAAGGGTTCCGTTGTCGTCCACGGTTAAGTCGTTGATATAGTCAGCCGGCAGTTCGGAATTGCCACAGTTATAAAGGGTAACCGATTGATCGGCTGTGTCATATTTCATCAGACCACCGGTGGTGCCTACCCACCAGGAAGTACCGGTACGTGCAATGCTTGTTACGGTATTGGTGTAGGTTAGGTTTATCCACCTTTGCGCATGCAAAGTGAAAGTAGCCATTACCAATGTAATGATAAAGTAAATTTTTTTCATGGTTTTTGTCTTTTGATGGTTAATAACCGCGTTGGAGAAATAAATGGTAAGGCACAAAAGAGATAAACAGCACGAAAAAGAGGTCTTTTTCGGTCGGTAAAGATATTGGTATGAGTCCGTACAGGATTCATGCTAATAGTTTCTAAGTTTGGAATATGAATCTGGTCAAAGATACAAATTTTTTTGGTTAAACGCAACTAATTCAATACGATATTTTGTTATGCGCAATGATTTATTTACTTGTTCCCCCGAAAAATCACTTCTGAATCTTCTGCCAATTGTTAGAAATATATCTTTCAAATACTTGTCTGGTATATGATAGATAAAGTTGAAATAATATTTATCATAGATTTTCACGGTAAACAACCACCCGTATTTATTACGAATAGGTAGCTCCCTCAAAGATAATATTTTTACCTTTAAGCCATGGGTATTTCTGGCGGGAATATTTCTGCATTACCTCCAGTATAAGTGGGAGAT